>JAQGMS010000256.1 GCA_028292245.1 Ramlibacter sp.
GGCGTGCGGCGCTTGCCGACCTCGGTCAGCCGGTGGTGCAAGGCGTCCACCAGCAGCCGGCGGCGCTTGGGGTTGTCCAGCAGGTCGTCCTGCAGATAGGGATTGCGCTGAACCACCCAGATATCGCCGAGCACTTCGTACAGCATCCGCGCCGAACGCCCTGTGCGGCGCTCCTCACGCAATCGGTTCAGGACCTCCCATGCGCGGCCGCCCAGCAAACGGATCACGATCTCGCGATCGGAGAACGAGGTGTAGTTGTACGGAATTTCGCGCAGGCGCGGGGCGTCATCGTCGACCGCGGCGATGAGGTGGTTGAGCGTTGTGGGTGCGTTCATCGTTTGGAGACTGTCAGCCAAAGATGTTACCGCAGTGCAGCATGCGGCTGTTGGTGCACCGCCAGCGGCTCGCCGCACACCGGGGCTCATGGAAACCCCCCCTTGTCCAGTTGCTCCGCGCCCGGTCAAATTCGCTGTCACAAAGACTTTGTACGCTCGGCGTTTCAAACCACGAATAGGAGTTCCCATGAAACTGAAGCTGTGTGCGGCCGCCCTTCTCGCCGCCTGTTCGCTGGGCGTCCACGCCCAAACTGAAATCCAGTGGTGGCACTCGATGACCGGGGGCCTGAACGAATGGGTCAACGATCTGGCGAAAGATTTCAACGCGAGCCAGAAGGACTACAAGATCGTCGCCACCTTCAAGGGCAACTACGACGAATCGATGGTGGCCGCGATGGCCGCCTTTCGCGCCGGCAACGCGCCTGCGATCCTGCAGGTGTTCGAGGTCGGCACTGCCACGATGATGGCCGCCAAGGGAGCCGTGAAGCCGGTTGGCGAAGTGATGAAGCAAAGCGGGGTCGCCTTCGATCCGAAGTCCTATGTACCGGCAGTCTCTGCCTATTACACGGCGCCCAGCGGCGAGATGATGTCGTTCCCGTTCAACAGCTCGACAACCATCTTCTATTACAACAAGGACGCCTTCAAGGCCGCCGGCCTGGACCCGAACAAGGCTCCGACAACCTGGCCCGAAGTGACGCTCGCCGCGGCCAAGCTCAAGGCCAATGGCAGCAAGTGCCCGTACACCACGAGCTGGATGAGCTGGGTGCACCTCGAGAGCTTCTCGCTCTGGCACAACACGCTGTTCGCGACCCAGAACAACGGCTTCGGCGGCCCGAGCGCGCGGCTGGCGTTCAACTCGCCGCTGCACCTGCGCCACTTCGAGAACCTCTCGAACATGGCCAAGCAGGGGTTGTTCGTCTACAAGGGCCGCGCCAGCGTGGCGGTGCCATCGTTCGTTTCCGGCGAGTGCGCGATGTTCACCGGCTCGTCCGGCTCCTATGCCGACGTCGCCAGGGGTGCGAAGTTCGCCTACGGCCTGTCGGCGCTGCCCTACTACCCGGATGTCGCCGGTACGCCGCAGAACACCGCGATCGGCGGCGCCAGCCTGTGGGTGATGCAGGGCAAGAAGGCGGCCGAGTACAAGGGCGTGGCCGAGTTCTTCAAATACCTGTCCAATCCCGATGTGCAATCGGCCAGCCACAAGCGCACCGGCTACCTGCCGATCACGATGGCCGCGTACCAACTGACCGAGAAGTCGGGCTTCTACAAGGAGAAGCCCGGCACCGACGTGGCGGTGACGCAGATGATCCGCAAGACGACCGACAAGTCGCGCGGCATCCGCCTGGGCAACTTCGTCCAGATCCGCACCATCCTTGACGAAGAGACGGAGGCGATCTGGGCCGGCAAGAAGGAGCCGAAAGAGGCCCTGGAGGCCGCGATGAAACGCGGCAACGAGCAACTCGAGCGCTTCGAGAAGGCCAGCAAGGCATCCGCTCTCTGACCGAGAGGCCGCATACTGACCGAGCCGGCCCCGCCGTCGAACGGCGCGGTCGGCCCGTTCACTGAATCCCAGCCCCATGGAAAAACGAGTTCGCTTCACTTCTGCCTGGTTGCCCTGGGTCCTGCTGGCCCCGCAGGTACTCATCATTGCGGTATTTTTCTTCTGGCCGGCAGCGCAGGCGGTGCTGCAATCGGTGCAGGTGCAGGACAGCTTCGGGCTCTCCACCGAATGGGCCGGGCTGGAAAATTTCAAGCTGCTCTTCGGCGACTCCGCCTACCTCGAGTCGTTCAAGACCACTGCGATCTTCTCGATCCTGGTCGCAGTGCTGGGCATCGCGCTGTCGCTGATGCTGGCGGTCTTTGCCGACCGTGTGATCAGGGGCACCACGCTCTACCGCACCATGCTGATCGTTCCGTACGCCGTCGCGCCAGCGGTGGCGGGCGTGCTTTGGGTGTTCATGTTTTCGCCGTCGATCGGCGTCGTGTCTTATGGCCTGGCCCGATTTTTCGGCTTCGAGTGGAACCACCTGCTGAACTCCACGCACGCGATGTCGCTGATCGTCGCCGCAGCCGTGTGGAAGCAGATCTCCTACAACTTCCTCTTCTTCGTCGCGGGCTTGCAATCGATCCCCAAGTCGCTGATCGAGGCGGCGTCCATCGACGGCGCGCGCCCGTGGCGGCGCTTCTGGTCGATCCAGTTCCCGCTGCTGACGCCAACGACGTTCTTCCTGCTCGTCATCAACATGGTCTACGCGTTCTTCGATACCTTCGCGATCATCGACGCCACCACTAGCGGCGGCCCGGGCCGCGACACCGTGATCATGGTCTACAAGGTCTACCAGGACGGCGTGAAGGGGGGCGACATCGGCAGTTCGGCTGCGCAGTCGGTCGTGCTGATGCTGATCGTCATCGCGCTCACGGTACTGCAGTTCCGGTACGTCGAGAAGAAAGTGAACTACTGATGGTCGAGCGACGCACCACGATGGGCCTGCTGGCCCACGCCGTGATGATCCTCGGGATGCTGATTGTTGCGTTCCCGATCTACCTTGCTTTCGTCGCCTCGACGCACACCTCGCAGGAGATCGTGCAGGCGCCGATGCCGTTGCTGCCCGGCGGCCACTTCTGGGACAACTACAGCGCTGCGCTGACCGGCCATGGGGGCGGCGCCGGTTCGAACGCGCCGGTGGGCCGGATGATGTGGGTCAGCCTCGTCACGGCGCTGGTGATCGCGTTCGGAAAGATCGCCGTGTCGCTGCTGTCGGCGTTCGCGCTGGTGTACTTTCGATTCCCGTTTCGCAACGTGTTCTTCTGGGCCATCTTTGTGACGCTGATGCTTCCAGTCGAGGTGCGCATCCTGCCGACCTACAAGGTCGTCTCCGATCTCGGCATGCTCAACAGCTACGCAGGCCTGACGATCCCGCTGATCGCCTCGGCGACCGCCACCTTCCTCTTCCGGCAGTTTTATCTGACGGTGTCCGAGGAACTCGCAGAGGCCGCGCGGATCGACGGCGCCGGGCCGATGCGCTTCTTCTGGGACATCCTGCTGCCGCTGTCCAAGACCTCGATCGCGGCGCTGTTCGTGATTCAGTTCATTTACGGCTGGAACCAGTACCTGTGGCCGCTGCTCGCGACCACCAGTGAAGATATGTACCCGGTGGTGGTCGGCATCAAACGCATGATCGCGGGCGGCGACTCGGGCAACGAGTGGAACATCGTGATGGCAACGGCGATCATGGCGATGATCCCTCCTGCGATCGTCGTGATCTTCATGCAGCGCTGGTTCGTCAAGGGACTGGTCGACACCGAAAAGTAAAGACAACTCATGGCATCCATCACCCTCAAAGACGTCGTCAAACGCTACGGCCATGGGCCGAAGGCGAACCAGGTGATTCATGGCGTCAACGCCGAAATCGCGGACCGCGAATTCATCGTCATCGTCGGCCCGTCGGGCTGCGGCAAGTCCACACTGCTGCGCATGGTGGCCGGCCTCGAGGAGATCTCCGGCGGTGACATCCGGATCGGCGACCGCGTGGTCAACAACCTGGAACCGGCCGAGCGCGACATCGCCATGGTGTTCCAGAACTACGCCCTTTATCCGCACATGACCGTGTTCGACAACATGGCTTATGGCCTGAAGATCAAGAAAGTCCCGGTCCCCGAAATAAAGACCCGGGTCGACAAGGCGGCCGGCATTCTGGAGCTGGGCCATCTGCTCGACCGCAAGCCGCGCGAACTCTCCGGCGGGCAGCGCCAGCGTGTGGCCATGGGCCGCGCCATCGTCCGCCAGCCCCAGGTGTTCCTGTTCGACGAGCCCCTGTCCAACCTCGACGCCAAGCTGCGCGCCCAGACGCGCATCGAAATCCAGAAACTGCACCGCGAACTGGGCATCACATCCCTTTTCGTCACGCATGACCAGGTCGAGGCAATGACCCTGGCCCAGCGCATGATCGTGATGAACGCGGGCGTGATGGAGCAGTTCGGCACGCCCGAAGAGGTGTATCACCGGCCGGCCTCCACTTTCGTGGCCAGCTTCATCGGCTCGCCGCCGATGAACCTGCTGATGAACGCGCCGGGCGCGCGGGCGCGCAGCACCATGGGCATCCGGCCCGAGCACCTGGATGTCGGCTCCAGCGGCTGGGCGTTGCATGTGGAGACGACCGAGCTGCTGGGCGCCGAGCGCTTGATCTACGGCCGCCTGGGTACCGAGCAGGTGATCGTGCGCAGCGAAGAGAACCAGCCGGTGCCGCCGCCCGGCTCGACCATCCACGTGCTGCCGCGCGAAGACCGGGTCCACTGGTTCGATAGCGCCACCGGCAAGAGGATGTAGTGGAAGGCTGGCCGTATCCGCGCTGGGTCGCGCATCGCGGCGCCGGCAAGCTGGCGCCCGAGAACACACTGGCGGCTTTCCGGCTGGGAGCCGAACACGGTTATCGCATGTTCGAATGCGACGCGAAGTTGTCGGCCGACGGCGTGCCGTTCCTGCTGCATGACAGCACGCTGGTGCGCACCACCAATGGCCGCGAGATTTTCGGCAACGCCGCAAGTGACGTCGCAGGCGACCACCCGTGGAGCGAACTGGCCCGGCTGGATGCGGGCGGCTGGCATTCGCGCGGCTATGCGGGAGAGCCGCTGCCCACGCTGGAAAACATCAGCCGTTTCTGCCTGGCCAACGGCCATTTCCTGAACATCGAGATCAAGCCGACGCCGGGCGCCGGGCGCCGCACGGGCGAAGTCGTGGCGCGCCACGCGGACCGTCTTTGGAACAACGCGCCGGTGCCGCCCCTGCTGACGTCGTTCGAACCCGAGGCGCTGGAAGGTGCGCTGGCCACCGCCGCGAATCTGCCGCGGGGCCTGCTTCTCGACTCGCTGTGGAAAGGATGGCTCGAGACAGCGCTCTCGCTGGAGTGCGTTGCGGTCGTCTGCAATCACGCACTGTGGGACAAGAGCAGCGTGGCGCAGGCCAGGAGCGCCGGCTTCAGGTGCCTGAGCTACACGGTCAACGACGAATGGGCGGCAAGGCGCCTGCTGGACCTGGGCACCGACGGCATCATCACAGACCGCGTGGACCTGTTTTCGCCTGCCTGACGCCGGGCATCGCCATGGCTCCCCTGCGCCGAGAACTCCTGCTGATCCTGCTGGCTGGGCGCGCGGCGCGGGCAGGCGCGCGGGCAACGTACCCGAACCGGCCCGTCAAGATCATCGCCCCGCAAGCGCCAGGTGGCGGCGTGGACCTGGTGGGACGGATCGTGGCCGACCGGCTCGGGCGCGCGATGGGCCAGAGCTTCGTGATCGAGAACCAAGCCGGTGCGGGCGGCTCGATCGCTGCGCAAGCCACTGCGCGCGCAGTTCCCGACGGCTACACCTTGATGATCGGGTACGTGGCTACCCACGCGACCAATCCGGCCGTGCGCAAGGTGCCCTATGACGCCATCCGGGACTTCACGCCCATTGCGATGATCGGCGGCACACCCAACCTGCTGGTGGCCAGCCCCGCACTGCCGGTCGATACTCTGGCCGAGTTTGTCGCCTATGCACGCAAGTATCCGGACAAGGTCAACTACGGCACGTCCGGTAAAGGCACCCTCAACCACCTGGTGATGGAGCAGTTCAAGTACGCGGCCGGATTCAGCAGCCTCGCGGTGCCGTACCGCAGCATCGGCCAGGCATTCACCGACCTGGTCGGCGGCCAGGTGCAGGCCATCTTTCCGGGGCTCTCGGCCGGGCTGCCACATGTGCGCAGCGGCGCCATGAAGCCATTGGCCGTGACAGGCGCGAGCCGCCATCCCTTGCTGCCGCAAGTGCCGACGTTCAAGGAATCGGGATACGATCACTTCGAGGGACTGACCTGGTACGGCATCGTCGGGCCGGCCAGGATGCCCGCACCAATCACACGGCTTCTCAACGAGGAGATCAACAAGATGCTGGCGCTGCCGGACTTGCGCGACAAGTTCTCGGGCGAGGCGCTCGATGTCATGCCCATGACGCCCGGGCAGTTCGGCGCCTACATTGCCGCGGAGATCGCGCATTGGACGAACGTCGCGCGAGCCAACAAGATCGTGGGCGATTGACGATGGGAGCGCACGCCATGTCCGTGTCGGAAAAACTTGCCGAGGCCTTTGCGGGCGAGCCCGCGGTTCCCCGGAGCGTGCGGCAGATGTGCGACGTCTTGTTGATGGACCTGGCCGGGATCTGCGTTGCGGCCCGGCGCGCGGACTATGTGCAGGCCGCCCTGCGCGCGACCGGCGAGGCGGGCGCCTGCACCCTGATCGGCCATTCAGGCAACTTCAACCCCGCCACTGCCGCCCTATGCAACGGCACCGCCGCGCACGGGGAGGACTACGACGACACGTTCGAGGGCGGGCCGATCCACGCGGGCGCGGTGATCGTTCCCGCCGTTCTGGCGGCCACCGAGCAGCATGGGTTGTCCGGGGCGGACTTCATCTCGGGTGTCGCGATCGGCTGCGAGGTGATGTGCCGCCTGTGCCTCGTGGCCCCGAAACGGGTTCACCAGGCCGGCTTCCATCCGACGGCGGTGTTCGGGGCGCTCGGCGGCGCCGCGGGTGTCGCCAGTGCGATGCGCTTGCCCGCCGCGCAGTGGGTCAACGCGATTGGCATCGCGGGCAGCATGGCCGGCGGCATCATCGAGTACCTGGCGGAAGGTGCGTGGACCAAGCGCATGCATCCCGGCTGGGCGGCTCAAGCGGGTTATCGGGCCGCTCGCATGGCCCAGGCCGGCTTCACCGGCCCGCGCACCGTGCTGGAGGGAGAGCACGGCTTCTTCCATGCCTTTGCGAATACCCGCAGCGGCGACTTTCCGGCCATGCTCGACGGCCTGGGCAAGCGATGGCTCGCTGCGGACATCGCCTTCAAGCCCTATGCGTGCGGCACCATGGCGCACCCGTTCATCGATTGCGCGCGCAAGCTGGTAGCTGAAGGTCTGCAGCCTGCGCAGATCGAGTCGATCGAATGCGAGACGGCCGAAGGCATCGTGCATCGCCTCTGGGAGCCGCTGGCCGGCAAACAAGCGCCGCCCAATGGCTATGCCGCCAAGTTCAGCGTGCCTTACGCGATTGCAGTGGGCTTCTTGCGGGGCGACGCCGGTTTGGCCGAATACGAAGACGCCGTGGTTCACGACCCGGCCGTGCGCGCGCTGGCCTCGCGGGTCCGGTACGTGATCGACCCGGACAATCCCTACCCCAATCGCTTCACCGGACATGTCAAGGTGACGTTGCGTGGCGGTGCGGTGCGGGAGGCGCGCCAGGACCACTTTCGCGGCGGCGTGGACGAACCGCTGCCGGCGGCCGATCTTTTGGCCAAATACCATGCCAACTGCGCCTATGGCGGTTGGAACCGGGCTCAAGCCGACGCTGCGCTGGCCGCGCTGCGCGAGCTGCCGGCGGCCAGATCGCCCGATCTTTCGAGCTTGCAAGGCTGATGGCAACGCGCACCTTGCCCGCAAGGGTTGCCCTCGTCACCGGCGCGGGCCGCAACATCGGACGCGCCATCGCGCTTGCCCTGGCACGCGATGGTGCGAAAGTCGCGGTGAACGTACGCGCCAGCCTCGGGGAAGGGCAGTCGGTTGTCGATGAGATCGCCGCCCTCGGCGGCGAAGCTTTGCTGGTGCAGGCCGACGTGACCCGCAGGGGCGACGTGGACGCGATGCTGGTCGCCGTGACAGCCCGCTTTGGCGCGCTGGACATCCTGGTCAACAACGCGGCGGTGCGGCACGAGGCGGGCTTTGCCGATCTCAGCTACGCCGATTGGCGCGAGGCTTTCGATGTCACCGTCGACGGCGCGTTTCATTGCACGCAGGCCGCGTTCTCCTGGTTGTGCAAGAGTCCCGCCGGGGCCGTCATCAACATCGGCGGGATGACCGCCAGCACCGGGGCGGCCAACCGGGCCCACGTGGTGGCGGCCAAGGCAGCGCTCGCGGGACTGACGCGCGCACTCGCCCACGAGTTCGCGCCGCACGGCGTAACCGTCAATTGCGTGTCACCGGGGATGATGGACACCGCCCGCGCCAGGCCTGCGCCAAAACACCACGCGAGCCACGCGCCGCTGTTGGGGCGACGCGGACATCCCGATGAAATAGCGGGGGCCGTCCTCTGGCTGGCAGGCGACGGCGCACGCTTCACAACGGGGCAAACGATTCACGTCAACGGGGGGGCGTACCTGGGTGGCTGACCAGCCCCGGCGGGGCCGCGGCTAACGCAGGTCGCCGGCCAGCGAGGCCAGTGTTTCTGGCGCGATCGTCGTGTGCGCCGGATAGTTGCGGTGGTCGCAGCCGAGCTTGACGCTGGCGCCTGCCTTCACCGCCGACACCATCTGCGGCGTGAACTCGAAACGCACGAAGTGCACGGCCGAGGTTTTCTCGTCGTTCTCGCGATCCATGTCCTCGTCGGCGATCGCATAGACGCGCTCATGGCCTTCCACCTCGACGAACATGCGGTCCTCCACCCCGATCAAGCGGGCCAGCTCGCGCCGGCGCTCGTTCTCGTCGGGGTACTCGATCATCATCGTGGCCTTCCAGTTGGCGCCGTCCGGCATCAGGGGAACATAGGATTCGATCTCCTGGTCGATCCCTTCTTCCTCGAAGATCTTCTCGACACGCAGCATCTCCTGGATCTGGTAGCGGATGGTCATCTCGCTTTCGAACTGCAGCGTGACGTGATCGCCCAGCGGTACGCTGCGCAACTTGCGGTGCGCGATGACGTCGCCCTTGTGTGCCTTGCGGTACTTGCTGTACGCCTCCAGCGTCATCAAGTTGTCGCGGGTGATTTTTCCGGTGAGTTGCATGATTGTTTTCGCTACTTCAGGCCGTAGGCCATTCGGACCAGGCTCAGCGGGTGCTCCAGCTTCGGGGTGCCCAGCGCGTTGCGGTCGAACCCTTGGTCGATGTGGTGGCCGCCCAAGGGACAGTCGGAGCTGATGTAGTCGGGCAGCCCGCCGTCGGGGTGCTCGGACATCCGCTTGAAGAGCGGCTTGCCGATCTTCATTGCCTGCTCATGGAACTGCTTCTTCACGCCGAACGTGCCCGCATGCCCCGAACAGCGCTCGTTGGTCTGCACCGAGGTGCCGGGAATCATCTTGAGCATTTCCTCGGTCTTGCGGCCAATGTTCTGCACACGGCTGTGACAAGGGACGTGGTAGCTCACCTTGCCCAGGGGCTGGCTGAAATCGGTCTTGAGCAGCCCGTCGCGCTTGCGCTGCATCAGGTATTCGAAGGGGTCCCACATGGCTTCCTTGACAGCCTGCACATCCGCGTCGCCGGGATACATCAGGGGCAATTCCTGCTTGAACATCAGGGTGCAGCTGGGCACCGCCGTGAGGATGGCATAGCCTTCCTTGGCGTATTTCGCCAACACCGGGATGTTCGCCTTCTTGCTGTCGTCGACCGACTCCAGGTCTCCCAGCTCCAGCTTGGGCATGCCACAGCATTTTTCCTTGGTCACGAGGACGTAGGGCACCTCGTTGTGGTCCAGCAGCTTGAGCAGGTCGTGGCCGATGCCGGGCTCGTTGTAGTTGACGTAGCAGGTCGCAAAGATCGCGACCTTGCCGGGCGTCTTGGCGCCATCCTTGATCGCGAAGTCCTTCGACTTCGGCGCACCGGAGCGGAACTTGCGGGTCGCCAGCGCCGGCAGCCACGCATTGCGGTCGACGTTGAGCAGGTTCTCCATCGCCGCGCGAGCCGGCTTGGTCTGGTTCACCGCATTGGCCAGCTGCACGACGATCGGAATGCCCGCGAACTGGCCGTGCACATCGGTGGACGACAGGAATTTCTCGCCGAAGCTGACCTCGCCCTTCTTGAACTTGATCGCCTTGGCACGCAGCATGGTGTGCGGAAAGTCGACGTTCCACTCGTGCGGCGGCACGTAGGGGCATTTGGTCATGTAGCACAGGTCGCACAGGTAGCACTGGTCGACCACCTTCCAGAAATCTTTCTTCTCGACGCCATCCACTTCGCCGGTCTTGCCTTCGTCGACGAGGTCGAACAAGGTGGGGAAGGAGCCGCACAAGCTCACGCAGCGGCGGCAGCCATGGCAGATGTCGAAGATTCGCTCGAGCTCGTGGAAGGTCTTTTCCTCGTCGTAGTAGTCCGGACCTTTCCAATCGATCGGATGCCGCGTGGGAGCTTGCAGATTGCCTTCTGTTGCCATGAACTGTGCTGCCCTGTTGTTGGTTGGCGCGTCAATGTCTTCTTGAACGCAGAGGACGCAGAGAATACGCAGAGGTCGCAGGACAATTCAGTGAACCTCTGCGCTCTCTGCGCAACCTCTGCGCCCTCTGCGTTCAAAAAACGCTTCTCAATCGACCAGTTCGTTCAACGCCTTGATGTAGCGGTTGGCGTGCGAACGCTCGGCCTTCGCCAGCGTCTCGAACCAATCGGCGACTTCGTCATGGCCTTCATCGCGCGCCGTCTTGGCCATGCCCGGGTACATGTCGGTGTACTCGTGGGTTTCACCGGCCACGGCGGCCTTCAGGTTGTCGCGGGTCGGGCCGATCGGCAGGCCGGTGGCCGGGTCGCCGCACTGCTCGAGCCATTCCAGGTGGCCGTGAGCATGGCCGGTTTCGCCTTCTGCCGTGGAGCGGAACAGCGCCGCCACGTCGTTCTGGCCTTCGACGTCCGCCTTGTTTGCGAAATACAGGTAACGGCGGTTGGCCTGGGATTCGCCGGCGAAGGCGGCCTTCAGGTTTTCTTCCGTCTTGGAGCCTTTGAGTGCTGCCATTTGGAAATCTCCTAGTTGGGTTGATGAAACGTTTCGTCGCCTTGAACAGGGTCAAAGACCTTCGAAGATTAGACCCGTTGGAAGGCCGCGTCTAATTGGCCGCGGCTATGCGATTAATTGTTTAAAGCTATCGAATATATGATATCGATAGTGTATCAGGAAAGTACCGCGACGGCACGCGGCCTCGGGCGTGAATTACGTTATAGTAAATGCATTACGCATTAGTAAATCTCAGGAACCCTATGGCTGCCGTCCTCAACCATGCACGCGCCCTGCCGGCGCCCCCTCCCATTCATCAGCTGCACCACTTCGCCTACCGGGCCAGGGACGCCGAGGAAACCCGCCACTTTTACGAAGACATCCTGGGCTTGCCGCTGTACCACATCATCCAGAGCGACCATGTGCCGAGCACTGGCGAGTATTGCCCCTACACCCACTTTTTCTTCCGCTTGCAGGACGGCTCGTTCATCGAGTTCTTCGATCTCGGCAACGACGAAGCGGCCTTGCCCTCGCCGAATACACCTGCCTGGGTCAACCACATTTCGTTTCGCGTCGATTCTCAGCAGGCCTTGCTGGACATGAAGAAGCGGCTGGAAGCCCATGGTGTGGAGGTGCTCGGCATCACCGACCATCACATCTTCCACAGCATCTATTTTTTCGACCCGAACGGGGTGCGGATGGAGTTGACGGCCCAGCTGGCCGATGAATTCCAGATGCTGCAGGAAAGCAAGACCGCGCATGCCCGGCTGGCCGAATGGACAAACCGCAAGCAGCAGTGGCGCGAGGATCGCGCGGCGGGCAAGGCGGGGGACCCGCTCAAGCCCCAGCAGAACGACCGCCCCGAAGTCGGCGCCAGGAAATAGACTCGGTCCAAGCGACAGGAGACTTCATGGCGGCCGGCTACGCGCAAACCGCACTGACCAACAGCTACGAGTTCACGCAGGGCGGCGGCTACGTGTTGCCCGAGTATCCGTTCGCCGAGCCGCCCGAAATCCGCTCCGGCCAGGTGAGCCATCATCCCATCGTCATCGTTGGCGGCGGGCTGGCCGGCCTGACGATGGCCTGCGCGCTAGCCCGCTACGGCATTGCGGCAGTGCTGCTGGACGAGGACAACACGGTCGGCGTCAAGGGCGCGTCCTCGCGCGGCATCTGCTACACGCAGAAATCGCTCGAGATCTTTCAGCGGCTGGGCGTGTACGAGCGCATCGCTGCCAAGGGCATCCAGTGGAGCGTGGGGCGCACCTTCGCGGGCAAGGACGAGGTGTATTCGTTCGACCTGCGCCAGCAAAGCGCCTACAACCTGTCGAGCCAGCCACCTTTCATCAACATCCAGCAGTTCTACATCGAAGGCTTCCTGGTCGATCGCATCCGGGAGCTCGGGCATGTGCAATTGCGCTGGTGCAATCGCGTCATCGCCTTCGAGCAGAACAACGAGAGCGCGACACTGACCGTGACCACGCCGGCCGGCGACTACCAGATGCGCGCCGATCACGTGGTCGACGCGACCGGCTCGCACAGCCCGTTTCGCGCCTGGGCCGGCGCGACGGTCACGGCGAAAAAAGGGGATGACCGCTGGTGCATCGCCGACGTGCGCTTCACCCGCCACCCGCCGGTCGAGCGCCACACCTGGGTGGAGGCGCCGTTCAACGAGAACCGCGCGGTCTGGCAGCACCTGATGGGCGACGACGTCTGGCGCATCGACTACCAGATGCCGCCCGAGGCCGATCCGCAGGATGTGAGCCGGGAAGAGGTGGTGCGCGAGCGTTTGGCGCGGCAGTTCGGCGCGGATTGCGAGATCGAGATCGTCTGGGTCGGCCCTTACGCTTACCGCAGCGAATGCATCGACCGGATGCGGCACGGCCGGGTCTTCTTCATGGGCGACTCGGCCAAGGTGGTGAGCCCGTTCGGTGCGCGCGGCGGCAACACCGGCGTGGCCGATGCCGACAATCTCGCCTGGAAACTGGCGGCCGTGATGAAGGGACGCGCGGCACCCGCGCTGCTGGACAGCTACAACGAGGAGCGGCACGAGGCGGCATTGCAGAACGTCAGCGTGACCAATCGCACCGCGCGCTTCCTGCGGCCCGCCGACGGCGTCGAACGGCTGTTCCGTGATGCCGCGCTTGGCTTGGCCCGGCAGCACGTCTTCGCCCGGCAGCTCGTCAATACCGGGCGGATGGCCATCGCCAATCCGTACACGCGCTCCAGTGCCTGCCATGCCACCGGCGGGAAGTCGGTGCAGAACGTGGGGTTCCTTTGGGAAGACGGGGCAATGGGCACGGTGAATGACCTGCTGCAGTGGGCCGACGGCCGCCTGCTCCTGCTGCTGTTCGGCGACGCAACCGCGCAGGCGCTGCAAAGGCTTCAAATGCTGTCCGAAACCGCCCCGCTGCGCTGTGTCCAGGTGCTGGGCGCCGAGGATCGCGCGGCCGCGCTGGAGCATGTGCGCGATCCACAAGGCCACCTGCAGGGCGCCTGCCACGTCTTCGGTCACGCCTGGGCCCTGGTGCGGCCCGACAGCTACGTCGCCGCTACCGGCGAGAGCGTGGATGCGGCGCTCGTCCAGGCCCTCGCGCAAGCCATGGGTGTCATGGGAGAAAGCGAATGATGAAGACCGCGCTGCACCTGCAGGACGCCGACGGATTCTATGAACGGCTGCTGGACGCCCACCAGGGGCTTTCCAAGGAACAGTCGGAGCTGCTCAACGCCCGCCTGATCCTGCTGCTGGCCAACCAGGTCGGGGACGCGAAGGTGCTCGAGGAGTGCATCGAAGCGGCGCGCCAGCTGCCCAAGTAAAATCGGGCCTTTCCCACCCGGTCATCCAACGGCACCCGCGGGTGCCGTTTTTCCTTCGAGCCATGAGCGACACGCCCCAGCAACCCGGCCTCAACAGCCTTTCCAAGTCCTTCGAGCCCGCCGCCATCGAGGCCAAATGGGGCCCGTTGTGGGAGGAGCGCGGCTATGCGAGAGCGGGTTACCGCGGCACCGGTGAGGCCAGGGACGAACCTTCTTTTTGCATCCAATTGCCGCCACCCAACGTGACCGGGACGCTGCACATGGGCCATGCGTTCAACCAGACGATCATGGACAGCCTGACGCGCTACCACCGCATGCGGGGTTTCAACACGCTGTGGGTGCCGGGCACCGACCATGCCGGTATCGCCACCCAGATCGTGGTGGAGCGCCAGCTGCAGGAGCAAGGGCAATCGCGCCACGATCTGGGCCGCAAGAATTTCGTCGCCAAGGTCTGGGAGTGGAAGGAAAAGTCTGGCAACACCATCACCACGCAGATGCGCCGCATGGGCGACAGCGTGGACTGGTCGCACGAGTACTTCACGATGGACGAAGGGCTGTCGCAGGTCGTGACGGAGACTTTCGTGCGGCTGTACGAGCAGGGCCTGATCTATCGCGGCAAGCGCTTGGTGAACTGGGACCCGGAACTCAAGACCGCCGTGAGTGACCTGGAGGTGGTGAGCGAAGAGGAGGACGGCTTCCTCTGGTTCATCAGCTATCCGCTCGTGGACGGCTCGGGCGCGCTCACGGTGGCGACGACGCGACCTGAAACCATGCTCGGCGACGTCGCCGTGATGGTCCATCCCGAAGACGAGCGCTACCAGCACCTGGTCGGCAAGTTCGTGCGCCTGCCGCTTTGCGACCGCGACATCCCGGTCATCGCCGACGAGTATGTCGACAAGGAATTCGGCACCGGTGTGGTGAAGGTCACGCCCGCGCACGACGCCAACGACTACGCCGTAGGCCAGCGCCACAATCTGCCGATCATGGGCGTGCTGACGCTGGACGCGAAGATCAACGAGAACGCGCCGGAAAAATACCGCGGCCTGGATCGTTTCGTGGCCCGCAAGCAGGTGGTGGCCGACCTCGAGGCCCTGGGCCTGCTGGTGGAAACCAGGAAGCACAAGCTGACGGTGCCGCGCTGCGAGCGCACCGGGCAAGTCATCGAGCCGATGCTGACGGACCAGTGGTTCGTCGCCATGAGCAAGGTCAGCGACAAGGACCCCACCGGCAAGTCGATCGCCGGCAAGGCGATCGAGGCCGTGCGATCCGGCGCGGTGACGTTCGTGCCCGAGAACTGGGTCAACACCTACAACCAGTGGATGAACAACATCCAGGACTGGTGCATCTCGCGCCAGCTCTGGTGGGGCCACCAGATCCCGGCGTGGTACGACGACGACGGCAAGACCTATGTGGCGCGCAACGAAGAAGAGGCGCAAGCCCAGGCGCCAGGCAAGCAGCTGCGCCGGGACGAAGACGTGCTGGACACCTGGTACTCCTCGGCGCTGGTGCCTTTCTCCACGCTGGGCTGGCCCGCGAAGACCAAGGACCTCGACCTCTACTTGCCTTCGTCGGTTCTGGTGACGGGCTACGACATCATCTTCTTCTGGGTCGCCCGGATGATCATGATGACGACGCACTTCACCGGCCAGGTGCCGTTCCGGCATGTGTACATCCACGGCCTGGTGCGCGATTCGCACGGCAAGAAGATGAGCAAGTCCGAGGGCAACGTGCTGGATCCGGTCGACCTGATCGACGGCATTTCGCTCGCGCCGCTGCTGGAAAAACGCACCACCGGCCTGCGCAGGCCCGAGACGGCGCCCGTCGTTCGAAAGAACACCGAGAAGGAATTCCCCGAGGGCATTCCCGCGTTCGGCGCAGATGCGCTGCGCTTCACGTTCGCTTCGCTGGCGTCGCTCGGCCGCAGCATCAACTTCGACGCCAAGCGCTGCGAGGGCTATCGCAACTTCTGCAACAAGCTCTGGAACGCGACGCGCTTCGTCCTGATGAATTGCGAAGGCCAGGACCTGGCCGAGCAGGACAGCGCGCTGACCGAAGCCGATCACTGGATCGTCTCCACGCTTCAGCGTGCCGAGGCAGATGTCGCCAGGGGTTTTGCCGAATATCGCCTGGACAACGTGGCCAACACCATTTACCAGTTCGTGTGGGACGAGTTCTGCGACTGGTACCTGGAGATCGCGAAGGTGCAGATCCAGACTGGCGACGCGAGGCAGCAGCGCGGCACCCGCCGCACGCTGATTCGCGTGCTCGAAGCGATTCTTCGTCTCGCCCATCCGGTGATCCCTTTCATCACCGAGGAGCTGTGGCAAACCGTGGCGCCGGTGGCCGGGAAGACGGGCGAATCGATCAGCATCGCGCCCTATCCCGCGACCAACAGCGCCGCCGTCAACCCTGAAGCCGAAGCCTATGTGGCGCGGCTGAAGGGCATCGTTGACGCCTGTCGCACCCTGCGCAGTGAGATGAACGTCTCGCCTGGTACCAGGCTGCCGGCCTATGTGCTGGGCGACGCTGCGTTCATGCGCCAAGCGGCGCCGGTGCTGCAGGCACTGGCCAAGCTGAGCGAGGTGAAGGTGTTCGACGACGAGGGGCTCTGGGCCGCGGCAGCGAAGGCCGCACCGGTCGCAGTGGTCGGCGAGGCGCGGATGTGCCTTTACATGGAAATCGACGTGACCGCCGAAAAGGCACGCATCGGCAAGGAAGTCTCGCGGATCGAAGGCGAACTGGCCAAAGCCAGCGGCAAGCTGGCCAATGAAGCTTTCGTCGCGAAGGCGCCGCCGGCCGTGATCGAGCAGGAACGCAAACGGATCGCGAACTTCACGGCCACGCTGGCCAAGTTGCGCGACCAGCTGGCGCGTCTTGGTTAGCGAGGCAAGGATCCCGGCTCAAGCCCGGGAGGGCCGCCTCATCGAATGATGAATTGCGGCGTGTGGCCGCCGCCGCTGGGCAGGTCGAGCCCCATTGGCGCGCTGGAGAGCTGATCCAATTGGCTGATGGCCGCGCGCGGGGCGGCCAGCGTCTCGTGGATGCGGTGGGCCACATACCAGCTGGCTCGCAGCCGCGACTCGCGCGTGTGCGAACCCAGGCGCGGCGTGAGGAACAGGTTGTTCAGTTCGTGCAGCGGCGTGCCCTTGGTGGCGAAGCCCGCTTCCGCCCCGTCGAGCATGCAGGCTTCGATGCGGCCGTCGATCAGCGCCTTGGCCAAGGCATCGGGGTCGAACAGGTGCGAGCGGCTGATGCCCACCCAGATCTGGCCGGGCTTGCAATGCGCCAGCATCTTGTCGTTGATGAAGCCGTGGTAGCGCGACGCATACATCACCTGGACCGAAACGGCGTCTGCGCGGGCCATCATCTCCTGCAGGCTGACGGGCTGAATTTGCAGGCGGCTCCAGATCGGCGCGGTGTGATGCACCGCCGGGTCATAGCCAATCAGCTTGGCGCCCAGCGCATGCAGCATCAGGGCCAGGGCATGCGCCGTCGGCGCCAAGCCGAAGATGCCGACCACGCTGCCATTGAGCTCACGGCCCAGGCGGATATCGGCGTGCCGGTCACCGATCAGCGACGAGCCGATGCCACGCCGGTACAAGAGCAGCAGGCTGGCCAGCAGGTATTCGGCGTTAGAGCGGACGTTGGCCGTGGTGGCCTGGATCACGCGCACCTGGCGCTCGCGGCAGGCCTCCAGGTCGGTGTTGTCGGTACCCACATGCATGCGCGCCACTGCCTTGAGCATCGGCGCGAAATCCAGGAATTCCTTGGTGACGACGATTTTGCGAGGCAGGACAACGGCTTGGGCCTTGTAGGCGGCCTTGCGCAGGGCGCTGGGGTCGGCGGCCAGTTCGGGGCGGCACTCGACGGCATGGCGCGCCTCGAGCCACGCAAGTGCCTCGGGTACCAAACGTTCGAGAAGTAAGATGTCCACCCGGATGCGTCCTTGTCTTACAAAAAACTCTGGCGTTTGGCCAGATAGTAGGGGCTCCCGCCCGGAAAAGTGGGCAAACTTTAGCGGTAAACGTTTAGCCAGTCGATGAACAAAGTCACAAAAATTAACAAGGCGGTCTTTCCGGTGGCTGGCCTGGGCACGCGGTTCTTGCCTGCGACGAAAGCCCAGCCCAAGGAAATGCTGCCTATCGTCGACAAACCGCTGATCCAGTACGCCGTGGAGGAAGCCTACGCCGCAGGCATCCGGCACATGATCTTCGTTACGGGCCGCAACAAACGTGCCATCGAAGATCATTTCGACACCGCTTACGAGCTGGAAAGCGAATTGGAGGCCGCGCACAAGGACGACTTGCTTCGCCTGGTGCGCGACATGCATCCCGACGACATGGATTGCTCCTATGTGCGCCAACCCCGTTCACTGGGCCTGGGCCACGCTGTCCTCTGCGCCCAGTCGCTGGTAGGCGATGAACCTTTCGCGGTGCTGCTGGCCGACGACTTGATGACCGGCCCGGACGGAGGCCCCTCCGTACTGACGCAAATGGTCGAAGTTTTCCGGGATGTGCCGACATCTTTGTTAGCCGTGCAGGAAGTGCCGGCGGACCATGTGCAGCGGTATGGCATCGTGGCGGGCGAAGCAGCCGGTGAACGCATCATCAAGGTCAGCCGGATGGTCGAGAAGCCCAAGCCGCAGGACGCGCCCTCGCGCATGGGCGTGGCCGGCCGCTACATTCTCACGCCCGCCGTGTTCGATCACATTCGAAACAACCCCAGGGGCGCCGGAGGCGAAATCCAGTTGACCGACGGCATCGCGCGGCTGATGAACACCGAAGGCGTCCACGCCTACCAGTACCGCGGCAAGCGCTACGACTGCGGCAGCAAGCAGGGCTTCCTGGAAGCGACCGTGGAACTGGCGCTCAAGCACGCTGAAGTGGGACCGGCCTTCCAGGAATACCTCAAAGGCCTGACCCTCTAGCGGGGAAAGGCCAGTCGCCGCTAGCGGCGGCGCAGCACGTGGATGAATTCCTGGCCCACGGCATGCTGCTCCACCAACTCGTTGCCGGTTTGCTTGGCGAACGCCTGGAAGTCCCGCATCGAGCCCGCGTCGGTCGCCACCACCTTGAGCAACTGCCCGGTCTGCATGTCCGTCAGCGCCTTCTTGGCCTTGAGGATGGGCAGCGGGCAATTCAGGCCGCGCGTGTCGATTTCCTTGTCGATGTTCATTGCGATGTTCCCGGATGAAATCCGATTCTAGGCAACGCGTTCAGACGCGCTGGGACATTTCCATGAACTGCGGCTCCACGCCACGCGACCGCAGCCAGTCGGCCAAGGCGTAACCGGTCCCCGCCGGCCAGCACTTCACCTCGTCGTAGGCGTACAGCTTGTACTCCGCGAGCTCGGGTGAGAGTTTCACCTCGCCATCCGCTACGGCGTGATACGCGATGATGACCTGGTTCATGCGCTGGAAATCGTAGACGCCGATCAGGTTGAGCGCCGAGGCGTCCAGGTTGGTCTCTTCCTTGATCTCGCGCGCAATGCCCTCCTGAGGCGTCTCGCCGGCTTCCATGAACCCGGTGATCAGCGCAAACCTCCTGCCGGACCAGGCCGCGTTGCGCGCCAGCAGGATCTGGCCGCGGTACTGGATCACGGCGGCCAGCACCGGCGTCGGGTTGTTCCAGTGCGTCCAGCTGCACGCGCCGCAGCGCAGGCGCTGCTTCTCGCCACCGTCCTCCATCTGGGCGATGAGCTCGAGCGGCTCGGCGCAGTTCGGGCAGAACTTGAACTGGTGGTTCATGCGGGGAACACGCCGGTCGAAAGATAGCGGTCACCACGGTCGCAGACCACGAACACGATCGTCGCTTTCTCCACAGTCTTGGCGATCTGCTGCGCAACCCAGCAGGCGCCGGCCGCCGAGATGCCGGCGAAGATGCCTTCTTCGCGCGCCAGCCGGCGGCACATCTCTTCCGCGTCGTCCTGGCTGACGTACACCAGCTCGTCGACGGCAGTGGGGTCGTAGATCTTGGGCAGGTATTCCTCGGGCCACTTGCGGATGCCGGGAATGCGCGAGCCTTCGCTCGGTTGCGCGCCGACGATTCTCACCGCGGGATTTTTTTCCTTGAGGAAGCGCGACACGCCGGTGATGGTGCCGGTGGTTCCCATAGCGCTCACGAAGTGTGTGATCTTGCCTTGCGTGTCCGTCCACAGTTCGGGGCCGGTGGTCTCGTAGTGGATGCGCGGGTTGTCGGCGTTGGCGAACTGGTCCAGCACGCGTCCCTTGCCTTCCTTTTGCATGTTTTCGGCCAGGTCGCGCGCGTACTCCATGCCACCGCTCTTGGGCGTGAGCATCAGCTCCGCGCCGAACGCCTTCATGGTCTGCGCGCGCTCGATCGACAGGTCCTCCGGCATGATCAGCACCATGCGGTAACCCCGTATCGCCGCGGCCATGGCCAGCGCGATGCCGGTGTTGCCGGAGGTCGCTTCGATCAGCGTGTCGCCGGGCTTGATCTCGCCGCGCTCCTCGGCACGCTTGATCATGGACAGCGCCGGCCGGTCCTTGACGGACCCGGCCGGGTTGTTGCCCTCGAGCTTGCCCAGGATCACGTTGCCGCGCGGGCCGTTGTCGGCCGCGCCGATGCGCTGCAGCGCCACCAGCGGGGTCTTGCCGATGGCGTCTTCGATGGTGGGGTAGGTCGTCATGGACATCACTGTGCCATAATTTCCAATTCCCCTTCCTGCAGCCGGAGTGGTGAAATTGGTAGACGCAGGGGACTCAAAATCCCCCGCCAGAAATGGCGTGCCGGTTCGATTCCGGCCTCCGGCACCAGCCGACTTGTACGTCGGCCGGCCCTTACGCAATCAATATGTAGCCGGCCGTCGTGCCTGAAGTCATCAATCCGGTTGCCGTGACGCCGATCACTTCCACCAGGACGTCCAGGCTGTTGGTTCCAGCATCATCGCCTTGGGTGAACAAGTAGGTGCGTGCCGTGCCGATGTTGGCGGCAAATGCGACGGTGGTGCCCGCATTTCCCAGGTCGTTGGCCTGCAAATACTGAACGACCGCCGCCAGTCGGGCGGTGCTGGAAATGGCGAGTGCCGTCGCATATGTACCTACATCATCGAAAGTGATGATGCCATTGCTGATGGCATGGCTGGCGACGACATTGCCGCCGATCGTCAACGTTGAATCGGTGCCATTGGTCCCGGCGGTGTTGGCTGCCAGGGTAGCAGTGCCGACCGTGTTGATGGTGTCCACGCCAGCGAGGGAGAAGTCGGCGGACGCTATCGAGTCGTAACCTGCAATGGTCCCGCCGTTGCCCGTGCCCCCAATCGCCAGCACGGTGTCACCGGCCGCAAAGACAAAGGTGTCGCTGCCGGTTCCGCCCGTCAACGAGTCGGCTCCGATGCCGCCTGTGAGGGTGTCACCGCCGGTGCCGCCCGTGATGGTGTCGTTGCCGCCACCTCCGGTCAGCGTGTTGTTGCCCGTGCCGACACCCTTGATGAGGGTCATGGGCGTGGTCACGCCGGTCAAGTCGATATTTCCCGTGGAGGTCGCCTTTGTGTCACCCGACAGGTCGATGGTGGTGACCGTGCCCAGTTCGGCATTGGTATCAAGCACGATGCTGTGCGCGCGAGCAACTGTCGACTGGGTCTCGGCGACCAGTTGCGCGATGCTGCTGAGGCCGGTCAATGAGTCCGAAGCCGTCAGGGCGATGGCCGCGTTCACTTGGATTTTGTCGGTTCCAAAGCCTCCGATGATGCTGTCGATCAACGCGCCGCTAGTCACCAACTCGGCCATCGAGTTATACACAAACGTATCGCCGCCGCCGCCGCCGTTGAGCGTGTCCGCCCCCGCACCGCCCGTGATCGTGTCGGAGCCGGCGCCACCCGTGATGCTGTCGGCGCCCGAGCCGCCGGTCAGCGTGTTGGCACCGCCACCGTTGACACCACTGAGCGTCATGGCCGTGGTCACGCCGGTCAGGTTGATGACTCCGGTGGAGCCTGCAGTCGTGTCTCCCGACAGGTTGATGGTGTTGAAGTTGGACATCTTGGCATCGGTATCGAGCACGATGCTGTAGGCCCGAGTGGTG
>JAQGMS010000263.1 GCA_028292245.1 Ramlibacter sp.
TTGGTGAGCAGGTCGATCAGGATGGCCTGGCCGGTTTCCAGCACGCGGCGCATCTGCGTGTTGGGCACCACGTCCTCGACCATGTGCCCGAGGAACTGGTCGACCGACGAAAAGCCCAGCGCCGGCAGGAAGCGCTTGTACCCGTCGTTGATCCAGACGATGCGCCCTGTGCGGTCGACCAGGAACATGCCCTGGCTGATGCTGGAAAACAGCTGGAACATCGACCGCGCCGCCAGTTCCAGGATGCCTTGCGCGTCCAGGGGCAACGATTGCGGCGTGGCGGGTACTGCGGTCATTGCCCGATGCTACCGTGGGACTGCACATCCGAATCCGGGTTTGTCCCAGGGTGCGGTGTAAGGACTGACAGCGGATCGACAGTTGGCGAGGTCAGCATGTTCTCCATCACTCCAGGAGACACGCATGCGCCGAGCGACCTTCCTCAAGTCCATTGCCGCCCTCGCCGCCGCCGGTGGGTTGCCGCTGGTGGCTCGCGCCGCGCCTGGCATCAAGATGATGATCCCCGCCAATCCCGGCGGCGGCTGGGATACGACGGGCCGGGCGCTGGGCCGGGCACTGACCGAGTCGAAGGCCGCGGATTCGGTGCAGTATGAAAACAAGGGTGGCGCGGCCGGAATCATCGGGCTGGCGCAATTCGTGAACGCCAGCAAGAACGATCCCAACGCCATCATCATGATGGGCGCGGTGATGCTGGGCGGGATCATCACCGGCAAGCCGCCGGTGCAGCTTTCGCAAGCCACGCCGGTCGCGCGGCTGACCAGCGAGTACAACGTGTTCGTCGTACCCGCGGCCTCGCCGCTGCGCACGATGAAGGATGTCGTGGCCCAGTTGAAGAGAGACCCCGGCAGCGTCAAGTGGGGCGGCGGCTCGCGCGGCTCCACCGAGCACATCGCCGCCTGCATGCTGGCGCGCAACGTCGGCGTCGACCCGAAAAAGGTGAACTACGTCGCTTTTCGCGGCGGCGGCGAGGCGGTCGCGGCGATCCTGGGCGGCAACGTGACCGTGGGCGGCAGCGGGTACAGCCAATTCGCCGAACACATCGAGTCGGGCAAGATGCGCCCGATCGCCGTGACGTCGCAAAAGCGCCTGCCGGGAATCGCGATCCCGACCATGAAGGAACAGGGCTACGACGTGATCCTGGGCAACTGGCGCGGCGTCTACGCGGCGCCGGGCATCAGCGCCGGCGACCGGGAAGCACTGACCGCCGCGGTCGTGGCCGCGACCCGCTCGAAGGCATGGAACGAAGCCCTCACCAAGAACGGGTGGACGCCGGCCGTCCTGACCGGCAAGGACTTCGAGGATTTCGTCGAGTACGAATTTTCCAGCCTGCGCGCCATCATGTACCTGTCCGGGATGGTTTGATTCAGGGCCGATCAGGGTACTTGCTGCCTCCATCCC
The DNA here is from genome assembly GCA_028292245.1 of Ramlibacter sp. Lineage (GTDB taxonomy): Bacteria > Pseudomonadota > Gammaproteobacteria > Burkholderiales > Burkholderiaceae_C > Ramlibacter. The sequence continues at coordinate 1,417 of JAQGMS010000263.1, forward strand.
CTCGGCGAAACACCAAACCGCTCCCTGAACGCCCGGCTGAAATGCGCGGCGTCGTTGAATCCCCAGCCGTAGGCGATTTCGCTGATCGAGCGATGCGCCCGCCGCGGGTCGAGCAAGTCCCTGGAGCAGGCCTCCAGCCTGCGCCCCCAGATGTACTGCGCCGGCGTGGTCGCCTCGTTGCGGAACAGCCGGTGGATATGCGCCACCGACATCCCGGTTTCGCGCGCCACGTCGCCGATGCCGAAGGTCGGGTCGGCCATGCGCGCATCGATCACCTGCTTGATGCGCGCCAGGTGATACGTCGCCAGTGACGACAGGCCCGGGCAGTTGCTGGCCGGCAGGGTCTGCAGGCCGGCCATCAGGATGTTCATCACGCCGTCGGCCACGGCGGCGGCGCTGGCGGGCTTGAGGGTGTCGATGTCCTGCCACAGCGTGTTGATCATGTTGATCATCAGGTGCCCGGCGCCGGCTTTGCCGGACACTGCCGTGGCAGTGAGCTTGTCCGTGTCGCGGACCAGGTTTCGCAGGCGCTCGCCCGGCAGCTTGAGCACGATCTGCTCGAAGTCTTGCTCGAAGTGCAGTTCGTACTCGCGCGTGCTGTCGTACAACGCGAAGTCGCCCGGTTCCAGGAAGGCGATGCGGCCGTCCTGGGTGATGCGCCCGCGCCCCTGGGTCTGCACGCTCACCAGGAAATAGTCGTCGGTGGCGCGGGCGATCTGGCGCGGCGTGCGCACCACGTCCTGTGCTCCCGAGGCCACCACCGACAGGTCCAGGCCCGGCATGGTTTGGCTTTCGATGGAGCCGTCGAAGCGCGCCGCGGCAGGCGCATCGCATTCCAGCTGCACATAGGTGCTGCAGATCATGTCGATCCAGTACTCCAGGCGCTGGCCGGGAGCAACCGCTTCGGTGGTGAGGACGTGGCCCATATGCTGCTTCCTGACGCCATTGTGGATTGGAAGCACGCCGCACGAAAGGGGCCTGGAGAAACCGGATCAACAACTCAGCGAGGCGGGGGCAAGACGCGCCGCGGCCGGCGTTGGAACATGGCGCCATCGCAACAGCCTTTCATCACCAGGAGCCCGCCATGCCCAGCCGTACCCATCCCAAGCCCCGCGTCGCCGCCGTGCAGGCCGCGCCCGTGTTCCTGGACATCGACGCCACCATCGACAAGGCCATCAGCCTGATTGCCCGGGCCGCCGACAAGGGCGTCAACCTGATCGCCTTTCCCGAGACCTGGATTCCTGGCTACCCCTGGTGGATCTGGCTGGACTCGCCGGCGGGAGGCATGGCCTTCGTGCAGCGCTACAGCGACAACTCGCTGGCTATCGGGTCGCCGGAGTTCCAGCGGCTGGCGCAGGCCGCGCGCAAACACAAGATCTGGGTTTCCATGGGCTTTTCCGAGAGGTCCGGCGGCAGCCTCTACATGGCGCAGGCACTGTTCGACGACAAGGGCAACGTGGTGCAGACCCGGCGCAAGCTCAAGCCCACGCATGTGGAGCGCACCGTGTTCGGCGAGGGTGATGGCAGCCACCTGGCGGTAATGGAAACGGCCATCGGCAACATCGGGTCGCTGTGCTGCTGGGAACACCTGCAGCCATTGACCAAGTACGCAATGTATTCGCAAAACGAACAGATCCACGTCGCTGCGTGGCCCAGCTTCTCGCTTTATCGCGGCGCTGCCTACGCCCTGGGCCCGGAGCTGAACAACGCGGCCAGCCAGATGTATGCGGCCGAAGGCGGCTGCTTCGTCATCGCACCCTGCGCCACCGTGTCCAAGGAGATGATCGAGTTGCTGTGCACCGACGAGATGAAGCGGCATCTGCTGCTGGAGGGCGGCGGGTTCGCGCGCATCTACGGGCCGGACGGCTCGCCGATGGGCACGCCGCTGGCCGAGAACGAGGAGGGTCTGCTCATCGCCGACCTCGACCTCGGGATGATCTCGCTGGCCAAGGCGGCAGCGGACCCGGCCGGCCACTACTCGCGCCCCGATGTGACGCGGCTGCTGTTGAACAAGACGCCCGGTGATCGGGTGGTGGCCCAGGCCCTGCCGGGCATGGTCGTGGGCGGTGAGTTGGCGACCGAGCCCGCCGCGCCGCTGGCGCATTGAGGAGATCGATCGTGGAATCTTCCATCCCCATCCACCTGGAATGCCCGCGCACGCGGCAAAAGCGCGTGCCCGACGACTATGAGCCGCCGTATCCATCGTTCGTGGCGCGCTTCCGGCCGGGCGTCACGCAAGTCGCCATGGCCTACTTCGGTGTGCAGTATCAGGGCGCCGAAACCGAGGGCGCGCGACGCGCGCTCGCCGACATCGCGCAGGCGTTCGCCGCAGGCCAAGCGCCCGGCCACTGGGACCGCGCGCGCTACGTCGACGAAGCGGGCTACACCAACGTCATCTCGATCGCCTATTGGGATCGTCCCGCGGTCTTCGACGCATGGTTCGGCGCGCAGGGCGCGAGCTGGGCCTCGGGGGCGCGCAAATACCAGGGCTGCGGAACTTTCACCGAGGTGGTGCGCCCGGCGGTGGAGCGCTACGAGACGCTGTTCTCCGCCAACGACCGGGCCGAAGGCGTCGCCGTGCTGGCCGATAGCATGAGCGGCATGGTGCAGGAACATGCCTACTGGGGCGGTGCGCGTGATCGCATTCCAGCGTCGCAAACCAGCGACATGGCGCCCTCAGGTGCGCCGCGTGTCGTGACCGAAGGCCTGCACCGCCGCGTGGTGCCCCACGAGAACATCTGCCTGATCCGCTCCGGCCAGGACTGGGGCGATACGCCACCCGAGGAGCGACGCATGTACCTCGAAGAAGTCGAGCCCATCCTGCGGCAGGGCATGGAGTTCCTGCGTGACCAGGGCGTGTCGATCGGCTGCTTCGCCAACCGCTACATGCGGGTCGTCGATGCACAGGGCGGCGACACCGAAAAGAGCTTCGGCATGAGCTGGTGGAAAAGCCTGGCTGCGCTGGAGCGCTGGGCTGAGTCGCATCCCACGCACGTGGCAATTTTCGGCGCGGCGATGAAGTACCTGTCGACGCTCGGCCCCGCGGCCAAGCTGAAGCTCTACCACGAGGTGACGGTGGCCGCGGCCGACGAACAGTACTTCGAGTATTTCAACTGCCATCCGCAGACGGGGATGTTGCGGGTTCCATCAAGTCCGGCATAGCACGGCTCCTTTGCCGCGCACGCTCCTAGCCGGCCGCCTCGCGCCTGCGGGCGCGATAGCGGGCCACCCGCGGCAGGATCAGGATCGCCAGCACCAGCACCAGCAGGGTGAGCGACATCGGGCGCTGCAGGAACACCAGGAAGCTGCCCTCCCCGATCG
>JAQGMS010000524.1 GCA_028292245.1 Ramlibacter sp.
GAGGAGATGCGCCGCCAGCTGTACGGCGAGTATCTGGATCGCGGCAAGAACGTTTACTTTACGACCGAACCCATCGAGTAGTTAGCAAGGACGACTGCGCAATTCAGCGGATACCTTAGTCAGCCAAATTTAAGAGCCGGAGAAAAATATGTCGCTCGGACTGCTCCTACTGGGCCACCACGCCCTCAATGATCTGGTCGATCAGGCGAAGGTGGCGGAAGCCTGCGGTTACGATGAGGTCTGGCTCGCGGACGAGCGCTTCTACCGTGAAGTATACTCATGCCTGACGCATTTCGCCGCGAGCACCTCTCGCGTTCGCCTCGGACCATGCGTTACCGATCCTTACGCCCGTCATCCGGCTTTGACGGCGTCGGCTATCGCGACGCTGGATGAAATCTCGGGTCAACGCGCCATGCTGGCGATCGGCGCGGGCATTTCAGGTTTCGCAGAGTTGGGAATCGTGCGCAACAAACCGGCGAAAGCGATCCGTGAAGCCGTGCAGATCATCCGTCCGCTTCTGCGCGGCGAGACGGTGGATTTTCACGGTGAGGTAGTGAACTTCAATGAAGGGAAGTTGAGCTTCACGCCGGTCCGCGCCGATATTCCGATCTATGTGGCGAGCAATGGACCGCTTGGCCACCAGGCGGCAGGCGCGGTTGCGGACGGTGCCATCATGGAAGCCTGCGCGTCGGTGGAAGAGGTGCGCGCGTTCCGCGCCGACGTCGATCGCGGAGCAATCAAAGCTGGCCGCGATCCCAAGGAAATCAAACTCGTTGCGCGGCTGAACACATGCGTCGGCACGGATGCCAGTTCCGCACGCGATGCCGTGCGTCCAACGGTTGCCCGTTTGCTGGGAGCGGGCCGGCTCAAGCTCGCCACGCTGGAGGCTCAGGGGCTGACGCTGCCCCCGGAAGCGGTTGCTTCGGTCGCAGGCGCGGCGTACTCGGCTGGCTTTACGCCTTACCTTCCTCTTCTTCCGCTCGTCACCGACAGGCATGTCGACGCCTGTACGCTGGCGGGCACCGTCGAAGAGGTGACGGCTCACGCGGTCGAACTGCGCAAGGCCGGAGTCGATTCCTTCATCACGATGCCTTTTGCCCCGGTGGGCGGCACCGCTCAGGACACTATCCGTCGCTTCGGTGAGGAAGTCTGGCCGGCAGTTAAATTGGCGATGAGCGAGTAGAGGCCGTCATGAGTTTTGCCCTTCACGAGCCTTCATCTCTCAGCGATGCGATCGAGCTCGGCGCGCGCTTCGGCGCAGAAGGGCGCTTTATTGCCGGCGGCACGGATCTCGTCATCCAGATGAACCGCAAACGACTCGCTCCTCGCGCGCTCGTAAGCCTGTCACGTCTGCCGGATCTCTCCAGCATCGAACTGTGTCCTTCCGGCTATTCGATCGGCGCGCTCACAACCCACAAGACCATCGAAAGGTACCCGGCCTTCCGTAACCGCATCGCGATGCTCGGCGCGGCGTCGCAGGTGGTGGGCGGTCACCAGGTCCGCAACATCGCGACGATCGGTGGAAACGTGGTCAATGCTTCGCCTGCCGCCGACGCCGTGGTGCCCTTGCTGGCCCTCGACGCCGAAGTAGATCTCGCTGGAGCGGCCGGAAAACGCAGCCTGGCGCTCAGCCAGTTCCTTCGCGGTCCGGGCAAGACCGATCGCTCCTCCGACGAGGTGCTGACCCACATCCGTTTCAAAGATCTTCCGCCGAATTCGGGTACCGCGTTTCTCAAGGCAGGCCGCCGCAAGGCTATGGAGATTTCGATCGTCTGCGTCGCTGCGAAGCTCACGCTTGGTGCCCACGGGCTGATTTCGGGCGCCGCTATTGCGCTCGGCGCCGTAGGCGCCACCGCACTTCGTTGTCCGCAGGCCGAAGCGCTTTTAATGGGACAGCGGGCTCGGCCGGAATTGTTCGGTGAGATAGCGCGGTGCGCGGCGACCGAATGCACACCCATCTCCGATGTGCGCGCCTCTGCAAACTACCGAGGGATCATGGTCGCAGCCCTCGTCGAGCGTGCGCTCGTGCGTTGCGTCGAAGCCGTGGAGGAAGTGTAGCCATGACTGCCGTTTCGCTCGATCTTACTATCAATGACGAGCTTCACAGTGTCTCGGTCGAGCCGCACTGGACGCTGCTGCACGTTCTGCGCAACGTCATTGGGCTGACCGGTACCAAGGAAAATTGTTTAGAAGCGGAATGCGGAGTCTGCACCGTTCTTCTGGACGGCGCTGCGGTGGCCTCCTGCATCCTGCTCGCGTTGCAATGTCGCGGGCGGCGGATCACTACCATCGAGGGACTCGCCAGCGCAGACGGTCTTGATCCTTTGCAGGAAGCGTTCATCGAACACGGTGCCGTGCAGTGTGGCTACTGCATTCCCGGCATGATTCTCACAGCGCGGTCCTATCTCAACGAGAACCCGGGACCGCACACTTCTGAAGAAATCCGCGAGGGCATCGCCGGGACGCTATGCCGCTGCACGGGGTACCAGAAGATAGTTGACGCGGTTGTCGCTGTCGCAGCTATGGAAGGAAACGTGAGATGAGTGCCATCGAACGTCGCATCGTTGGACGCCGGCTGCCGCGTCTGGATGGCGTCGCCAAGGTCACGGGGAAATTGGTGTATGCCGCGGACTTCGCGCTGCCGGGCATGCTGGTGGGGCGAATCTTCCGCAGCACGGTTCCGCATGCGGTGATCTCACGTATCGATGTCAGTCGTGCGCGGGCCATTCCGGGTGTGCGCGCGGTGCTTACGTCCGCGGACATTTCAAATGTCCGCTTCAGCCCCGCCGTGAAGGATATCACGGTGCTGGCGCAGGATCGTGTTCGATTTGTCGGGCATCCGGTCGCAGCGATTGCGGCGACGTCGGTCGAAATCGCCGAGCAGGCCCTGGCGGCGATTGAAATCGACTACGAGCCGCTTCCGGCAATCTTCGACCCCGAAGAGGCTCTCGCGGAA
>JAQGMS010000276.1 GCA_028292245.1 Ramlibacter sp.
CCCTGGCGGCGCAGCTGTACGCCGAATTCCGCGAGTTCCTGCCCGACAACGCCGTCGAGTACTTCGTCTCGTATTACGACTACTACCAGCCCGAGGCCTACGTGCCCTCGCGCGACCTGTTCATCGAGAAGGACTCCTCGATCAACGAGCACATCGAGCAGATGCGGCTCTCCGCGACCAAGTCTCTGCTCGAACGCCGCGACACGATCATCGTCGCGACGGTGTCGTGCATCTACGGTATCGGCGACCCGGTGGACTACCACGGCATGATCCTGCACCTGCGCGAGCGCGAGAAGGTGTCGCGCCACGACGTCATCGCCCGGCTCACGGCCATGCAGTACGACCGCAACGAGACCGATTTCAAGCGCGGCACCTTCCGCGTGCGCGGCGACGTGCTGGACGTGTTCCCGGCGGAGAACTCCGAGACCGCGGTGCGCATCGAGCTGTTCGACGACGAGATCGAGTCGTTGTCCTTGCTGGACCCGCTGACCGGCCGCATCCGCCAGAAGGTGCCGCGCTTCACGGTCTATCCGTCAAGCCACTACGTCACGCCGCGCGAAAAGGTCATCGGCGCGGTGGAGTCCATCAAGATCGAATTGGCCGGCCGCCTCAAGGAACTGGTGGCCGACGGCAAATTGGTGGAAGCACAGCGGCTGGAGCAGCGTACCCGCTTCGACCTGGAGATGCTCAGCGAGATCGGCCACTGCAAGGGCATCGAGAACTACACGCGCCATCTGAGCGGAGCGCCGCCGGGGGCGCCGCCGTCGACGCTGACCGACTACCTGCCCAAGGACTCGCTGGTATTCCTGGACGAGAGCCACCAGATGATTGGCCAGCTGGGCGCCATGTACAACGGCGACCGGGCGCGCAAGGTGACGTTGGTCGAGTACGGCTTCAGGCTGCCGTCGGCCCTGGACAACCGGCCGCTGAAATTCGAGGAATTCGAGGCACGCATGCGCCAGGTGATCTTTGTTTCCGCGACACCGGCGGCCTACGAGCAGCAACATGCCGGGAAGGTGGTGGAGCAATTGGTGCGGCCCACCGGCCTGGTCGATCCGCAGGTGGAAGTGCGTCCGGCAACACACCAGGTCGACGACGTGCTGCAGGAGATCCGCATCCGCGTCGAGAAGAACGAGCGGGTGTTGATCACCACGCTGACCAAGCGCATGGCGGAACAACTGACCGACTACCTGGCCGACAACGGCGTCAAGGTGCGCTACCTGCACAGCGACATCGACACGGTGGAGCGGGTGGAGATCTTGCGCGATCTGCGGCTGGGCGCGTTCGACGTTCTGGTCGGCATCAACCTGCTGCGCGAGGGGCTGGACATTCCCGAGGTGTCGCTGGTTGCGATCCTCGATGCCGACAAGGAAGGTTTCCTGCGCGCGGAGCGCTCATTGATCCAGACCATCGGCCGCGCCGCGCGCCACCTGAACGGCCGCGCGATCCTGTATGCCGACCGGATGACCGACTCGATGGCCAAGGCGATCGGCGAGACCGAGCGTCGCCGCGCCAAGCAGATCATTCACAACGAGTTGCACGGCATCACGCCGCGCAGCATCAAGAAGGAAGTGCGCGACCTGATCGACGGCGTCTACAGCGCGAAGACCGAACGCGAGATGGAAAAGCAGGAACTCCAGCGCGCCATCACGCAGGACATGTCCGAAAAGGACATCGCCAAGGAAATCAAGCGGCTGGAAAAGCTGATGCTGGAACATGCCCGCAATCTCGAGTTCGAGAAGGCGGCGCGGGTGCGCGACGAGTTGGCGCTGCTGAAGGGGCGGGCCTTCGGCGCGGTGGTGCACGACAACGTCATCCCCATCCAGGCCGGCACGAGGAGCTGAGGCGGCAATGGCGGCGAAGTATTCGGTGCTGATGGTCTGCATGGGCAACATCTGCCGCAGTCCCACAGCCGAAGGCGTGCTGCGCCACCTGGTGCAGGAAGCGGGCCTGCAGGACGCGGTCCACATCGACTCGGCCGGCACGCTGGACTATCACGTCGGGTCGCCGCCCGACGCGCGCAGTGCCAAGCATGCGAACAAGCGCGGCTACGACCTGTCGGCATTGCGGGCGCGGCAGGTTCATGCCGCCGATTTCGAGCAGTTCGACCTGATCCTGGCGATGGATTGGCAGAACCTCGAAGAACTCAAGGAGCTGTGCCCGGCCCGGCTCCAACACAAGCTTCGGCGCTTGATGGAATTCGCGCCTGCGGGGCTCTCCGAGGTCGTGGCCGACCCTTATTACGGCGGCCATGACGGTTTCGAGCGGGTGCTCGATCACGTCGAACAGGCCTGCCAGGGCCTGCTCATCCACATCCGGCGGGCGTTGGCGGAAGCCGGCTGATTCGCCGCCGGGAGTACCCGAGCGATTCAATGGGGTTTCTGTTATACTTGACGGAAACACTCAAGAACAAATCCAGAAAAACCCAATGAAGTCAACGGCTTAGCTGTTGGCGGGAGCCGGTGGGAGCCGGAAATGCGGGTGGGGATGGGCCTCGGTGGCTTGCGCTTCCGGGGTGATTGAAGGATAGCCAAGCATTAAGGAGCTTGCCATGCGTCTCACTACCAAAGGCCGTTTTGCGGTCACCGCGATGATCGATCTGGCGCTGCGCCAGAACAACGGTCCCGTCACGCTGGCGGCGATCAGCCAGCGCCAGCAGATTTCGCTTTCTTATCTCGAACAGCTGTTCGGGAAGCTGCGCCGCCACGAGCTGGTGGAATCCACCCGTGGCCCCGGCGGCGGCTACACCCTGGGCCGCAAGGCCTCGGAAATCACCGTGGCCGACATCATCGTGTCGGTCGACGAGCCGATCGACGCCACGCAATGCGGCGGCAAGGAAAATTGCCAGGGTGATGGCGGCCGCTGCATGACGCACGAGCTGTGGGCGGCGCTGAACCAGCGCATGGTCGAATTCCTGGATTCCGTCACGCTGCAAAAGCTGGTCGACGACCAATTGGCCAAGGGCATGCAGATCGAGGACAAGCCGGCCGTGAAGCGCGCTATCTCGAGCCAGCCGGTGGTCAAGCCGATCCGTGTGAATGCGCCCAACTCGGTGTTCGCGCTGGGCAACTCGTACGCGAAGTCCTGAGTCTCCTCAGCGCTCGCGAGCGAAACGCGGGCGCACGGGATTTCCTTCAAGCCTCATCGTTATTTGCAGCAGCCAGCCATGGACATGACCCCCCATTTCCCGATCTATATGGACTACGGCGCGACGACGCCGGTCGACCCGCGCGTGGTGGACGCGATGATCCCGTGGTTGCGCGAGCACTTCGGCAACCCGGCGTCGCGCAGCCACGCCTGGGGCTGGGAAGCGGAAGCGGCGGTTGAACGGGCGCGCGGCCAGGTAGCCGACCTGATCGGTGCCGATCCGCGCGAGATCGTCTGGACCAGCGGTGCGACCGAGTCCATCAACCTGGCGCTCAAGGGCGCGGCGCAGTTCTACAAGACCCGTGGCAAGCACCTCATCACGCTGAAGACCGAGCACAAGGCTGTGCTCGACACGATGCGTGAACTGGAACGCCAAGGCTTCGAGGTCACCTACCTCGATGTCGAGGAAGACGGGCTGATCGACCTTGAAAAGCTCAAGGCCGCCCTGCGGCCCGACACCATCCTGGTCAGCGTGCTGTTCGTGAACAACGAGATCGGCGTCATCCAGGACATCCCGGCGATCGGCGCGTTGTGCCGCGAGAAGGGAATCCTGTTTCACGTCGACGCTGCGCAAGCCACCGGCCGCGTCGAGATCGACATGAGCACGCTGCCCATCGACCTGATGAGCATGACGGCGCACAAGACCTACGGCCCCAAGGGCATCGGCGCGCTGTACGTGCGCCGCAAGCCCCGCGTGCGGCTGGAAGCGCAGATCCACGGCGGCGGCCACGAGCGCGGCATGCGCTCCGGCACGCTGCCCACGCACCAGATCGTCGGCATGGGCGAGGCTTTCCGCATCGCCAAGGCCGAGATGACCGAGAGCAACGCCAAGGCGCGGGCCTTGCAGCAGCGCCTGCTGGATGGCTTGAAGGACATCGAGCAGGTGTTCATCAACGGCAGCCTGGAAAAGCGCGTGCCGCAGAACCTGAACATGAGCTTCAACTTCGTCGAGGGCGAATCGCTGATCATGGGCATCAAGGGCCTGGCGGTCTCATCCGGCTCGGCCTGCACCTCCGCTTCACTGGAGCCGAGCTACGTTCTGCGCGCCCTGGGGCGCAGCGACGAACTGGCGCACAGCAGCCTGCGCATGACCATCGGCCGCTTCACGACCGAGGAAGAAATCGACTACGCCATCGCCACGATCAAGCAGAACGTGGCCCGGCTGCGCGAGCTGAGCCCGCTGTGGGAGATGTACCAGGACGGCATCGACATCTCCACCATCCAGTGGACGGCTCACTGAAGAATTCGAGACATCACAGAGGTACCCGAAATGGCCTATTCAGAAAAAGTCGTTGACCACTACGAAAATCCGCGCAACGTCGGCTCCTTCGACAAGGGCGACGAGAGCGTCGGCACCGGCATGGTGGGCGCGCCCGCCTGCGGCGACGTGATGAAGCTGCAGATCAAGGTGAATCCGCAGACCGGCGTCATCGAGGACGCGCGTTTCAAGACCTATGGCTGCGGCTCCGCCATTGCCTCCAGCTCGCTGGTGACCGAATGGGTCAAGGGCAAGACGCTGGACCAGGCCGCTGCGCTGAAGAACAGCCAGATCGCCGAGGAACTGGCGCTGCCGCCGGTGAAGATCCACTGCTCGATCCTGGCCGAGGACGCCATCAAGGCGGCCGTGGCGGACTACAAGAAGAAGCACACGCACTGATCTTGCAATGGCAATCTCCCTGACAGAAGCAGCAGCCCGCCACGTCACCCGCTACCTCGGCAAACGCGGCAAGGGCGTGGGCGTGAGGCTGGGCGTGAAGACCACCGGTTGCTCGGGCCTGGCGTACAAGCTCGAATACGTGGACGAAATCGCGCCCGAGGACGTGGTGTTCGAAGACCATGGCGTGAAGGTGCTGATCGACCCGAAGAGCCTGGCTTACATCGACGGCACGCAGCTCGATTTCGTGCGCGAGGGCCTGAACGAGGGCTTCAAGTTCAACAACCCCAACGAGCGCGACCGCTGCGGCTGCGGGGAATCTTTCCGCGTGTGAACCTCCAGTCGAACGACTTCGAATTGTTCGGCCTACCCGAGCGGTTCGCCCAGGATCGTGCCGCCATCGACGCGCGCTGGAAGGAACTGCAGCGCGAAGCCCATCCCGACAAGTTCGCCGCGCAAGGCCATGCGGCCCAGCGCGTCGCCATGCAATGGTCGGTGCGCATCAACGAAGCCTACCAGCGCTTGAAGGACCCGCTCAAGCGCGCGGCCTACTTGTGCGACCTGCGCGGCGCGCCGATCGACGCGGAGAACAACACGGCCATGCCGGCTGACTTCCTGGTCGAGCAGATGGAATGGCGGGAAGCGTTGGACGAGGCCCGCAGCGCGGCCGACCTGGACGTCCTGGAGAACCAGTTGGACCGGGCCCGCAACGAAACCCTGCAGAACATCGGCCAGTTGCTCGATGAGAGGCAGGACGCCGCGGCCGCCGCCCAACGCGTCAGAGCCCTTATGTTCATTGAGCGCTTTGGCCACGATGTCGAGTCGCGCGTCGACCAACTGGGACAATAGGGCCATGGCTCTCCTGCAGATTTCCGAACCCGGCCAATCGCCCGACCCGCACCAGCGGCGCATCGCTGTGGGCATTGACTTGGGTACGACGCACTCGCTCGTCGCGGCGGTTCGCAGCGGCATCGCCGAATGCCTGCCGGATGGCGAGGGCCGGGCGATCCTGCCTTCCGTCGTGCGCTACCTGGAGGGCGGCGGCCGCCAGATCGGCCACGAGGCCCATGCCGCGCAAGCCGAGGATCCCGAGAACACGATCGCCTCAGTCAAGCGCTTCATGGGCCGCGGCCTGGCCGACATCGCCAATCGTGGCAAGTTGCCGTACCGTTTCCTCGACAAGTCCGGCATGGTTTCGCTCGAAACGCGCGCCGGGGAGAAATCGCCCGTGGAGATCAGCGCCGAGATCCTGGCCACGCTGCGCTACCGCGCCGAGGACACTTTCAACGACGACCTCTATGGCGCGGTGATTACCGTGCCCGCGTATTTCGACGAGGCGCAGCGGCAGGCGACCAAGGACGCCGCGAAATTGGCCGGCATCAACGTGCTGCGCCTGATCAACGAGCCTACGGCCGCGGCGATTGCCTACGGCCTGGACAACGCCAGCGAAGGCATCTACGCCGTCTATGACCTGGGCGGCGGCACCTTCGACATCTCGATCCTCAGGTTGACCCAGGGCGTGTTCGAAGTCATCGCCACCGGCGGCGATTCGGCGCTCGGCGGCGACGACTATGATCGCGCGCTGGCCGACTGGATGCTGCAAAAGGCGGGGCTCGATGTGGCCGGCGCCGGCGACAAGGCGGCGATCAAGATGGCTGCGCGGGAGGCCAAGGAAAAGCTCTCGACTGCCGACGAGGTGTCGGCGCAGTTCCGGGCGGGGCCGTCCAGCGCCGAGGTCTCCATCGGCCGCGCCGATTTCGAAGCCGCGACCCTCGACCTCACATCGCGGACGATGGTGGCGGTGCGCAAGGCCATGCGTGACGCCAGGTTGGCTAAGGACGAGATCCAGGGTGTGGTGCTGGTGGGCGGCTCGACGCGCATGCCGCAAGTGAAGCGCGCGGTGGCTGAGTTCTTCGGCCGCGAACCCCTCACCAACCTCAACCCGGACGAGGTCGTCGCGCTGGGGGCGGCGATCCAGGCCAACCAATTGGCGGGCAACAACGCGAGCGGCGACCTGCTGCTGCTGGACGTGATCCCGCTTTCCCTGGGCATCGAGACCATGGGCGGCCTGGTCGAGCGCATCGTGCCGCGCAACGAAACCATCCCCACCGCCAAGGCGCAGGACTTCACGACCTACAAGGACGGCCAGACCGCGTTGGCGCTGCACGTGGTGCAAGGCGAGCGCGACTTGGTGCAGGACTGCCGCAGCCTGGCGCGATTCGAACTGCGCGGCATCCCGCCCATGGTGGCCGGCGCTGCTCGCATCCGGGTGACGTTCACCGTCGATGCCGACGGCTTGCTCAGCGTCAGCGCGAAGGAGCAGGGCAGCGGCGTGGAGGCGCGGATCGACGTCAAGCCGTCGTATGGCTTGTCCGACGAAGAGATCGCCAGGATGCTGCAGGAAAGTTTCACGACGGCGGACCAGGACATCAAGGCCCGTGCCTTGGCCGAAGCGAAGGTCGACGCCGAGCGGATGCTGCTGGCGACACGCACGGCGCTCGATGCCGACGGCCAACTGCTGGCTGCCGGGGAGCGGGCGAACATCGACGCATTGATGGAGCAGTTGCGCAACGTGGC
>JAQGMS010000277.1 GCA_028292245.1 Ramlibacter sp.
TACGGCGTGTACTCCTGCGCGCTGCCATCCAGGGTCAGGGTGTTGTGCCCTCGACTGTCGTAGATCGATGGGATGGAAGTGCCGTCGCCCGACACGATGTAGGTGTCGTCGCCCGCGCCTCCTTCAAGGTAGTCGGCCGCGCTGCCAACCAGCGTGTCGTTGCCCGCGCCCCCAAAAAGGTAGTTGACGCCCGTACCGCCGTCGAGGTAGTCGTCGCCCGCGCCGCCCAGCAGCGTGTCATTGCCGGCGCCGCCGGCAAGCTGATCGTTGCCGCCATTGCCCAGGAGTGCGTCCGCGCCGTCGCCGCCGTCCAGCACATCGTTGCCGTTCACGCCGGTTACGGTGTCGCCGGCATCGCCCACCAAGATGTCATCGCCCGCGCCGCCGGCGAGCTGGTCGTTGCCGCCGCCACCGATCAGTTGGTCGTTGCCATTGCCACCATCCAACACGTCGTCGCCGTGAAACTCGGCTGCGAGCAAGCTCAGGTCGTCATCACCGGCCACGACATCGTCACCATCGCCGCCGTAGAGCGTGTCCGCGCCGCCGCCGCCACGCAAGGTGTCGTTGCCCGCCTCGCCGTCGAGGTAGTCCACGCCATGGAATGCGCCGGCCACGATGTTCCCGCTGTCATCGCCACTCAAAGCGTCATTGCCGTCGCCGCCGTAAAGCGTATCTGCACCTCCGTCGCCGATCAGAGTGTCGTTGCCTGCCTCACCGTCTAGGTAGTCAGCGCCATGGAAGGTCCCGGCGACAGCATCGCCGCGGTCATCGCCTCGCAGCAGGTCGGCGCCCTCGCCGCCATACAGAGTGTCATCCTTGCCGCCTCCGATGAGGGTGTCGTCGCCTGCTTCGCCATCCAGATAGTCGTTGCCATGGGCCGACGCCGCGACGTTGGACCCCAGGTCGTCACCCTGCATCTGGTCGTTGCCGGTGCCGCCGTACAGCGTGTCGTTGCCGCCGCCACCGGCCATCAGGTCGTTGCCGTCTTCGCCGTCCATGTAGTCGTCGCCATGGGCCGAGACGGGCAGCACGCTTTGCTGGTCATCCCCCAGCATGGTGTCGTTGCCATCGCCGCCAAACAACTGGTCGTTGCTGCCACCGCCGGCCAGGTAGTCGTCGCCTTCTTCGCCGTCCAGGTAGTCATTGCCTTGCGCGGCCAGCAGCACCTCGCCTGCGTGGCCACCGTCGCCCCAAAGCTTGTCGTTGCCGGTGCCGCCGTACAAGGTGTCGTCCTTGCCGCCGCCCGTCAGGCTGTCGTCGCCGTCTTCGCCGTCCAGGTAGTCGTTGCCTTGGAACTCGACCGCCTTGCTGGCTTGATCGTTGTTGTCCAGCGCGCCGTCGCCCCAGGCTTGGTCGTTGCCGTCCCCACCATAGAGCACGTCGTCGCCGCCTTGCCCGAGCATCACGTCGTTGCCCTCGCCGCCGTCGATGAAATCCGCGCCATGGCGCTCCAGTGGCGTGAAGGTGGTCGGGTCGTTGCCTTGGGTGCCGTCACCGAGGATGAAGTCGTCGCCGGCGTCGCCCATCAACAGGTCGGAGTGATCCATCCCGAGAATGACGTCGTTGCCGTCGCCGCCTTCGACGCGATCGTCGTTGGTGCCCGCGGCGATGTAGTCGTCACCGGCGCCGCCGTCGATCACATTTCCCTCCACTTCCACAAATTGCTGGCCCGCCGAGTCGAGCCAGCCGGGTGAAGCGATGGCGCCGGTGATGGCGAGTGGCCGAAAGGTCACGCTGGTGTCGCCGCCAGCGGGCAGCGCGCGCGTGGCCATCCACGAGAAGCCGCGCGCGACGGCTTGCGAATTTGCGGGCACGTCGGGCAGGGTGAAGGTGGTCGAAGTGGGCGTGTTTATGCCGCCCACCGCACTCCCAAAAATAATGTCGTTGCCGTCCCCGCCGTTGAGGGTGTCGGCGCCGGTTCCGCCGAGCAGCAGGTCGTCGCCTGTGCCGCCGTCGAGGGAGTCAGCGCCGTCGCCACCGTACAGGCCGTCGTTGCCGCCTTTGCCGAGCAATGTTTCACGGTCGTCGCCGCCGTTCAGTACGTCAGGCGAGTCGGGCTGGGCGCCAGCGCTGACGTAGTTGTTGTTGGTGATGAGGTAGCTGCCGCCTGCGGAGCTCTTGATGAAGTCGCCGGTGACGGTGGAGGTTGATTCGCCGGCGTCCTTGATGTCCAGACCCCAGGCGTTTGATTCGACGCTTTGGCCCTGGCTTTCGTAGGTGACTTTGAACGAGCCCAGGGCGTCGGCGTCGAGTGGGCCGTCCTGGATCAGCGCGAACGTGACTTGAGTCTGGCCCTCTGCCAACGAGATGGTGGCGCCATCGGCGTCGACGGTTTGGTCCCCTAGCACGGCTTTGATGCTTCTGCCGGCGAGGCCGGCCAGACTGAGCACCGCAGTAGCGCCAAGCCCGGCCGGTGTGTTCAGGAAGAGAGTAAAGAATTTGCCGTTGCCTTCGGCAAAAGTGGACACCTTGCCCACCAAGGAGGCGATGTCTGCCTGAAGATCACGCCAGAAACTCCCGCTGCTGGTTTGCGTTTGGCTGCTGCGGTCAACTACCGCAATCTTGGGGCTGGTGCTGAGCTGAATACCCAGGTAGCCATCGCCAAAGGCTTGCGACTGGTCGAAGTTGTTGACGGTGATGGTGTTCGCGCTGTCGCTTTCCTTGGTGATGACAAGCTGCTTGCTGGTATTGGAACTGCTGGAGTCCAGCACCCGGTAGTGGATGATTTGCCCGTTGGGGAGCTTCTGCGCCCAAACGACGCTGCCGTCGGCGTCGACGATGGTCTGACCGCTGGAGAGGGTGTAGCCGTCGATCTTGAGAGAGCCACTGCCGTCGCTGTCGACGATCGTGTCCTTGCCCCAGGTGCCTGAGAAGAGGTAGGTGTCGGTGCCAGTGCCGCCCTGGAGCTGGTCGTTGCCTGCTTCGCCGTTCAGGAAGTCGTTGCCCGCGCAGCCCAACAAGACGTCGTTGCCGTCGCCTCCGAGCAGATTGTCATCGCCGGCGTTGCCTTCGAGGTAGTCGTCGCCGGACTTTGCATCGATGCTGTCATTGCCGCCACCGCCGTACAGACGATCACCTAAACCAAACGCCACCGAGTCAGATCCGATCAGGCTGTTGTCCTGGTTGTTCCCGAATATGACCTGCTGGGACTCTTGCACGTTTGCGTCGGAGGCCGTGCCCTTGAACTTGATGACCTGACCGCTCGTGAGGTCGGTGTAGGTGTAGTTGGCAAGCAATACGCCGCGAATAGGGTCGTCGTAACTTCCGTCGACTTTGTTGATGGCGATCAAGGCCTGCAGCATCGCTTGGCGATCGAGCAGATAGGCGTCGCTGAAATTGGACAGGCCCGCCACACGCTGCGCGGGGGTTAAAGACTGATCCGCCTCCCACTGTTGCGCAAGTCCTTCATTCGCCTGCTTGAGAATGGCTTGGCCGGTGGTGTCGGTTTTAAGGTAGATGGGGCTTAGCGTTTGTAGGCTGAGAAAGGCGGAGAAGTCGGTTTTGGCTTGCGAGGCGAGGGTGCTGTCTGCCAGCTCCACGGTAGCTTTTCCTATGAGGCTTTTGAAAGCGACGCTTTTGAGGAGCTGGTCGATGTTGGTCTGGTAATCCACACGGCTCGGCCCGCTGTCTGATACATCACCAGGCTGAGTCGACGCAATGCTATTGCCCTGAAAAATGCGCCGCAGGCCGTCGAGCACGCCTTCGTAGGATGCCGCCATCACGTTGCTGCCGGCTTTAACAAGCGTGTTGAGTTTGGCAAAGGTGTAAGTGCTGTCTAGTTTTTCTAGAGCGGCACCCAAGGCAAGCAAGTCGGTTTGCTTGTACATGAAGTGGTTGGTGAAAGGATTCACACCGCCGGCAAGGTCGTCTTCCTGGTACAAACCCACGCGCTGGCCCATCTGGTTGAACCACCACGTATTGGTGGTGACCTCTACGCCGTTTTGGCCAAAGAAGTTGGTCTGTTTGGCGCTGATGGGGGCAAAGCTGTTGATGCCCGTGCCCAATAGCGTTTGGATGGTTTGAAACAAGGCTTCTGTGCTGCTGCCATTGAAACCCGCACTGTTGTAGGTAGATACGGCCTGGACGTTCGCACTGCCAGTAGTGGCATTGTTGGCCCCGAAAATTCTGGCAAATGCGGTAGCCAAATGCCCGCCCAGACTGTGGCCATCTACTTGAACATTGGTGACACCCACCAGGTGTTCGGTGCCAGCGACAGAGGTGTCGAATACGAAGCCTGGGTCTACCGCGTTGGACAGTGGGTTGGGGTCGGTTCGGCGGAATTCATCCCACTTGATCTGCTTGGCCATCTGGCCAACAGGTGTGGTCTCGCGTAGCCACCAGTTGATCATGTCTGTGATCTGGTATCGCGCACCACTGGCTAAGGCCAGGTCGCCATCGGCCAATAAGTCTGCGCCCGGAAATACTTCTGTGCCGCGCATGGAGACAAACACCTGACCTGCAAAGTCACCGTCTGCTCTGCCGCGCCAGACGGTGGCGTCGAAGCCGGAGCCTAGCAAGGGGATGTCGGATGTGTTGATGGAGCTGACCGCCTCAAAGTTTGCTGTTATGTACGCAGCGAGAGTGGGGGTCATTCTTTTCGGCAAATCTGTAGCTAGTAGGTCGGCATCGACATAAGCAGCATCTGCCAGCAAGGCATTGATGTACGCATTTTGAATTTGATTGTTCACTTCGCCGCTCCTGCCTTTAGCAACTGATCAAGTTTGATATCTGTAGGACTTGGTCCAGAGTAATGACGAGTTTTTATTGCCCATCGTCCGCAACTGCCGAAATTTCCGAGGTTCAAACCGAGCCGCATTAGCACGCCTCCATATGTGATGTAACTTTTTGAAGATGCAAATACTTCATTCGTATCCAAGTCAACGTAGTTAACTTGCAGCTTTTCTATCGGGATTCCGAACCAGACTGTTTCGCTCGGCACTTGAATTGCCTTTGCTCTTCTAATCAAATCGATGGATTTGGTAATTTCCAACGTATTTGCGTTGTTGCAAAGCACATTTTCCATATAGATATTTCCAACAACTTCATCCGCAACGGGGGCTGCAAGCACCAGCGGAAAAATCAGCATGCTGGCTACCGTAGTGGGCTGCGTGATGCCCACCCAACGCGGAATGCGTTTGCTCAGCATGACCGCCGCTGTAAGCCACAGACCAATGCTCACTAGAAATAGAAGTCCAATCATCTTTTGCTCCCAAAGTTGTTTGAGTTAGTTGCATATCCAGACAAAGCGGATACCAGCCATGTCTGACTGCTCACTGGCGTGGTGAAATTGAACCGCCCGTGCATTCGTTGTCAGCACCGTACTTGACTGCTTGTCCGTTGTGGGCATTCCCATCTTCATCTCTCCCTCAAACTTTCATTCCCCGCCCTCTGAATCGGGCTCAGCAAAAACTCAATCACCCTTCTCTGCCCCGTCTTGATCTCCGCCGTCAGATTCATCCCCGGCGACAACCGAATCAGTTTTCCATCCACATCGATCTGCGTCGCCTTCAACATCAGCGTCGCCGGGAACAGCGCTCCGCGCTTCTCGTCATTCACCGCATCCGCGCTCACGCGGCTCACGATTGCAGGCACAGTGCCGTAGCGAGTAAACGGAAACGTCTCCAACTTGATCTCCGCCGTCTGCCCCGCATTGACGAAGCCCACGTCCTTGTTCTCCATCGTCACTTCAGCGGTCACATGCGCGCCGTCGGGCACGATCACCATCAGCGTCTGCGCATCGGTCACGACGCCGCCCGCGGTATGGATCGCCAATTGCTGCACGGTGCCCGATACCGGCGCGGTGAGCACGGTGAGCTTCTCGCGTTGGCCGGCCTTCGCTTGGTCTTGCGACGCCTGCTGGTGCTTGAAGTCGGCTTGCGCTTCGCGGTCGCTCAAGGTGCGGCGCGCTTCGGCGCTGAAGGCGGTGCGCGCACTTTCGCTTTCGCGCAGCGCCGCCTGCGCTTCCAGCAGCTTCGCGCGCTGAGTGGCCGAGTCGCGTTCCAGCTCGATGCGTTCGCGCGTCTTGTCCTGCCCAGCGTGGCTGGGCATGTAGCCTTCTTCGGCGAGCTTGCCGACATCGCGTTCGCGCTGGCGCGCCAATGGCACGGTGGCGTCGAGCTTGGCGATCATTTCGCGCGCGGTAGTGATCTCGGCTTGGCGGCGGCTGATCTCCGATGCCAATTTGGCCAACTTGGCGTTGATGTCGCTCCACTCGGCGGTCAGTTGGGCTTGGGCTGACGCGGTGTCGGCTGCCGACCAGTTGTTGGGGAAGTTGGCTTTCGGGCGCTGCTGGCCAGCCGCCATCGCGGCGAGCATGGCGTGCGCGCGCAGCGCATCCGATTGCGCGGCCTTGACTTGTTCGTCCGTGCTCGCCTTGTCGGCGCTGGCGATGGTGGGGTCCAGTTCCACCAGCGGCTGGCCGGCTTGCACCTGGTCACCATCCTTCACCAGCACGCGTTTGACGACGCTACGCTCCAGCGGTTGCACCAGCTTGGTCCGCTCGCTGACCACGATGCGGCCTTGGGCTACCGCAACGATGTCGACCTTGCCGAAGATGGCCCATAGCAGCGCGATGATGAAGAGCGCCATGATGGCGTAGGCCAAGCGGCGTGGAGCGGGATGAACAGGGCTTTCCTGCAGGCTGAGGGCTGCGGGGAGGAAGGCAGCTTCGTCAGTCAGGCGGGTTGGGCCGGCGAGTTGGTCTCGCGCTTGCCAGACGGCGCTGAAGATGGCGCGGTAGCGGGCGAGGAGGTCTATGACCGGATGATTCATGGGAGTGCCCTCACCCTAGCCCTCTCCCAGAGGGAGAGGGGACAAGACATTGCGGTCATGCGACATCCCCTTCCATTGGCTGGCTGCCGTCCTGCATCCGCCACAGGTAGGCGTACAGGCCGCTCGGGCGGGCGACCAGGTCGTCGTGATTGCCGGCCTCCACGATCTTGCCTTTGTCCATGACGATGATTCGGTGCGAACGGCGCACGGCCGAAAGGCGGTGCGCAATGACGAAGACGGTGCGGCCGTTGCAGATCTGCGCCATGTTGCGCTGGATGATGGCTTCGCTCTCGTAGTCCAGCGCGCTGGTTGCTTCGTCGAAAATCAGCACGCGCGGATTGGTGAACAGGGCGCGGGCAATCGCCACGCGCTGGCGCTGGCCGCCGCTCAAGGAGCTGCCCTGTTCGCCGACGACGGTGTCGTAGCCCTCGGGCAGTTCGCTGATGAACTCGTGCGCGCCGGCCAATTGCGCCACGCGGATCACGGCCTCGATCGGTGCGGCCGGGTCGGCGATGGCGATGTTCTCGCGCACGCTGCGGTTGAACAGCAGGTTCTCCTGCAGCACCACGCCCACTTGCCGGCGCAATTGCGCGGCGTCGATCAGGCTGATGTCGATGCCGTCCACCAGGATGCGGCCGCCCTCCGGCACATACAGGCGCTGTACCAATTTCGTGAGCGTGCTCTTGCCCGAGCCGGAGCGGCCGACGATGCCTATCACTTCACCGGGCTTCACATCCACGCTGATGCCTTGCAGCACCGGCGCGGCTTCGGGCCGGTAGCGGAAGGTGACCTCATGCAGGGTGACGCGGCCCTTGACCGGCGGAAGCTGCGCGGCGCTGGCAGGCGGCACTTCGGTGCGGGTGTTCAGGATATCGCCCAGGCGGGCCATCGAGATGCCGGTCTGCTGGAAGTCGGTCCACAACTGCGCCATCCGCATGATCGGGTTGGCCACGCGCTGCGCGAACATGGTGAAGGCGACGAACTGGCCAACTGTGAGCTCGCTGTTCATCACCAGGTGCGCGCCGTACCAGAGCATGGCGGCGTTGACCAACTTGCCGATCAGGTTGACGCCTTCGTGCGCCCAACTGGCCAGGTTCTGGGTCTTGGAGCTGGCGCTGACGTAGGCGGCCAGTTGGTTGTCCCAGCGACGAGCGAAGCTGGGCTCCAGCGCGCCGGCCTTCACGGTCTGGATGCCGGTGACGGTTTCCACCAGCATCGCCTGGTTCTCGGCGCCGCGCGCGAATTTGACGTCCAGGCGCTTGCGCAGGATCGGCACCACCGCCAGGCTCAGGGAGAAGTACAGAGGCAGGCTAACCAGCACGATCAAGGTGAGCGGCACGCTGTAGAACAACATGACCGCGATGAAGACGACCGAGAACATCACATCCAGCAGCACCGTGAGCGCATTGCCGGTGAGGAAGCTGCGGATGTTCTCCAGCTCGCGCACACGGGCCACCGAGTCACCGACGCGCCGGGCCTGGAAGTAGGCCAGCGGCAATTGCACCAGGTGGCGGAATAGCCGCGCGCCGAGCTCCACGTCAATACGGCTGGTGGTGTGGCTAAAGACGTAAGAGCGCAGGCCGTTGAGCGCGCTTTCGAAGATGACGACGGCAACGAGGCCGACCACCAGTACATCGAGCGTGGTAAGGCCCTTGTGCACCAGCACCTTGTCCATTACGACCTGGAAGAACAGTGGGCTCACCAGCGCGAACAGTTGCAGCATGAAAGAGATCAGCAGCACTTCGCCCAACAGCTTGCGGTACTTGACCAGCGCCGGAATGAACCACGAGAAATCGAATTTGGCGAGTTCGCCGGCCAGGCTGGCGCGGCTGGTGATGAGGATCAGCTCGCCGGTCCACTGGGCGGTGAACACCTCGATCGGCTCGATGGTCGGTCGCGCAATGGCGGCGGCCGGGTCCTGGATCAGCACGCGTTGCGTGTCGCATTGGGCCAAGATGACGTAGCTGACCGTGCCGTCGGCGCGGCGCATCGCGGCCAGCGCGGGCAGTGGCGTGAGCTGCAAGCGCTCGGCGGTACTGCTGGATAGTTTTGCCTTGAGGCCCAGGTGCTTGGCCGCGCGCAGCAGTTCGTTCGAACCGATGGTTTCGCTGGGCTGCAGGCCCAATTGGTGGGCCAGCGTGGCCGGATCGGCGGCGATTTGATGAAACCGCGCGATGGCGCAAAGCGCCTGCAACGGCGCAAGGCTGGACCCCTGCGACGCTGGCGCTGTTGCTATGGCAACAGACCGCTCCGCAGCCTGATCGACCGCCTGTGCTTCTCCCCCCATCGCAACCGCTCCCTGACTAGCTCAACCATGGGGATTGTATCCATAAGGCTTACAAATGTCCTCCTGCGATTGGGGGATAAGGACTTAGTAAGTAGTGACTTTATGCGTATGAATGCCGCATTTCCGATGGACCCGGGCTGAATCCGAGCCATCAGCCCTTCCCATACCGCGCCAGCGAAAGCCCGTCCGTATCAATACCCGGCGCCCGCCCCCCAATCCAATCCGCCAGCAATCGCCCGCTGCCAGCAGCCATGGTCCAGCCCAAGGTGCCGTGCCCCGTCGACAGCCACAGGTCCTGCAAGTGCGTCGGCCCGATCACCGGTGTGCCGTCCGGCGTCATCGGCCGCAGGCCGGCCCAGAAGGTGGCCTTGCTCACGTCGCCCGCGCGCGGGAACAAATCGCTCACCACGTGATTGAGCGTCGCGCGGCGCGACTCGCGCAGCGTCAGGCTGTAGCCCGCCAGTTCCGCGGTGCCGCCGGCGCGGATGCGATTGCCCAGCCGCGTCACCGCCACCTTGTGGCTCTCGTCCATGATGGTCGATTCGGGCGCATGGGCGGCGTCGTCGATCGGCAAGGTGATCGAGTAGCCCTTGACCGGGTACACCGGGATGTCGATGCCCACGGGCTTGAGCAACAGCGGCGAATAGCTGCCCAGTGCGACGACGTAGCGATCGGCCTGCATGATGCCGTCGCCGGTCTGCACGCCCGTGATGCGATCGCCTTCGCGCTGCAGCGCCCGGATGTTCACGCCCCAGCGGAACTTGACGCCCAGCTCTTCGGCCATCTTGGCAATCTTCTGCGTGAAGATGAAGCAGTCGCCGGTCTCGTCGCCGGGCAGGCGCAGCGCGCCGACGAACTTCTCCTTCACCAGCGCCAGCGCGGGTTCGTATTGCAGGTAGCCTTCGCGGTCCAGCAACTGATAGGGCACGTTGTAGTCGCGCAAGATCTCGATGTCCTTGCCGGTGCCGTCGAGCTGCTTTTGGGTGCGGAACAATTGCAGCGTGCCCTGGCTGCGCTCGTCGTAGGCGATGCCGGTTTCAGCGCGCAACTCGCGCAGGCAATCGCGGCTGTATTCGGCCAGCCGCACCATCCGCGCCTTGTTCACCTTGTAGCGCGCCTCGGTGCAATTGCGCAGCATGGCCAGGCCCCAGCGCCACATCGCCCAGTCGAGCATCGGCCAGATCACCAGCGGGCTGTGGTGCATCAGCATCCACTTGACGGCCTTGGCCGGCACGCCCGGCCCGGCCCACGGCGCCGAGTAGCCGGGTGACACCTCGCCCGCGTTGGCGAAGCTGGTTTCCAGCCCCGGGCCCGGCTGCCGGTCCACCACCGTGACCTCGTGGCCGGCGCGCGCCAGGTAGTACGACAGCGTGGTGCCGATCACGCCGCTGCCAAGGATGAGGATCTTCATGGGCGCAAGGCTACACGGGAATGTGTGCTTGACGACAACGACGCGGACCGCGATATTGATCCTCCCACTCGAAGGAGCAAGCACCATGGCCAAGAAAGAATCCGCAGCCAGCGTCTACCGCGTGACGGAGATCATCGGCACCAGCAAGGTGTCCTGGGAGGACGCGGCCAAGAAGGCCGTGGAAACCGCCTCCAAGTCGCTGCGCGACCTGCGCGTGGCCGAAGTCACGAAGATGGACATGACGGTGGACGGCGGCAAGGTCGTCGCCTACCGCGCCCGCGTGTCCCTGTCGTTCAAGTACGACGCCTGAACCCGTCAGGCCGCTTTCCTGGCGGGGCGGCTCAGCCACACCAGCGGGATCAGCGCCACGAACACGAACGCGGAGACCCGGAACAGGTCGTCCGCCGCCAGCATGAAAGCCTGCTGGTCCAGCAAGCGGTTCAGGTGGCCGAGCGACTGTTCGTGCGTGAGCCCCGCCGATTTCAGGCTGGACAGCGCTTCGGCCAGCGCGGGGTTGGCTGCGTTCACCGCCTCCGCAAGCTGTGCGTGATGAACGGCCGCGCGCCGTTCCCATAGCGTGGTGGCGATCGAAGTGCAGATGGCCGCGGCGAGGATGCGCACGAAATTAGAGATGCCCGCGGCCGCCGCGATGCGCTCCGGCGGCAGCCCCGACAGGATGATCATCATCAGCGGGATGTAGAACAGAGGCATGGCGATGCCTTGCACCACGGTCGGCCACAGCAGGGTCGCGAAGTCCGCCTCGGTGTTGAAGCGCGAGCGCAGCCACAACGCCAGCATGAAGATCAGGAACGACAGCGTGGAAAAGCGGCGCAAGTCGATTCGCGCCAGGGTCCGTCCCACGATCGGCGCGACGACGATCGCCATCAGCCCCACCGGCGCCAGGATCATCCCGGCGTCGATCGCGGTGTAGCCCATGTACTGCTGCAGCCACAGCGGCAACACCACGATGTTGGCGAAGAACACGCCGTAAGCGACCGACGCCGCCAGCGTGCCGGCCCAGAAGTTGCGGCGCGCGAACAGCGTCAGGTCCAGCACCGGGTGCGCGTCGGTCAGCTCCCAGGCCACGAAGAAGGCGAAGCCGACCAGCGCCACCACCGCCAGCGCCACTACCAGCGGCGACTCGAACCAGTCGTGGTCCTTGCCGAGGTCCAGCATGAACTGCAGCGCCCCGACCCACAGCACCAGCAAGGCCAGCCCGACCCGGTCGATCGGGCGCCGCACGAGCAGGCTCTCACGCTTGCGGTAGATCGCCCAGATGCCGGCAGCGGCCGTCAGCCCCACCGGAATGTTGATGAAGAAGATCCAGCGCCAGCCGATGTTGTCGGTGATCCAGCCGCCCAGCAGCGGCCCCAGCACCGGCGCGCTGAGATTGGTCATGGACCAGGTCGACATCGCCAGGCCGACCAGCGCGGGCGGATAGCTGCTCATCAACAGTGTCTGCGCCAGCGGGATCAGCGGGCCGGCGACGAAGCCTTGCAGCGCGCGCGCCGCGATCAGCATGGTCATGTTGGGCGCCAGCCCGCACAGCCAGGACGCCAGCACGAACAACAGCACGCTGCTGGTGAAAACGCGGACCTGCCCGAAGCGTTGCGAGAGCCAGCCGGTCAGCGGCATCGCGATCGCGTTGGCCACCGCGAAGCTGGTGATGACCCAGGTGCCCTGGTTCGGGCTGACGCCCAGGTCACCGGCGATGGCGGGCAGCGAGACATTCGCGATCGCCATGTCCAGCACGTTCATGAACGTGGCGGCGGACACCACGATCGTGCCCCACACCCGGACGGACGGGGGAAGCGGCGGCATGGGCGTGTCGCCGGCCATCTGGGTACTGCGCCTCAGGCCGGCACGGCTGCATCCTCTTCATACCATTCGTTGGCAGAGAGCATCAACTCGTGGTGGCCGCGTCCGGCCGGGATCATCGGGAAGCAGTTTTCCTGCTGCGCCACGCGCACGTCCAGGAAGAACGGCCCGTCGTAGTGCAGGCACTCGGACAGCGCGTTCTGCAGTTCGGCGGGATCGTCGACGCGGCGCGCGCCCCAGCCGAACGCCTTGGCCAGCGCGACGAAATCGGGCAGTGCCTCGTTCCAGCTGTGCGACAGACGGTTGCCGTGATTGAGCTGCTGCCATTGCCGCACCATGCCCATGTAGCAGTTGTTGGAAAGCACCACCTTGACCGGCGTGCGGTGCTGCATCGCGGTGGACAGCTCCTGGATGTTCATCAGGATCGATGCGTCGCCGGTCACGCAGACCACGGTCTTGTCCGGGTGCGCGATCTGCGCGCCGATGGCCGCCGGCAGCCCGTAGCCCATGGTGCCCGCGCCGCCGGAGGTCAGCCAGTGTCCCGGCGCCTCGAACTGCAGGTACTGCGCGGCCCACATCTGGTGCTGGCCGACGTCGGTGGAGACGATCGCGCCGCGGCCGCGCAGGTTCTCCTGCAACGTGGCCATCAATTGCTGCGGCAGGATGACGTCGCTGCGCTTCGGGAAAGCCAGGCTGTCGCGCGCGCGCCAGCCGGCGATGCGATCCCACCAGGGCGCGAGCCGCGCGGCCGGCAGGCCCTGCAACTGCGGCGTCGCGAGCAAGGCTTCCAGCACGGCGGCGCAGTCGCCGACCAGCGGCGCGTCGACCTTCACCACCTTGCCGATGCTGGACGGGTCGATGTCGATGTGAATCTTGCGAGCATGCGGGCAGAACGTGTCGAGCGTGCCGGTGACACGGTCGTCGAAGCGCGCGCCGACGCAGACCACCAGGTCCGCGTGGTGCATCGCCAGGTTGGCCTCCAGCGTGCCGTGCATGCCGAGCATCTTGAGAAAGCGCCGGTCCGATGCCGGGAAGGCGCCCAGGCCCATCAGCGTCAGCGTGACCGGTGAATCGAGCAGGCGGGCCATTCGCGTGAATGCCTCGCAGGCTTGCGGGCCGGAATTGATCAGCCCGCCGCCGCCGTAGAGCACGGGACGCCGCGCTGCGGCCAGCAAGTCGGCGGCACGGTTCAAGCTGCGCAGCGGCGGCAATGCCTTCGGCGTAGCGATGCCTTCGCGGGCGGGAAAGGCCGTGTGCAAGCCGGCGGCGGGCGCAAGCTGCACGTCCTTCGGTACATCCAGCAGCACCGGGCCCGGCCGGCCCGAAGCCGCGACCTCGAGCGCGCGCCGCACGGCGGGCGCCACGTCCTGCGCGCGCCGGGGCTGGCAGTTCCATTTGGTGACCGGGCGCGACATGCCCAGCGCATCGCTTTCCTGGAACGCGTTGGTGCCGATCGATGCCGTCGCGACCTGCCCGCTGATGCACAGCACGGGAATCGAATCGCTCATCGCGTCGAGCAATCCGGTGATGGTGTTGCTCACGCCGGGGCCGGAGGTGACCAGCACCACGCCGACGCGGCCGGTGCTGCGCGCGTAGCCCTCGGCCGCGTGCACCGCGGCCTGTTCATGCCGCACCAATACATGGCGCAATGCCGGCCGGCTGTACAGCGCGTCGTAGAGTGGCAGCGCCGCGCCACCGGGATAACCGAAGATGGTATCGACGCCGCACTCGAGCAGCGTGTCGAGCAGCATCTCGGCGCCGTTGCGGGGGTTCGTCAGCATCCCTTGAAGTCCGGCTTGCGTTTCTCGTTGAAGGCCTTCACGCCTTCGAGCCGGTCCTGGGTCGGCACCATGCGGTGATAGGCCTCGATCTCGAAAGCCATCCCGTCGGGCAGCGACATCCGAAGGCCGCGCGAGATCGACTGCTTGATCTGCCGCGTGGAGATCGGCGCATTGGCGGCGATCAGCGCCGCCGTTTCCAGCGCGCGCTTGCGCAAGTCGCCGGCCGGAATGACATCATTCACCAGGCCCCACTGTTCGGCCTGTGCCGCGGTGAAGGCCTTGCCGGTCAACAGCAGTTCCTTGGCGCGGCGCTCACCGACCGCGCGCGGAATCGTCTGCGTACCGCCGCCGCCGGGCATGATGCCCAACTTCACTTCGGGCTGGGCGAACATCGCATGCTCCGCCGCGTACAGAAAATCGCAGCAGGCCGCGATCTCGCTGCCGCCGCCGAACGCAACACCGTTGATGGCGCCGATCAGGGGCAGCGGGCAGTCGATCAGCGCGCGCATCATCCGCTCGAAGACCAGGTGCTGCTCGTTCCAGGCCTGCGTGCTCATGCCGTTGCGCTGCTTCAGGTCGCCGCCGGCGCAGAACGCGCGATCACCCGCGCCGGTCAGGACGACGCAGCGAATGCTCCCCGGCTGCAAGGCGATGGCCTCGAAGAATTCCAGCGTGTCCAGCCCCAGCTGGGTGTTCATCGCATTCAGCGCGGACGGACGGTTGAGCGTGACCAGCACGACGTGGTCGCCCTGCGGTTCGATCAACAGCGTTTCGAATTGGGTTTTCATGGGGCTCTCCCTTCGGCCGGCGCGAACACCGGCATCTTCGCGCCGCCATCGGCCTCGGTGAAGCGAACCTTCACCCGCATGCCGATGCGGACCGCGTCGAAGTCGCAATCGACCAGGTTGCTGAGCATCGTCACGCCTTCGTCCAGCGTCACGTAGGCGATGCAATACGGCACCGGTGTGCCACGGCGCAGCACGCTGCAGCTGTACACGGTGCCCAGCCCCGTCGAGGTTTTCCACTGCGTCGCATCGGAAAAGCAATGCGGGCAGATCGAGCGCGGCGGGTGATGCGACTTGCCGCAAGAGCCGCACTGCTTGTACGTAAGGCGACCCTGCGCGGTGGCGTCGAACCAGGGCTGCGCCTCGGGATTCATCAGCGGCGCCGGCATCTTGCGCGCCGCGGGTGTGGCTTGGGTGGTCATTCGCGTTCCATGATGAGGGTGGCCGACGCATGCCGGCTGCCGAGCATGCCGCCCATGCCCTGGGCCAACGCCAGGCGGCAGTCCTTCACCTGCACGGCCGGGTGCGCCTCGCCGCGCAACTGCCGCACGGCCTCGATGATCTTGGTCATGCCCCCGCGGTTGGCCGGATGGTTGTTGGACAGGCCGCCGCCGTCGGTGTTGATGGCCAGCCGTCCCTGCCCGGAGATCAGCTTTCCGTCGGCGACGAAGCGCCCGCCTTCGCCCTTGGCGCAAAAGCCCAGGTCTTCCAATTGCACCAGCACCGTGATGGTGAAGCTGTCGTAGACGGACGCGTAGCGGATGTCCGCCGCGCGGACGCCGGCCTCCTCGAAGGCTTGCGCGGCCGACCACTTCGCAGCCGAAGTCGTAATGTCCATGGTCCCGCCGTCCACATAGCGCACGGCTTCGCCCGCGCCGATCAGGCGCACCACGGGACGCTTCAGGCTTTTCGCGATCTCGGGCCGCGTCACGATCACGGCGCCACCGCCATCGGTCACCACGCAGCATTCCATGCGGTGCAGCGGGTCGGCGATCATCGGCGAGGCCAGCACGTCCTGCACCGTCACCACTTCCTTCAGGAAGGCGTTGGGGTTGTGCTGCGCGTGGTGCGACGCCGTCACCTTGATCCACGCCAATTGCTCGGCGGTGGTGCCGAACTCGTGCATGTGGCGCGCCGCCGTCATCGCATAGCTGTTGATCGGCACGATGCCGTAGGGTGCCTCGAACGGGCCTTCCGGCGCCATCAGGTTGTAGGCGCGGGCCTGGGTGCCGCTGGAGCCCTCGGACTTGGGGCGCCCGGCCAGCGTGATCAGCGCCACGTTGCACTTGCCTGCCGCGATGGCCTGCGCCGCATGCCGCACATGCAGCAGGTAGGACGAGCCGCCGACGTCGGTCGATTCCATGTAGCGGGGCTTCAGGCCCAGGTACTCCACCATCGACAGCGGCCCCAGGCCGGGCGCGTCGCCGGCGCAGAAATAAGCGTCGATGTCGCCGGCGGAAATGCCCGCGTCCTGCAGCGCGCCGCGCGCCACTTCGGCGTGCAGTTGCGCGACGCTCTTGTCCGGCGCGTGCCGCGTGGGGTGTTCATAGGCGCCGACGATGCAGGCGCGTTCGTTCTTGTTCATGGCAGTCGCAATACGTCGCGGGCCAGCACATTGCGCTGGATCTCGTTGGTGCCGCCGTAGATGGTGGACGGCAGGGCGCGGAAGAACGGCCCCAGCACGTCGAGCTCGGTGGCGCCGAGCGAAACCATGCCGCTCAACTGCGCCACCTCGCCGGCCGCGCGGATCACCTGGTCGGCGATGGCCTGGAAGCTTTCGGTGGAGATGATCTTGAGCATCGACACGTCGGGCGGCAATTGCTCGCCGCGCTTGACGATCTCGATGAAGCGCGCGTAGCAGGCGGTGTGGTCTTCCACGCTCATGCGCAGGCGCGCGAACAGTTCGACGAAGGCCGGGTCGTCCTGGATGCCGCGCGCCTCGGCCACGCGAGCCAGCACCCCCAGTGCGTAGTTGGGATACTTGGGACTGCCGACGAAGATGCGCTCGAAACTGAGCAACGCCTTGGCGATGTTCCAGCCGTCGTTGGGCGCGCCCACCAGGTTGGAAGCCGGCACCCGCACGTTCTCGAGGAACACCTCGCACAGCTCGCTGTGGCCGGCGACATCGCGGATCGGCCGCACGCGGATGCCGGGGTCGGCCATGTCCACCAGGAAGAAACTGATGCCGGCCTGCTTCTTCGCGTCCTTGTCGGTGCGCGCCAGCACGAAGATGTGCGTCGCGTCCTGGGCCAGCGTGGTCCAGATCTTCTGGCCGTTGATCACGTAGTGGTCGCCGTCCGGAACGGCCTCGGTGCGCAGGCTCGCCAAGTCGGAACCGGCGTTGGGTTCGGAATAACCCTGGCACCACAGGTTCTCACAGGCGATGATCTTCGGCAGCCACTGCTGCTGCTGGGCCGGTGTGCCGTGCTTGATCAGCACCGGGCCCACCATCAGGATGCCCATGTCGGCGAAGCGCGAGACGCCCCAGCGCTCGTGCTCCTCGTAGAAGATCAGCAGCTTGGTGGGGTCCAGGCCCATGCCGCCGTGCTCGCGCGGCCAGTTGGGCGCGATCCAGCCCAGCTCGGACATCTTGCGGTACCAGAAGCCGATCTCGTTCCAGAACAGCCGGCGCGCCGGATAACGCAACTCGGACGGGTAATTGGCCTCGAGAAAGGAGCGGATGTGCTGGCGGAACTCGTCGTCGGCGAGCGCGTTCCAGTCGGTGTCTTTGGTGGCGTTCATGCGTAAGCCGCCTCGAAGGGTGCCGCGTGCCGCGCGTAGCGGCGCACGTGTTCCTGGGCGTTGCCCAGCCAGGCCGAGAGCACAAGCGCCCGGTTGACGTGCAGGCTCAAATCGTATTCATCGGTGAAGCCGATGGCGCCGTGCAGTTGCACCGCCATGCGGGCGATGCGGTCCACCGATTCGCAGGCCCGGGCCTTGGCGCGGCTGGCGATGCAGGCCCGCTCGCTGGCCGTGCAGCCGGCGTCGATGGTGGCACAGGCGTTCTGGGCCACGTCGCGCGCCAGTTGTTCGGCGATGTGCATGTCCACCGCCTTGTGCTGCAGCGCCTGGAACGATCCGATCGGTTTGCCGAACTGCGTGCGGGTGCGCAGGTAGTCCTGCGTGAGGGTGTTGAGGGTGCGCATGGTGCCGCTCATCTGCACGGCCGCGATCACCAGCGCACTGTCGCGCGCAAACTCGGCCGCCTCGTCGGCGGCCTTGCCTTCGCCCAGCAGGTCTGAGTTCGACAGGGCAACTGAATCCAGCGACAACCTTGCCGCCGCGGTGCCATCGACGCGGCGCTC
This sequence comes from Ramlibacter sp., assembly GCA_028292245.1. Lineage (GTDB taxonomy): Bacteria > Pseudomonadota > Gammaproteobacteria > Burkholderiales > Burkholderiaceae_C > Ramlibacter. The sequence goes on from JAQGMS010000277.1 coordinate 18,159, forward strand.
GCGCTGCACCGTGCAGCCGGCCACGCCCGCGCGCATACGCAGGCACGGCAGGCCACTGCCTTGCGGGTACACCAGCAGGAAATCGCTGGCGTCGGCCGGCACCACGAAGCGCGCGTTGCCGCTGGCCTTCCAGCCGTCGCCCACGCGTTCGCAGCGGCCACCTTCATCCACGAAGGCCACAGCCGGTAACGCAGTGCCTTCCATCGCGGCCTGCAGCAACGCATCGCGCGCGGGGCCGGTGCTGCGCACCAGCAACTGGATCGCCAGCACGCCGGTGGCGGTAAGCGGCTCCGGCCCGGAGGTCGCACCCCATTCGTAGGCCAGTTGGCCCATCTCGGACAAGGTGCCGCCCAGGCCGCCGTCGGCTTCCGGCACCAAGATAGCCAGCCAGCCGAGTTGCGCCATCTCATTGAAGACTTCGGCGTCGAAATCGGGGGTCCGGTCGCGACAGGCGCGCACCCGGGCGGATGTGCCGCGGCGCCCGGCGAATTGCAGGGCGGCATCGGCAAGCATGCGCTGTTGGTCGGTTTGGGGTCTCATCGGGCCTTGGTAGTCATGTCTCCACCGGAGAGCATCCGCGCAAACCCCCGGAACGGCAATGGAGTTGTTTTACTGCGCGTTTAGATTTACTCAATCGAGCCGAAAAAAGCTCCATTGCCTTGCGGCGCCGAGGGGCTAACCTGTTCTCCAGACGGTCCACCACGGCCCGATCCCCACCCGCTAGGAGACAAGACAATGGGTTTCGACACCGATATTTCACGCCGCCGCTTCGTCGGCGCGGCCGCCGCGCTCGGCGGCGCAGCCATCGCCCCGCAATTGCGGGCCCAGGCTGCCTGGCCGAACAAGCCGATCCGCTTCGTTTTGGGCTATCCGCCCGGCGGCGGCTCCGACGTGATGGCACGCGTCGTGTCGCAGCCGCTGGGCGAAGCGCTAGGCCAATCCATCATCGTCGACAACAAGCCGGGCGCCAGCGGCAACATCGCCACGGCTGAGGTGGCGCGCGCCGCCCCGGACGGCTACACGTTCCTGGTCGGGCCGACCACCCAGCTCACGGCCAATCCTTTCCTCTACAAGCTCGGCTTCAATCCGGCCGCCGACCTGACGGCCGTTGCCGCGCTCGGGCGCTTCCAGTTGCACCTGGTGACGCGGCCCGGCTTCCCGGCCAAGAACGTCAAGGAGCTGATCGAATACGCCCGCGCCAATCCCGGCAAATTGACCTACGCCTCCGCCGGCGCCGGCACCCCGCCGCACCTGGTCGCGGAAATATTCCTGCGTCAGGCGGGCATCAAGGCGGTGCAGGTTCCCTACCGTGGCTCGGGTCCTGCCCTGCAGGCCATCCTGGCCGGCGAGACCGACTTCACGATCGACCCGGGCATCGCCTTCCCGCACGTGAAGGCCGGCAAGATCCAGATGCTGGGCGTCGCCAGCGCCAAGCGCCCGACCAACTTCCCCGACGTGCCGACGCTGATCGAAGCCGGCGTGCCCGGCATGGAGTTCGACACCTGGATCGGCGTGTGGGCGCCCACGGGCACGCCGGCCAATGTCAAGGCAGCGCTGGCCAATGCCCTCGCAAAGGTCTTGGCCGTACCGGCCGTCAACGAAAAGTTCGGCGCCTTGAGCGGCGAGGCCATCTACCTCGACGCCGCCGGCTACCAGAACGTCATCGACCGCGAAACCAAGGTGTTCTCCGGGCTGATCAAGGAACTCAACATCAAGTTCGATTGATGATGGACGTTGCATTCATCGGCCTGGGCGACATGGGCGAGCCCATGGCTCACAACCTGCTGGCTGCCGGCATGGGGGTGACCGTGTTCGACACCCGCAAGGAGCCGCTCGATCTCGCGGCGAGCAAAGGGGCTTCCATCGCACGAACCTTGGCCGAAATCCCCGCCAAGTGCGGCGTGATCGGCCTGTGCGTGTGGAGCGAGGAGCAGCTCGAGCAAGTCCTCTTTGGAGAAACCGGTTTGTTCTCGAGCGACGCGGCCAACGTTACCTTGCTCATCCACAGCACCGTGACGCCGCAGTTCGTGGAGCGTGTGGCCACCGCCTGCGCCGAACGCGGCTGGACCGTGCTGGACGCACCGGTGAGCGGCGGCCGCGCCGGTTCGGTCGCCGGCACGCTCACGCTGATGGTGGGCGGCGACAAGCAGAAGTTCGACGACTGCGCGCCCTACTTCAACGCCGTCGGCAAGAACATCTTCCACGTCGGCTCGCGTCCCGGCGCGGGCGCGGTCGCCAAGCTCTGCAACAACCTGATGGCGCTGTGCAACATCTTCGCGCTGGCCGAGGCAATCAAACTGGCCGCCGCGTACGGCGTCGAGGAGAACGTGATGCTGGGCGCGGCCAAGGTCAGCACCGGCAATTCGTGGTGGATCGAGAACTGGGGTTTTTTCGACAACCTGATCCTCACCCATCCACAGCCTGACGTTCTGTCCAAGGACCTGTGGGAAGCCGTGCAGGCCGGCAAGGAGAAGGGCCTCGATCTTGCGATCGCCGCCATCGCCGCCAGCACGGCGCCGCGGCTGACGGCCGAGCGGATCGCCAAACTGAAAGACCCGGCGTCGCGATGACAAATCCAGTTGACACGAAACCGGTGCGCCGGGTCGGCTATGCCGGTCTGGGTGAGATCGGCTTTCCGATGGCCCGGCGCATCCTCGATGCGGGATTCGAGCTGCACGTGTGGAACCGCACGGCCGCCAAGGCCGCCCCGCTGGTCGCCGCCGGCGCGCATCTGGCGGCGACGCCCGCCGCGCTCGCGCGAGCCGTGGATGTGCTTTGCATCTGCGTCACCGACGACAAGGCGCTGGAGCAATTGGTGTTCGGCGCGGAGGGTATCGCATCGGCCGGCGCCCGCGACATCGTCGTCGCCGATCACTCCACCATTCACCCCACGGCGACACGCGACATCGCGCGGCGCTTTGAAGCGTCGGGCGGCGCCTGGGTCGACGCGCCGGTATCGGGCGGCGTCACCGGCGCGGCGCAAGGCAGCTTGTCGGTTTTCGCCGGCGGCCAGGCACAGCACGTCGAGCGAGTGCGCCCCGTCGTCATGAGCTTCGCCGGCAAGATGACGCATCTCGGCCCGGTCGGCAGCGGCCAGGCCGCCAAGGCCTGCAACCAGATGATCAGCTTCGGGACGGCCGCGGTGCTGGCCGAAGCGCTGAACCTGGCGGCGCAATTGGGCATCGACGTTGCGCGCTTCCCCGAGGCGCTCGAAGGTGGCCTGGCCGATTCGGCGGTGCTGCGCCGCTCCGCGCCGCGCATGCTGAGCGGCGAGTTGATCGGCTCGACGCTCACGACCTTGAAGGACCTGGAGATCATCGTCGACCTGGGCCGCGAGACCGGCGCGCCGATGCCGATGACCGGCTTGTTGGCGTCGTTGCACCGGCTGCTGGTGCACCAGGGCCACGTCGAAGGCGGCATGGCCGCGGTGATACGGCTCTACGCCGATGGGCCCCTGTGCACGTAGGCCCTTGGCGGGGCCACGGACGCCGGGTGGCCGGTTCCCTCCGTGTCCCCCGGCGGCCTAGGGCCGACCTCCTCCTTTACCTACGGGAACCGGCCACCCGGCGTCCGTGGCCTAGGCGAGGCCTTAGGACGTCCAAGTCGGGCTGAATCCGCCGCGAAAGGGGACATACCACGTCGTGAGCTTGGGAAGCTGCCGTTCTACCATTGAACTACACCCGCATTGCAGCTCGAGCCCCTAAGGAACCTGTCAATCAACTCTGGAGTCGAATGATGTCAGCAGTGCGAATTACCGGTATTGATGCCTTTGACTCTCACGATGAACTCACCGTAACTGGACAAGCGCTATGAAAACATTCCTCATGTCATGTGTTCGTCGTATTTTGGACCGACTGGCTGAGCTCGTTCTTTTGCCGACCGTGCTGGCACTTGGAGTCGTGCCCGGGTCTGTCGTCGCCTCCACGATCGCCCTGCCGATCATCAACATAGGGGTGACGGATGCGGAGACGGCAGGGCTCAATGGGGCGCAATGGTTTACATGGATTGGTCGGCCGCTGGCGTTCTCCTTCGCTGTTCATCGGCGAGAGGACACCGCCCCGGTCGATGTCTATTTTGGCGTGCTCACTCCGGGCGGTCGTGTCTTTTCGTGGAGCCCTGGGGCGGGTGCGCCGAATTTGCAAGAGGGACTTTTCCCGGTAGGGCAGGGCATCACCGCCACCGAGATCTCCAGCGCCTTGCTGGGAAGCAATCCTGAATACACTTTTCCTCCAGGACACGAGATCGGAATTTATTCCGTCTTCTGTTTCTTGCTGCCTGCAGGAGTTGACCCGCGTAGTCCGCGTAGTTGGATCAACGCCAGCATGTCGCCTGTCGTGGTCTCCAACTGAATCAAGAGACAAGTGGACTCTCTTGGATCTTGGAGAAGAACGGTCGTTATGAAGACGGTATTGGGCGCGCGCCGGCGATAGCGAGCGACCTCGAACGCGTGGCTATGAACGCCTGGGCCGGAGCGAGGCCGGGAGATATTCAACCCGACTTGGAGGTCCTAGTGCCTCGCGCATGAGGCCACGGGCGCCGGGTGGCCGGTTCCCGGAGGTAAAGGAGGAGGTCGGCCCTAGGCCGCCGGGGGACACGGAGGGAACCGGCCGCCCGGCGTCCGTGGCCCCCACCCGGAGCGCATCGAAGCAAGAGTACCCTACGGCAGCTTCGCAGCAACAACTTCGCGAGTAGCCCCGGAAGCAATCAGTCCCTCGATCTCATCATCCGGGTACCCCAGCTCGCGCAGCAATTCGCGGCTGTGCTGGCCGCACAGCGGCGCTTCGCGTGTGAACTGCGCCGGTGTGGCGGACCACTTGGCGCCGCCGCGCATCGAACGGATCTTGCCTTGGCTGGGATGATCGACCCACTGAAAGAACCCCACATCCTTCAGGTGCGGATCATCGATCAACGTCTCCAGCGTGTTCACAGCCATCACCGGGATGTCCATGCCCTGCAGGATATCCACCCATTCGGCGGTAGTGCGTTTGCAGAATTCCGCAGCAGCGATCTCGCCGAGCTGGTCCATGTTGCGGCCCCGCGCGCCGTTGTCGACAAAGCGCGGATCGGTGCCGAGTTCCGGCCGGCCGGCGAGTTCGCAAAAGCGCTGCCATTGCCGGTCGGTGTACATCATCGCGGCGATGTGGCCGTCCTTCGTCGGATAGGGCTTGCGATTGGGCGAGAGCGAGCGGCCGTAGCCCGCTGGCCCCGTCGGCGGGTCGAAGGTGGCGCCGGCCAGGTGCTCGCCCAGGATCATCTCGGCCATCGTCTCGAACATCGACAGCTCGATCTCCTGGCCTTCGCCGGAGCGCTCGCGATGGAACAGCGCGGACGTGACGCAGTACACCGCCTTCATCGCGACCATCCGGTCGATCAGGTTCACCGGTGTGTAGTGCATGTGGCCGGTGGAGCGCTCGAACAGATGGGGCAACGCCACCGCGCTCTGGATCAGGTCGTCGTAGGCCGGGCGCGCCGCATAGCGGCCGTCCTGTCCGTAGCCGAAGGCGCCGCAATAGATGATCGACGGATTGAGCCGGGTGACATCGGCATAGGCGAGGCCAAGGCGCGCCATCGCTTGCGGCCGCATGTTGTGGAACAGCACGTCGGCGGTTTTCAGCAGCCGGCCCAGCGCCTCGCGCCCGGACGGCTGCTTCAAGTCCAGCACCAGGCTGCGCTTGTTGCGGTTGATGTGCATGAAGAGCGACCCCATGCCAGGGTTGCGCGAGGCGCCCGCGCCGCGCGTGGCGTCGCCGCCCGGCGGCTCGATCTTGATCACGTCCGCGCCCATGTCCCCCATGATCTGCGTGGCCGTCGGCCCCAGCAGCACGGCAGTCATGTCGACGATGCGGATACCGGCAAGTGCTCCGGGCATGGGGGTCCTATTTGCCTTGCTTCTTGTTCTCGGCCCAGCGCTGGTCGAACAGATCGGGCAGCAATTGCGAGCAGAGCGCGACGATGGGGAGATAGGTCCATTGCTCCTGCGCCACCGAAACGGCGACGCGCAGGTCCTTGCCCAATTTGTGCGACAGCTCCGGCGTGCCGGCCAGCGTGTGCTCGGTTGCGTAGCGGTCGAAATGGTCGTAGTTTGAGACCGCCCAGGACCCGCCGGTGCACGCGGTGGCCACCCGGTCCAGCGCCTCTTGCGAAACACCGAGTGCCTTGACGAACCGGATCGCCTCCATGTGCACCGCCTGGTTGCACAGCGACATGATGTTGTTGCCGAGCTTGACGATCTGCCCGTCGCCCGGCTTGCCGACGCGGATCACGTCCCGGCCCATGGTTTGCAGCATCGCCTCGGCCTTGTCCCAGGCCCAGTCCTCGGCGCCGACCATGATGGTGAGCGTGCCTTCCTTGGTGGTGGTGTCGCCGCCGCTGACCGGCGCATCGATGATGCCGATGCCCTTTTCCGCAGCGGCAGCCGCGATCTCGCGCACGGTGCCCGGCGGCAGGGTGCTGTGGATCAACGCCACCTGCCCGCGCCGGCCGAGCGTCACGATGCCCGACGGCCCGAGGAACGTGTCCCTGACCTGATGCTCATACAGCACGCAAGTCCCGATGATGTCGCACTGCGCGACGACGTCGGCCAGCGATGCGGCAGCACGCGCGCCATGCGCCTCCTGCTGCTTGCCGGCTTCCGGCCGCACGTCGTACACGAGCGGCTTCATGCCGGCCTTGGCCAAGCTGGTGGCCATCGGCCCGCCCATGTGGCCGAGCCCGACGAAGCCGACCTGGTTGCGCCCGCCCATCACTGCGCCTCGATGCCGGCGGCTTTCACGAGCTTGCGGAACTTGTCGATCTCGCGCGGCACCAGTTCCTGGAATTCCTTGACGCTGGCCGAGCGCACGTCGAACGCCAGCGCGCCCAGCCGCGTCTTCACTTCCGGCTTGGCCAGGATGACGCGCACTTCGGCATTGAGCCGGTCGACGATGGGCTGCGGTGTGCCGGCCGGCGCGAACAGGCCGATCCACGACTCGATCTCGAAGCCGGGCAGCACGGTCTCGGCGATGGTCGGGATCTCCGGGAACACGGCGCTGCGCTCGCGCGACGTGATCGCCAGCGCGCGCATCTTGCCTTGCTGCACGAACTGGCCGGCGGTGGCCAGGTCCATCACGGCCATCGAGACGCGGCCCGACATGATGTCCGGCAGCGCCAGCGCCGCGCTCTTGTACGGCACTTGCAGGATGTCGATGCCGGTGCCGCGCAGCAATGTCTCGGTCATCACGATGCTGGTCGAGCTCACGCCCGCATAACTGAGCTTGCCGGGGTTGGCCTTGGCATAGGCGACCAGTTCCTTCATCGTCCTGGCCGGCACGTCCGGGTGGACGACGACGGCGAACAGGAAGCTGCCCACCAGCGCCACCGGCGTGAAATCGCGCACCGGGTCGTACGGCAGGTTCTTGAACAGGCTGGGGTTGGCGCCATGCGTGGCGTTGCTTCCCATCAGCAGCGTGTAGCCGTCGGGCGCCGTGTGCGACACCGCGGCGGCAGCAATGGCGCCGCCGGCGCCGAGCTTGTTCTCCATCGTGATCGGCTGCCCGAACACGGCGGTGAGATGCGTGCCTAGCACGCGGGCCACCGCGTCGCTGCCGCCGCCGGCGGCGCTGGGAATCACCATCGCGATCGGGCGGCTCGGGTAGCCTTGCGCCAACGCGAACAGCGGCAAGGCGAAGGCAAAGCCCACCAGGGCGCGCAGGATCGACCGGCGCAACTGCTTATGCATGCTGCTTCTCCAGGGCCCGGACCGGTTGCGGGTAGGTGAGGATGCGCATCAGCTCGGACACGTCCTTCAGCTCGTCGAGCGCGAATATCAGGCTCGCGGCCTTTTCGGCCGGCTCGCCCACCACGATGCCCTTGACGCAGTTGAGGTACTTCTGCTTGACCTCGTCATCGGAAAGCGGGTCGCCCGGGTCGCCGTGCGAGACGATGCAGACCTTCTTGTATTCCTGGCCCTGGCGGGTTCGGATCGTGATCGGGTTGGTCTCGCCCATGATCTCTCGCTTCCACTCCGGGTGCACCAGCAGCGAGGTCTTGGGCCATTGCGCCTGGCGCTTGGGGTCGCGCACGCCTTCGTCGGTGAAGGTTTCCAGCGAGAGGTCTTCGCGAAGGATCGCGGCGGCGGCGCAGTGGTTCATGCTGAAGCGCGACTCGTCGCCGTTGCGTGGCGCGGCGAACTTGCAGATCTCCGGGAACGTGGGATTGACTTCCACCACGATGCTCTCGACATCGTTGGCGGCGATGTCGTGCTTCATCACCAGTTCGGTGATGCCATCGACCACGCGCTGCATCAGGTAGCAGGCGGTGAATTTCTTGAAGCCGACTTCCATCACGCGCAGGTCCTTGCCGCGGCCCAGACGGAACTCCAGCTCGGGGTGCCCGGCCAGCGCGTCGAAATAGCCGCGCGGGCCTTCGAGGATGTTGGGGTCGCCGGTCAGGCCCATCTTGGCCAGCCGCGCCGCGCTGATGCCGTTGCGGCCGGCGATGCCCGCTTCGTACAGGTGCGCCCCGGTTCCCATCTGGCGGGTGGAACCGGCGGCTTGCGACACCGCCAGGCTGATCGCCATCTGGGTCTGGTGGACATCGAGGCCGAACAGTTTCGAGGCGGCGGCGGCGATGCCGATGGCGCCCAGGTGCGGCGCCGTCAGGTTGCCCCGGTCCAGGGCCCCGTTGTCGGTGACGACCATGCCGGGCCGGGCCTGGACTTCATAGCCCAGCACGAACGCTTCGATGATCGCCTTGCCGCTGGAGCCGAGTTCCTCGCCCAGCGCGAACACCGCGGGAATGATGTGGCAGGTATACATCGACTCCGGCCAGCTGTCGTCCTCCAGCTCGGTGCTGTGCGCCGCCGTGCCGTTCACCAGCGCCGCCATCTCCGCCGACGTGCGAAAGCCCGCGCCCAGCACGCCGCTGGCCGGGTTGCCGCCGGATGCGCGCGCATAGTCGGCCAGCACCTGGCCGGCGTGGATGCGCGAGCCGGCCACAGTCATCCCGAGCGCGCTCAGGCACAGGGTCTTGGCCTTGTGCACTACCTCGCGGTCCAGGTCCTGGTAATTCGTGCCGCAGATGTATTGCGCAACGTCTCGGGTGGTGGTCGTCATGGTGCGTCCCCGTATCAGATGATCAGCGCGTCGGCGTCGAACCGGTTCATCGGGCTGAAGATGATCAGCATCTCGGTGGCTTCGATCGACGTCGCCCGGTGCGTCACGCCCGGCTGGATCAGGATGACATCGCCGGGCAGCAGCGTCTCGGTCCTCTCGCCGGCCTCGTCCCGGATCCCGAACTCCACCTTGCCGGAAGTGCAGAACACGATCTGCGGTTCCTGGTCATGCACATGCCAGGCTTCCGCCACGCCGGCTTTCCATGCGTACTTGGAGAAGCCGACGCCCTCCATCTTGACGGGCTTGTATTGCAAGCCGGTGTTGTCGCGGAATTGCTTCCACGGCATCTTCTCGTATTCGATCTTGACGGCGCGCATGGTGACTCCTTAGTAAGTGGGGGTACGTTTGGCTTCGATCGCGTCCAGCGCCGCGGCGTAGTCGGGGCCGGCCAGCAGGCGGCCTTGCTGCAGCAGGTTGAATTCCCACTCGCCGGCCATCGTGCCTTCCATGGAGCGGCGCAGCGCCACTTTCGCGGCGCGCAGGGCGTCCGCCGAGCGGCCGGCCAGGTCCTTGGCGAACGCATGGCCCTCTTCGCGCAGCTTCTCGTCGGTTTCCGCGAGGTGGGTCGCCAGCCCGATGCGCACGGCTTCCTCGCCGTAGACGCGCTGTGCCCGCATGATCATGTTGGCGGCGCGCTCCATGCCGATCAGGCGCGGCAGCATGAAATTGGCGCCCAGCGGCGAGATGCAGCCGATCGCCGTCCAGTTTTCGTGGAAGAACGACTTCTTCGACACCACACGGAAATCCGCCGCCAGCGCGATGTCGCAGCCGGTGCCGACGGCGCCGCCGTTCACCACGGCGACGACCGGCTTGGAGCACAGCTTGATCTGGCGCACCACGCCCTGGAAGTAGCCATAGACTTCCCTCTGCACCTGGTCGGGCGTCATCTTCTGCACTTCGCGCAGGAACGCCTTGTCGCCGCCCGAGGAGAAGTCCTGGCCGTTGCCGGTGATCATGATCGCGCGCACGCCCGGGTCGGCGTCGAAGGCCGTGATGGCCTTCATCACCTCGCCGATGTATTTCGGCACCAGGCCGTTGCGCGTCTCGGGGCGGTTGAAGACGATGCGCCCGACGCGGTCTTCGACGCTCGTTTGGAGTTCTTCGCTCATGGTTCGATTCCTGTAGGTGTGAGTGTGGGGATCAGCCCGCCGCGGCGCGGCGGATCATGTTCTTGGCGATGGTGAGCTGCTGGATCTGGGTCGTGCCTTCGTAGATGCGGAAGATGCGCGCATCGCGATACAGCCGCTCCACGGGGCTGTCCTGCATGTAGCCGGCGCCCCCATGGATCTGCACCGCGCGGTCGGCGATGCGGCCCAGCATTTCGGAGGCGAACATCTTGCAGCACGACGCCTCCATCGAGATGTTCTCGCCGGCGTCGCAGCGCGCCGCCGTTTCCAGCACCAGCGCGCGCGCGGCCAGCAGGTCGGCCTGGCTGTCGGCCAGCATCGCCTGGATCAATTGAAATTCGGCGATCGGCTGGCCGAACTGCTTGCGCTCCATCGCGTAGTTGAGCGATTCGTCCAGCAGCCGGCGCGCCAGCCCCGAGCAGATCGCGCCCATGTGCAGGCGGCTGCGGTCGATCGCCTCCATGGTCAACTGGAAGCCCTTGCCCTCCACGCCCAGCAGCGCGGTGGCGGGCAGCACGCAGTTGTCGAAATGGAGGTCGGCCACGTGCGTGCCCTGCTGCCCCATCTTGCGTTCGTTCTTGCCGCGCACGATGCCGGGGTTGTCCGCTTCGACCAGGAACACCGAGACGCCCTTGCCGCCCTTGGACTCCGGGTCGCTGCGCGCCACCACGATGAACAGGTCGGCCTCGGCCACGCCGGTGATGAATCGCTTGGAGCCGTTGAGCACCCAGGTGCCGTCGGCGCGGTGCTCGGCCTTGGTCTTCAGCGCCGACGCGTCCGAGCCGGTCGCCGGCTCGGTGAGCGCGAATGCCGTGAGCAGTTCACCCGACGCGACCCGCGGCAGGTAGCGCTCGCGCTGCTCCTCGCTGCCGCCGTTCAGGATGCTGCGGCCGCCCAGGCCGTTGTTGGCGCCGAGATAGCCCCGGAAGGTGGGAGCGGCGTAGCAAAGCTCGAACACCACCTTCACTTCGTCGGAGGCGCACAGCTCCAGGCCGCCGTATTTCTCCGGCAAGGTCAGGCCGAACAGGCCGAGCTTGCCCATGTCCGCGATGATTTCGTCGGGGATGCGGTCTTCCTCGGCCACCTTGGCCTCGGCGGGGATCAGCCGTTCGCGCACGAAGCGCGCGACGCTGTCCGTCAATTGCCGCAGTGTGTCGGTATCCAGTGCCACGTAGCTCTCCTAGTTCGCCGCCGCGCGGCGGATCATGTGTTTGGCGATGGTGATCTGCTGGATCTGGGTCGTGCCCTCGAAGATCCGGAAGATGCGCGAGTCGCGGTACAGCCGCTCCACGGCGCTGTCCTGCATGTAGCCGGCGCCCCCGTGGATCTGCACCGCGCGGTCGGCGACGCGGCTGCACATTTCGGAGGCGACCATCTTGCAGCACGACGCTTCCATCGAGATGTTCTCGCCGGCGTCGCAGCGCGCCGCCGTCTCCAGCAGCAGAGCACGCGCCGCCAGGTGCTCGGCGCAGCTGTCGGCCAGCATGGCCTGAATCAATTGAAACTCGGCGATCGGCTGGCCGAACTGCTTGCGCTCCAGCGCGTAGTTCAGCGATTCGTCGATCAGGCGCCGGGCCAGGCCGGTGGAGGCCGCGCCGATATGGATGCGGCCGCGGTCGATGGTGCGCATGGTGAGCTGGAAGCCGTTGCCCTCCTCGCCCAGCAGCGCGTCGGGCGGCAGCACGCAGTTGTCGAAATACAGGTCGCCGGTGTGCGTGCCCTGCTGGCCCATCTTGCGGTCGGCCTTGGCTTGCACCATGCCGGCCGTGCCGCGCTCCACCAGGAACAGCGAGACGCCCTTGCCGCCGCTCGAAGCCGGGTCGCTGCGCGCGACGACGGTGATCAGGTCGGCTTCCGGAGCGCCGGTGATGTAACGCTTGCCGCCGTTGAGCACCCAGCAGCCGTCGGCGCGGCGTTCGGCGCGGGTCTTGAGCGCCACCGCGTCGGAGCCGGTGCCCGGTTCGGTCAGCGCGAATGCGGTGAGCAATTCGCCGGATGCGATGCGCGGCAGGTAGCGCTCGCGCTGTTCCTCGGTGCCGCCCCACAACACGGCGCGGCCGCCCAGGCTGTTGTTGGCGCCGACGTAGCCGCGGAACGCGGGGGCCGCGTAGCACAGCTCCATCACCACCTTCACCTCCTCCGAGGCGTTGAGTTCGAGGCCGCCGTATTTTCCCGGCAGCGTCATGCCGAACAGGCCGAGCTTGCGCATGTCCTCGATCACATCCTCGGGAATGCGGTCTTCGGCGGCCACCTGGGCCTCGACCGGGATCAGCCGCTCACGCACGAACCGGGCAATGCTGTCGGTGAAATCCTTCAGCGTCTGGGCGTCCAGTGCCATGCCGGTTCCTGTCGATGGCTAGCGCGTTATTCGGCTTTGATGTTGCCGCGCTTGATGACGTCGCGCCACTTCGGCAGCTCCACCTTCAGCAGCGCCGTCAGGTCACCCGGCGGGCCGCCGGCGGGGACGGCACCCAGGTCGGCCAACTTGGCCACGACTTCGGGCTGGCGCAGCACGGCCTGCAGCGCGTCGTTCAACTTGCGCACGATCGGCGCGGGCGTGCCGGCCGGCGCCACCATGCCGTACCAGGCGGTGACTTCGAAGCCGGGAAAGCCGCTCTCGGCGATGGTGGGCGTGTCGGGGAACGAGGGCAACCGGTGCGGCGAGGTGACGGCGACGGCGCGCAATTTGCCCGCACGCACGTGCTGCAGCGCGATCAGGCTGCTCTGGAACATCATCGACACCTGGCCGCCCAGCAGGTCGGTCTGCGCCGAGCCTTCGCCCTTGTAGGGCACGTGCAGCATCTTCACGCCGGCCACCGACTGGAGCAGTTCTCCCGACAGGTGCTGCGTGGTCCCGATGCCGCCGGTGGCGTACGTGTACTTGCCGGGATTGGCCTTGAGCAGCGCCAGCAGTTCGGTGAAGTTGTTGGCGGGGACGCTGGGATGGACGGTGAGCACGCTGTACGAGCGCGCCAGCAGCACCAGCGGCGCGAAGTCGCGCAGCGTGTCGTAGGGAACGTTGGGGATCAGGCTGGGATTGACCGCCAGCGGGCCGATGGTCGACAAGCCGATGGTGTAGCCGTCCGGCGCCGCCCTGGCGACCGCGTCGGTGCCGGGGATGCCGCTGGCGCCGGGGCGGTTGTCGACGATGACCGCTTGCCCGACGATCTCGCCGAGCTTGAGGCCGACGATGCGCGCCAGCACGTCGGTGGGACCACCGGCGGCGTACGGCACGATCATGCGGATCGGCTTGTTCGGATACGCGTCGCCCTGGGCGGCGGCCGTCAGCGCGATCACGGAAAGAGAGATCGAAGCCAACAGCTTCGAGGCGAAACGACCGATCATGTTTGTCTCCAGGTATTCAGGGATGCCTGGGACCGATGGTGTGGCATCGGCCTGCCGTTGACAATTGACCTTTATTCCCGACGGTGGAGCGCAATTCAAGCGTCTACCAGCCACCAAACGAAAGTCCGCCATTGACGCTGATCGTCTGGCCGGTGATCTGCGACGCGGCGCTGCCGGCCAGGAACACGGTGGCCTGCGCAACCTCATCCGCAGTGGGCGGGCGCCCCTGCGGAAAGCGCGCCACCGCTTTCGAAAACAAATGGTTCGCAAAACCCTCTTTCGCGAACACGCGATCCCAGCCGGGCGTGCCGGAGGTGATGGTCAGCGCGACCGAATTGACGCGGATGGCATCGCGCGAAAGTTCTCGTGCCAGTGCCTTGGTCATCAGGATGATCGCGGCCCCGGAGGCGCCGATGACGGATTCGCCCGGTGTCGGATGGCGTGCCGCGTCGGTGGTGATCATCACGATCGAGCCGCCGCCGGCCTGGCGCAGGAAAGGAATGGCGGCGTGCACCGGCAGGATGCGCGCGAGCACGCGCGTGGAAAAGCCCGACGCGATCTGTTCCGGCGTCATGTCGGCAAACGGCGTCGGCCCCAGCGAATGCTCGGCGCCCGCGCTCACCACCACATCCAGCCGACCCATGCGCCTGGCGGCTTCGGCCACGGTAGCGCCGATGCTGGCCGCGTCGCCCGAATCGCTCTGGAGAAAGAAGGAACTTCCGGAAAGCGCGCGCAATTCTTTCGCGGCGTTCTCGCCGCGCTCGGCCGAGCGGCCGGTGACCACCACCGTCGCGCCGCGCTGCGCGAATATCTTTGCCGCGGCAAAACCGATCCCCGCCGAGCCGCCGCTCACCAATACGGCCTGGCCGTGATGATCCCGGTCGTCCGTAGTCATGCTCAGCCGGCCATCGTCAGGCCGCCGCTGACGCTCAGCACCTGGCCGGTGATGTAGTTGGAGTTCGGCCCCATCATGAAGCGCACCGCCTGCGCCACGTCCTGCGGGTCGCCCAGGCGCCGGAACGGGATCGCGGCGATCAGCGCGTCGCGCAGGCCTTCGGAAGCCTGGGTGTTGAACAGCGGCGTGTCGGTCGGGCCGGGGCACACGCAGTTCACGTTGATCTGGTTGCGCGCCATCTCGCGCGCCAGCGACTTGGTGAAGGCGATCAGGCCGCCCTTGGTGGCCGCATACACCGTCTCGCCCATGCTGCCGACCCGGCCGGCGTCGCTGGAAATGTTGACGATCTTGCCGGCGTTGGCCTTCATCATCGAAGGCAGCACCAGGTGCGTCAGCCGGATCGCGCCCAGCAGGTTGACGGCCATCAGGCGTTCCCACAATTCCGGGTCGTTCTTGATGAAAGGCTGGACCTTGTCGAAGCCCGCCGCGTTGACCAGGCCATCGACCCGGCCGTGCGCGGAAAGAATCGCCTCGGCGAAAGCCTTGACCGATTCCGCCTTGGCCAGGTCCAGCCCGGAGGCGTGCAGCGAACCGGCGCCGCTGTGCTCGCCGGCCGTGCGCTGGGCGCCTTCGAGGTCGATGTCGCCGATGCACACCGTCGCGCCCTGCGCCGCCAGCACTTGCGCCGTCGCCTTGCCGATGCCCGAGGCGCCGCCGGTGACGATGATGACCTTGTCCTTGAGTTCCATGATCGGTTTCCTTGGTTGTCTATTTGCTGCGCGCCAGGAAGGCGGCAACGAGGTCGTGTGTCTGGGGATGGAGCAGGCAACTGCGCACGCCTTCGGTCTCCACCGCGAAGCCGCCGGTGCCGGGCTGCGCCGCGGCCTTGATGGCGGCCTTGGCGGCCTGGGCCGCATGCGGCGGCACGGCGGCGAAGTTCTTCACCACCGCGTCGGCCCGTTCATCGAACTCGGCCAGGGGCACGGCCCATTGCACGATGCCCAGGGCCTTGGCTTCGGCGCCGCCGATGCGCTCGCCGGCCAGGATCAGGCGCATCGCGGTCGCCTGCCCGCACAGTCTCGGGAGCCGCTGTGTGCCACCGGCGCCCGGCATCAGGCCGAGCCCGACTTCGGGCAAACCGAGCTTGGCTTCCTCACTGGCAAAACGCAGGTCGCAGGCCAGCGCCAATTCCAGCCCGCCGCCCAGCGCCGTGCCCTTGAGCTCGGCGAAGGTGGGGCGCGAAAGCGCCTCGATCCGTGCGAACAACTTCTGGTAGCGCCGGCCGGGACCGAGCCGCTCTTCGATCGACAGCGTGAAGTTCTCGTCGATCTGCTTCAGGTCGGCGCCGCCGGAAAACAACTTGAGCGCGCTGCGCAACCGCAGGATCGACCAGTCGGTACGCGGCTCCAGCTCGTCCAGGACGGCGTGGAAGCCGGCGACCCAGGCGTCGTTCATCGCATTGACCGGCGCGCGGCTCATGGTGACGGTGGCGACCGAATTGGCAACGAGGGTGTCGAACATCTTGTAGTTCCTAAAGTGAGCAGGCCAGCCGCGTACCTTCGTCGATCGCGCGCAGTGCATCCAGCTCGCTGGCGACGTGGGCGCCGCCTATCACATGGACTTTCAGGCCCGCGGCGATCAGGTCGTCGGCCAGCGTGCGGTTGACTTCCTGGCCGGCGCAGATCACCACGGTGTCCACCGGCAGCACCGACGGCAGGCCGTTGACGGTGATGTGCAGGCCGGCGTCGTCGACGCGGTCGTAGCTGCAGCCCGAGAGCATGCGCACGTTGCGGCGGCGCAGCCGGTTGCGGTGGATCCAGCCGGTGGACAGGCCCAGGCGTTCGCCCGGCCGCGTCGGTGAGCGCTGAAGCAGGGTGACCCGGCGTCCGGGCTGCTTGGTGTTCATTTCCTTCAAGCCGGTGGACGACTCGGGGGTGGTGTCGACGCCCCAGTCCTCGAAGAATTCTTCGGGCGTTTCGCGATGCGAGGCCGGGTGCGGCGAAGTCAGCAGTTCCGCCACGTCGAAGCCGATGCCGCCGGTGCCGATGATCGCCACCTGGTGGCCCGCTTCGACCTTGCCGGTCAGCACGTCGATGTACGTGGCCACCTTCGGATGGTCGATGCCCGGGAAGTGCAATTGGCGCGGCGTGATGCCGGTCGCCACCACCACCTCGTCGAATTTCTCTTCGGCCAACCCCTTTGTGGTGGCCCGGGTGTTCAGTCGCACGTCGACGCCCAGGCGCTTCAATTGTTCGCCGAAATAGCGCAGCGTCTCCTTGAATTCCAATTTGCCCGGCACCTCGATGGCGAGATTCAGCTGGCCGCCCAGCACTGCTGCGGCCTCGAACAAGGTGACGGAATGCCCGCGCTTCGCGGCTTCGGTTGCGGCGGCCAGGCCGGCGGGGCCCGCGCCGATCACCGCCACCTTCAGCGTCTTCTTGGCCCGGCCCACCGGGAACTCGATCTCGCGCCCGGCTTTCGGGTTGACCAGGCAGGTGGTAGCCTTCTCCGCGAATGCGAAGTCCAGGCAGGCCTGGTTGCAGGCGATGCAGGTGTTGATGGTCTGCGGCAGCCCTTCGGCCGCCTTGTTCACGAAATGCGGGTCGGCCAATAACGGCCGCGCCATCGACACCATGTCGGCGTCGCCACTGGCGAGGATCTCCTCGGCCAGTTCGGGCGTGTTGATGCGGTTCGACGCCACCACCGGCATGCGCACCGACTTCTTCAGCCGCGCGATGGCGAAGCGGAAGGCCGCGCGCGGCACCGGGTAGGCAATGGTGGGCACCACCGATTCATGCCAGCCGATGCCGGTGTTCAGGATGTCGGCGCCGGCGTCCTGCACGGCCTGCGCCAGCGCGCTGATCTCCTCGAACGGCGAGCCGCCCTCGGCCAGGTCGATGGCGGAAATGCGGTAGACGATGATGAAAGCGGGGCCGGCCCGCTCGCGGATGCGACGGACGATCTCCACCGAGAAGCGGCGGCGGTTCTCGGCGCTGCCGCCCCATTGGTCGGTACGGTCGTTGGTGCGCTCGGCAACGAACTGGTTCACCAGGTAGCCTTCAGAGCCCATCACCTCGACGCCGTCGTAGCCGGCCTTCTCGGCCAGCAGCGCGCAACGCACGAAGTCTTCCACGGTCTGCTCCACCTCTTCGGTGCTCAAGGCGCGCGGCGTGCGCGGATTGATCGGCGAGCGGATGTCCGACGGCGCCACCAGCGTGTCGATCTTGCCGTTGCGGCCCGCGTGCAGCAGTTGCAGCGCGATCTTGCCGCCGGCCTCGTGCACCGCGTCGGTGACGGGGCGGTGCTCGTGCAGCGCCTGTTCTTCTGTTTCCAGCACCGGCGCGCCGGGCTCGATCAGGCCCTCCTGGTTGGGCGAGCAGCCGCCGGTGACGATCAGGGCGACGCCGCCCTTCGCGCGCTCGGCATAGAACGCGGCCATCCGGCGAACCGGTTCGTCCTGCGTGTCGATGCGGGTGTGCATCGAGCCCATGAGGACCCGGTTGCGCAAGGTCGTGCGGCCCAGGTCCAGCGGCGCCAGCAGGTGCGGGTATTGGGCAGCGGCCATCACTGGGCCCCGCGATTGCGCACGCCGCGGAAGTCGGGCTTGCGCTTTTCGCGGAAGGCGGTCGCGCCTTCCTTCGACTCGGGCGTCTGGTAGAACAGCGCGAGCGCTTCCAGGCCGGCGTTGCCGATGCCGCGGATGTTGTCGCTGTCGGCGTTGAAGGAACGCTTGGCGATCGCCAGCGCCGTCGGGCTTTTTTCCATCAGTTCGGCGCACCAGGCGTCGACGGTCGCGTCGAGCTGGTCGTGCGGCACCACCGTGTTGACCAGGCCCATCGCCTCGGCCTGCGCGGCGGTGTAGCGGCGGCACAGGTACCACATCTCGCGGGCCTTCTTCTCGCCGACGATACGGGCGAGATAGGCTGTGCCCCAGCCCGGATCGACCGAGCCGACCTTGGGACCGACCTGGCCGAACACGGCCTTGTCGGACGCGATGGTCAGGTCGCACATCGTGGCCAGCACGTTGCCGCCGCCGATGGCGAAGCCTTGCACGCGCGCGATGACCGGCACCCGGCTGTCGCGGATGCAGGAATGCAGTTCCTCGATCGGCATGCCGGCCACGCCGCGGCCGGCGTACTTGCCGTCGTGCGAGGACTGGTCGCCGCCGGTGCAAAAGGCCCGTTCGCCGGCGCCGGCGAGCACGATCACACCAACCTTGGGGTCGGCATCGGCGTCGCGGAAGGCCAGCACCATTTCTTCCACGGTGTCGGGGCGGAACGCGTTCATCACCTTTTCGCGGTTGATGGTGATTCGGGCGACGCCGTTGGCCTTGGTGTAGATGATGTCGCTGTATTCCATGAGGTCTCCTCGGGTACTAAGAGTGGGGCCGCTCAGATCGGGTCCCAGGAAAACACGTCCTGGGAGCGCTCGAGCGGCGTGAATTGGGCGCGCATGGCGGGGATCGCCTGCTGCGCGATGCGTTCGGGCGTCCAGCCTTGCGCGTTGTGCACGGAGCGCACCGGGCGCGGCTGCGAGAACAGGAAGATCTCGTTGGCGCGCACGCCGAAGATCTGGCCGGTCACTTCCTTGGCGAGGTCGCTTGCCAGGTACACGGCCAGCGGCGCGATCTTGGCGGTCTCCATCGTCTTGAGCCGGTTCACCCGCTCCACTTGGTCGGGCGTTTCGGTCGGGATGCTGCTGATCATGCGGCTCCACGCGAACGGCGCGATGCAGTTGGAGCGCACGTTGAATTTCGCCATGTCCAGCGCGACCGAGCGCGACAGGCCGGCGATGCCGAGCTTGGCCGCCATGTAATTGGCCTGGCCGTAGTTGCCGATCAGTGCCGAGGTCGAAGTCATGTTGACCAGCGAGCCGGTGTTCTCGGTCTTGAAATGCGGGGCGGCGGCGCGCGCCATGAAGAACGAGCCGTTCAGGTGCACGTCGAGCACCGTCTTCCATTCCTCGATCGACATGTTGAAGAAGAAGCGGTCGCGCAGGATGCCCGCGTTGTTGACCACGCAGTCGATGCGCCCGAAGGTGTCGACTGCCGTTGCGACGATCTTCTGCGCCGATTCCCAGCCCGCGACACTCTCGGTGCTGGCGACGGCCTTGCCGTCCAGCGCCTTGATCTCGTCGACCACCTTCTGCGCCGGGCCCTGGTCGGCGCCAACGCCGGTCAGCGAGGCGCCGAGGTCGTTGACGACGACCGATGCGCCTTCGGCCGCCATCGCCAGCGCGATGTCGCGCCCGATGCCACCACCGGCGCCGGTCACCACCACCACTTTTCCGTTCAATAGCCCGGCCATCTTGTCTCCTTCACCTTCAAATGTTGTTTGCCGCGGTCCGGCTCAGACGGCCTGCGCGGTCCGTAGCGCCTCGATGTCGCCCTTGCCGAAACCCAGCTCGGCCAATATCGCGCCGGTGTGTTCGCCCAGCGCGGGCACCGGGCCCATCAGCGGGTCGTCCTTGCGGCTCATGCCCGGCGGCAGCAGCGCGCGCAGCGGGCCGACCGGGGACGCGACTTCGGTCCAGCGGTCCCGCGCCTTGAGCTGCGGGTGCTCCCAGACTTCCTGCATGGAATTCATTCTTGCGTTGGCGATGCCAGCCCCATCCAGCCGCTCGACGACCTGCGGGCCGGTCAACTTGCTGAACACACCGTCGATGAGCGCCCTCAGGGGCTCGCGCGCGCCGACGCGCAACGCGTTGCCCGCGTAGGCGGGATCAGTCGCCAGACCCGGCTGCTCCAGCACCTTGTGGCAGAAGGCGGCCCACTCGCGCTCGTTCTGCACCGCCAGGATCACGGTGGCGCCATCGCCGGCATGGAAGGGGCCATAGGGAAAGATCGCCGCGTGCGAGGCGCCCGCGCGCGGCGGCGGCTCGGCGCCGTCGTAGGTGTAGTAGAGCGCGTAGCTGGTCCACTCGGTCATCGCTTCGAGCATCGAGATCTCGACGTGCGAGCCCTTGCCCGTCGTATGCCGGCGCAGCAGCGCCGCCAGGATGTTGCTGTAGGCGTACATGCCGGCCGCGATGTCGGCGACCGAGGCGCCCGTCTTGGCCGGCTCGTCTTGCGAGCCGGTGATCGACACCAGGCCCGACTCGCTCTGGATCAGCAGGTCGTAGGCCTTCTTGTCGCGGTAGGGGCCGTCCGGGCCGTAGCCGGAGATGTCGCACAGGATGGTGGTGGGTTTGCGCCGGCTCACCTCGGGCCATGAGAGGCCGAGCCGCGCCGCCGCGCCGGGCGCGAGGTTCTGCACCACGATGTCGGCCTTGGCCAGCAGCGCGTCCAGCACCGGCCGGGCGCCGGGATGCTTGATGTCCAGCGTGATGCTTTCCTTGGAGCGGTTCACCCACACGAAGTGCGAGGCCAGGCCGCGCGTGCGCGAGTCGTAGCCGCGGGCGAAGTCGCCCGAGCCGGGCCGCTCGACCTTGATCACGCGCGCGCCGAGGTCGGCCAGGTGCCGCGTGCAATAGGGCGCGGCGATCGCGTGTTCGAACGTGAGGACCGTGATCCCTTCGAGCGTTCTCATGGCGTGTGTTTCCTAGAACGAGCGCGGCAGCCCGAGCACATGCTCGGCCACGTACGACAGGATCATGTTGGTGGAAATGGGTGCGACCTGGTAGAGCCGCGTCTCGCGGAACTTGCGCTCCACGTCGTATTCGTGCGCGAAGCCGAAGCCGCCATGGAACTGCAGGCAGGCGTTGGCCGCCTCCCACGACGCGTCGGCCGCCAGCAGCTTGGCCATGTTGGCTTCGGCACCGCAGGGCTGGGCGGCGTCGAACAGCGACGCCGCCTTGAAGCGCATCAGGTCGGCGGCCTGCAGGTTGACCCAGGCGCGCGCGATCGGGAACTGCACGCCCTGGTTCCTGCCGATCGGGCGGTCGAACACGATGCGCTCGTTGGCGTACTTGGTGACCTTCTCGATGAACCAGTGGGCGTCGCCGATGCATTCGGCTGCGATCAGCGTGCGCTCGGCGTTCAGGCCGTCCAGCAGGTACTTGAAGCCCTTGCCTTCCTGGCCGATCAGGTTCTCGGCGGGAATTTCCAGGTTGTCGAAGAACAGTTCGTTGGTCTCGTGGTTGACCATGTTGGCGATCGGCCGCACGGTCATCCCCTGCTCGATCGCGTCGCGGATGTCGACGATGAAGATCGACATGCCGTCGGACTTGCGCGCCACCTTGTCCAGCGGCGTGGTGCGCGCCAAGAGGATCATCAGCTCGGAATGCTGCACCCGCGAGATGAAGACCTTCTGGCCGTTGACCACGTAGCGGTCGCCCTTGCGCACGGCGGTGGTCTTGACCTTGGTGGTGTCGGTGCCGGTGGTGGGCTCGGTCACGGCCATCGATTGCAGCCGCAGCTCGCCGGTCGCGATCTTCGGCATGTAGGCCCGCTTCTGCGCATCCGACCCGTGGCGCAGCAGCGTGTTCATGTTGTACATCTGCCCGTGGCAGGCGCCGGCGTTGCCGCCGCAGCGGTTGATCTCTTCCATGATGACCGAGGCCTCGGCCAGCCCGAGCCCGGAGCCGCCGAATTCCTGCGGCACCAGCGCGGCCAGCCAGCCGGCCTTGGTGAGCGCATCGACGAATTGCTCGGGATACGCCTTTTCTTCGTCGACCTTGCGGAAGTAGTCCGCCGGAAGCTGCGCGACCAGGCCACGGATGGCGTCCCGGATGTCCTGGTAGGCGTCTTGTGTGCTGAGCATGCAGTGAGCTTCGCTTGATCGCCCCCCGGTGACAATGGAATTGTTTTAGGGTCGATTGAGTTAATCTAAATGAATGTCCGCGCGGCCGTGGCTCAGCACGGCGGCGCCGCGGGCCGGGACTGTGGCGCGAAATGACGCGACAATGCCGTCCACCCAGCTTTCGACGCGGATGGTGTCGCCGGCGTACGCCGGGCCGCTGAAACGGCAGGCCAGCGACGCCAGCCGGCGCGGATCTCCCGCGCACGCCATTTCGATGACGCAATGGCCGGCCACGCCGAAGGTCCAAAGGCCATGCGCGAGCGGCCGCGCATAACCGGCGCGCGCCGCCACCGCGGGGTCGGCGTGCAGGGGGTTGAGGTCGGCCGACAGGCGATAGATGAGCGAAGCCTGCGGGCTGGTCTGGAAATCCATCGTCGCATCGGGTGCGCGCCCGGGCAGCGGATGCGGCGGCGCCGGCAGTGCCGTAGTGCCACCCTGGCCGCCGTCGCCGCGGGCCAAAGTCACGACGCTCACGTCGGCCAGCGAGCGGCCGGTGGCCTTGTCGCTGATGCTTCGATGCGAATAGATCAGCGCGCCCTTGCCGGCACCCTTGTCGATGACCTGGGTGATGCGGGTCTGTGCGACGACCGTGCCGCCGGGCGGTATCGGGTTGTGCAGCCGCAGCCCCTGCTCGACATGCACGATGTTCTGCCAGTCGAGCCCGAACTCCGGATCCCTCGCCCAATGCCCCGGATAGGCCAGCGTCACCGCCAGCGTCGGCAGCACCTGCAGCCCGCCCTCGGTCTGCTCGTACACGTAGCGCAATTGCCGGGGGTCGGTCGGATCGAGGCCGATGCCCAGGCCCAGCGCGTACAGGATCGCGTCGCGTTCCGTGTAGTGGTGTTCCTCCACCGGAAACGCCTTGGCCAGCAGCCGCGCGGCGTTCATGGCCTGGCTAGCGCGCGGCCTTGGGTATGTTCTTCAGCGTGACCGCCCAGCGCTCGTACTCGCGCTTTTGCCGGGCGTCGAGTTCGGCGGGCGTGTTGAGCATGGTCTCGTAGCCAAGCTTGGCGAGCGTGGCCGTGAACTCCGGCGAGCGCTGGATGCGCTGCAGTTCCGTGTTGACGCGCTTGACCATGTCGGGCGGCAGCCCGGCCGGGCCGTAGAGCGCGAACCAGCCGACATGCTCGAAACCGGGAATGGTGTCCGCGACCGGGGGCACTTCGGGCAGCAGCGGATGGCGCTTGGTGCCGGTGGTCGCAAGGGCGCGCACCTTGCCTTCACGGATCAGGCCCACCACGCCGCCGACGATGTCGACGATCAGGTCGATGTGGCCGCCCATCAGGTCCACCACGGATTGCGCGGCGCCCTTGTACGGCACATAGGTGAAGGTGGTGCCGGTCTGCTGCGTCATCAGCACCGTGGCCAGGTGGTTGCCGGTGCCGGAACCGGTGGTGCCGAAGGTCAGCTTGCCCGGCTGGCTGCGCCCGATGGCGATCAGGTCGGCCATCGTCTTGATCGGCGACGCGGCCGCCACGACCACCGCGTACTGGAACGACGCGAAACCGCCGATCGGCGTGAAGGCCTTCATGGTGTCGTACGGCAACGGCGCTTCGGACAGGTGCGGCATCATCGTCTGCAGGCTGTTCGGGATCGTGCCCAGGGTGTAGCCGTCCGGCGCGGCGCGGGCGAGGCGCTCGAGGCCGACCACGCCGGCCGCGCCCGTCACGTTCTCCACCACGACGGATTGGCCCAGCGCCGTGGACAGCTGCTCAGCCGCAAGGCGCGAAAAGACATCCGTGGCGCCGCCCGCCGCGAACGGAACCAGCCACTTGATCGGCCGGCTCGGCCAGCTTTGCGCGTAGGCCGCGGGAACGGCGGCAGCGGCGATCGCGCCCAGCGCGACTCTTCTATTGATATTCAAGGCTGTCTCCAGTGATCAGGGCTCCCAGCTTGGCGCCCGCACCCCCCTGTGACAATGGATTTGTTCTATCATCGGTTGAGTAAATCTAAATCCAACTGAGACAAGAGACACATGCGGGATTTGCCTCCGCTCAATGCGCTGCGCGCATTCGTTTCGACTGCCAAGCACCTCAGCGCCACCAAGGCCGCTGCCGAACTGCACGTCACGCTCGGCGCCGTCAGCCACCAGTTGCGCGCGCTCGAGGAGTTCCTGGGCGTGGAACTGTTCGTCCGCGGGCACCGGCAATTGAGCCTGACCGAGCAGGGCGAGCGGTACTTCGGCGCGGTGTCCGCTGCGTTCGAATCGATCCGCGCGGCAACCGGCGTGCTCAAGCACCCCAGCCTGAAGGACATCCTGAAGGTCCGTGCCTACACCACCTTTTCGCTGCGCTGGCTGATCCCCCGGCTCTCCAGTTTCTACGCCGGCAACCGCTCGGTGGAACTGGTGCTGTCCACCGGCAACGAGCCGGTCGATTTCAACCGCGAAAAGCTCGACTTCGCCATCCGGCTCGGGCACGGCATCTGGCCCGGCGCGATCGCGGAAAAACTCATCCCCAACGTGCTGGCTCCGGTATGCCATCCGTCGCTGCTCGCACGCGGCCCGGCGATCGAAAAGCCGGCCGACCTGGTCAACCACGTGCTGCTGCAATCGACCTGGGCCGAGCGGCGCGACGACTGGC
Source organism: Ramlibacter sp. (assembly GCA_028292245.1). Taxonomy (GTDB): domain Bacteria; phylum Pseudomonadota; class Gammaproteobacteria; order Burkholderiales; family Burkholderiaceae_C; genus Ramlibacter. The sequence continues at coordinate 42,999 of JAQGMS010000277.1, forward strand.
ACGAATGGCTGCGCGCCGAAGGGGTCGAGCCGGTCGATGATTTCAGCTTCCTGTATTTCGAGAGCTCCGCGCTGAGCTATCAGGCGGCGCTGGAAGGCCAGGGCTTCGCGATGGCGCAATTGGCGCTGATCCAGGACGACCTGGCGGCGGGGCGGCTGGTTTGCCCGTTCGACCGTCACCTGGACAAGGGCGACTTCACCTATTACTTGATCTACCCGGAGAACCGGCGCCTGTCCCCGCAGATGAAGAGCTTTCGCGACTGGCTGATGGCGCAGTGCGCCAGCTTCAACGAGGAACCGGTCGACGAAGCCGCCTGAGCGGCCGCGCGGCTCAGCCGTAGCAGGCGCCGCCGTCGCAATGAATGACCTGGCCGGTGACGTAGCTCGATCCGGCGCCGAGCAGGAATTGCGCAACCGCGGCTATTTCGTCGGGCTGCGCCCAGCGCCGCAGCATCACCCCGTCTCGCACCGCGTCGCTGCCACGCAGCAGTGAATCGCGCGTTCCCAGCGTTTCCACCAGGCCCACGGCGATTCCGTTGACCAGCGCGCGCGGCGCGAGGGACCGCGCAAGCAGGCGCACCATGCGGGCCAGCCCGCCGTACACCGATCCGCTGGCGATTTCCCCAGCGCTCCCGGTGCCGGGCGCGGCCGGCGACGTGAGGACGATGCGGCAGGCCTGGCCTTCATCCAGCCGGGGCTGGCAGCCGTCCGCCAATTGCCAGGCGGCCGCCAGGTCGGCGGCGATGGCGTGATCCCATTCGGGGGGCAGCGTGTCATCGGCGGCGGGCGTTTCCTGATCGCCCGCGACATGCAGCACGCCATAGATCGGCTGCTGCAGGCCGGACAATGCATCGGCGCAGGCCTTGGGCGTGGCCAGCGACGAACAGGCTCCGGTGAGCCGCCCCTGCGCGTTGTAGCGCTTGAGCATTTCCGAGAGGCCGGCGCTGTCGGAATCGATCACGTGGACGCGGGCCTGCGCGCGCATCAGGCGGTCGACACAGCTGCGTCCCACGGCGCTGGCCGCGCCGGAGACGACGATCAGTTTTCCTTCGAGGCTGTCCATCCCTGCGCACCTTCAAGTTGGTCTGCGGCCGCACCGCCTGAGTCACGAAGTTGCATGGTGACCGATGGACAGCGCACTGACACTTGACTTTTTCGCGCCGATGCTTGCGGGCAACTCAATCGTCGCCGCAGCCGCCCGTTTTGGGTTGAGGCCAATTCGACCGGCGAAAAAAATCTTCAATTGAGCCGGGCGGCCGGATGGCTGATCATGCGTGAGGAGACATATTCATGACGACAGCCGAGGTCCTGCGCAGCGGCATCGCACTGTCCGTGGAGGGCGTGTCGGTGTCGTTCGGCGGCATCCACGCATTGACCCGGGTCTCGCTGTCCGCCGCGGCCGGCCAGATCACCGCCATCATCGGCCCGAACGGCGCCGGCAAGACCAGCGTCTTCAACACCATCTCGGGCTTCTACAAACCCTCGGCGGGACGCGTGCGCCTGGGCGGCGCCGACATCACGAATGTGCCGGTGCACGCCCGCGCCGGGCTGGGCCTGGCGCGCACCTTCCAGAACGTGGCGCTGTTCCGCGGCCTGTCGGTGCTGCAGAACATCAAGTTGGGCGGCCACCACCTGATGGAATCGAGCGTGCTGGGCGTCATGGCCTCCAGCGCCGCCGCGCGGCGCGAGGAGCAGGCGCTGCGCGCCGAGGTCGAGCGGCGCGTGATCGACTTCCTGGAACTGGACAACGTGCGCCACAAGCCGGTGGAAGCGCTCTCCTACGGCCTGCAGAAGCGCGTCGAGCTGGCGCGGGCGCTGGCGATGCGTCCGAAGGTGCTGCTGCTGGACGAACCGGTGGCCGGCATGAACCGCGAGGAAACCGAGGACATGGCGCGTTTCATCCTGGACGTGCAGGAGGAATGGGGCGCGACGGTGATCCTGGTCGAGCACGACATGGGCATGGTGATGGACATCTCCAACCATGTGGTGGTGCTGAACTTCGGCGAGGTGATCGCCGACGGCACCCCCGGCGCGGTCGCCCGGCACCCCGAGGTCATCCGCGCCTACCTGGGCAGCGAAACCGCGGCGGCCGCGCCATGACCGACTTCTACATCCTGGTCGAGTTCACGGTGCTGGGCCTGTTGGCCAGCGCCGTCACCGCGTTGATGGCCTTGAGCTTCGTGCTGGTCTACAAGGGAACGCGCGTCGTCAACTTCGCGGTAGGCGAGATCATGATGCTCGGCGCCTACCTGTACTACACAGGCAACGTGATCCTCAAGTTGCCGCCGGTGGTGGCCTTGCTATTGGCATTGGCCGGCATCGCGCTGGCCTGCGCCGCCATCGAGCGGATGATCCTGCGCCCGTTGAGCGGGCAGCCGACGATCGCCATCCTGATGGCGACCATCGGCATCGCCAGCTTCATCCACGGCGGCGTCGAGATCGTCTGGGGCCAGGACCCGCTGGAAGCCGCGCCGTTGCTGCCGCGCATGCCGGTGAACCTGGGCGAGGTGATGATCCCGGGCGCCGCCCTCGGCAACTTCTTGCTGGCCAGCATCCTGATCGCCGGCCTCGTGGTGTTCTTCCGCTACTCGCGCCAGGGCATCGCGCTGCGCGCCACCGCCAGCGACCCGGTGACGGCCGCCACGCTGGGCATCGACATCCGCGCTTCGCAGCGATTGACCTGGATTCTTTCGGGCACTGTCGGCACCGTGGCCGGCGTGCTGATCGTCGGCACCGGCGGCTTGTACCCGGCGCTGGCGGCGAGCGCACTGAGCGTGTTCGCCGTCATCATCCTGGGCGGGCTGGACAGCATCGCCGGCGCGATCATCGCCAGCCTCATCGTGGGCTGGCTGGAGAGCATCACCGTCGGCTATGTCGGCGGCAAGGCGCGCGACGTGCTGCCCTACCTGGTCGTGCTGGCCATCCTGGTCGTGCGGCCGCACGGGCTGTTCGGCTCGCGCGACATCGAGAGGCTCTGACCATGCGCGTCGGCGTCTTCTTCGAGAACTACCGGGCCGAGGAGCAGTTGTGGGACTCGCCCGTCGCGAAAACCTGGATGGCGATCTGCGTGGTCGCCGTGGCGCTGCTTCCCTTCTACGGCTCCGACTACGTGATGGCGATGGCCTGCATCGTCGGCATCCACCTGGTGGCCACGCTCGGCCTGAACATCACCACCGGCAGCGCCGGGCTGATCTCGCTCAGCCACGCGGCCTTTGTCGGCGTCGGCTGCTACGCGGTGTCGTGGTTCTCGCGCTGGGGCATCCCGTTCTTCATCGCGCTGCCGATGGCCGGCGCCGTCGCCGCGCTGATCGGGATGGTGGTCGGCCTGCCCAGCCTGCGGGTCAAGGGGATGTATTTCGCCATCGCCACACTCGCAGCTCATTTCGTCCTGGGCTTTTTGTTTCGCGAGTGGACACCGGTGACCGGCGGCCCCAAGGGCGTCAACATCCCGCCGGCGTCGTTCTTCGGCCTGGAGCTGATGGGCGACCGCAGGATGTTCTTCCCGATCTACCTGTGCGTGTTCGTCTTGGGGCTGGCGGCCGCCAACCTGGGCCGCAGCTATGTCGGCCGCGCCTTCGTCGCGGTGCGCGACCGCGACATCTCCGCCGAGATCCTCGGCGTGAACCTGCTGCGCTACAAGGTGCTGGCGTTCACCATCGGCGCGTTCTACGCGGGCGTGGCCGGCGGCCTGCTCGGCTATTTCTACGGCGCGATCACCTCCGAATACTTCACCTTCAGCCTGTCGGTGTTCTACGTCGCCGCGATCATCGTCGGCGGCCTGGGCCGTGTGCTGGGCAGCATCCTCGGCGCGGTCTTCATGACCTTCGTGCCGGAGCTGCTGCGGCTGGTCGCCAGCGCCAGCTCGCAGGTGCTGCCCAACCTGGTGAACCAGTTGCTGCCGATGGGCCAGGTGGTCTTCGGCCTATTGATCGTCGGCTTCCTCATCGTCGAACCGCACGGCCTGGCCCAGGTGTGGGCGCGCACCCGGCGCCGGTTCCATCTCTGGCCTTTCAAGACTTGATTTCCCCACCCTGCTCGAATCACCCTAGGAGAACCCCATGATCCAACGCAGAAAATTAGTGCAAGCCATCGGTTCGGCAGCCGCGCTGGGCGTCGGCGCATGGCGCCCCGCTTTCGCCCAGGCCAAGGCCGACATCGTCATCGGGGCCGCGCACCCGATGACGGGCTTCATGTCGTTTGCCGGCGTGGCCAGCAACAACGCGATGGGCGACTACATCGCCTGGCGCAACCAGAACGGCGGCATCGCGGGACACAAGATCCGCTACGTCGCCGAGGACAGCGCGTACAAGGTGGACCAGGGCGTGGCCGTGGTCAAGAAGATGATGGCTTCGGACAAGCCGTCGTTCATCTTCCTGGACGGCACACCGCTTTCCAAAGCGGTGGCGCGCGACGTGCTGGCTTCCGGCACCACCATGACCGGCGGCTTCTCGTCGTCGGAAGCCTTGCTCGACCAGACGCAGTACCCGCACCACTTCCTGTCGGGCCCGACCTTCGGCGCCACGCACGAGATCCTGATGGAATACATCGGCCGCATCTCCAAGGCCTCCGGCACCGTGCCGAAGATCGGGCTGGTCTACACCGACCAGGAATTCGGCAGCGAAGCGATTCCCGCTTCCAAGGCTCGCGCGCAAAAGCTCGGCCTGCCGATCGTGCAGGAGATCGTGACCAAGCCCACCGGCGTGGACGTGACCTCCGAAGTCGCGAAATTGCGCCGCACGCGGCCCGACATCGTCATCTTCCAGGGCTACATCATGAATCCGGTGCCGGAGTTCGTGAAGCAGATGCGCGAAGCCGGGATGAACGCGCAGGTGATGTCCACCACCTACGGCGTGGACCGCATCATGTACGACGCGCTGGCCAAATCCGGCGAGCGGCTGACCGGGGTGATGCCCTATCGCTACGGCTACGACACCGACAGCAAGATGATGACGACCATGCGCGAGTACGTCGCCAAGGTGCGGCCGCAACAGGACTCGATCTCGGTCTTCTACATCCACTCCTGGCTGACCGGCATGATCTTCTGCGAGGTGGCCGAGCGCTGCGTCAAGGCCGGCAAGAAATTGACGCTGCCCAACATGAAGGCCGCGCTGGAATCGATCAAGGAATGGGACACCGGCGGCCTCACCGGCCTTTTGGCCGACCTGAGCACGCACCAGATCAAGTCGGGCCGCGTGTACAGCTACGACCCGGCCAGCAAGCGGATGGAACCGGCGAGCGGATGGATCAGGGTCTGATTCCTGCCGGCGCAGCGCCGGCGGCGCTGCGCATCGAGAACCTCGAGGTCATCTACCAGCACAGCATCCAGGCGCTGCGCGGGCTGTCGATCGAGGTCCCCGCAGGCGCGATCGTCGCGCTGCTCGGCTCCAACGGCGCGGGCAAGACGACGACGCTGAAAGCGGCGTCGGGCATCCTGCCGCTGGAGAACGGGCGCGTCGCGTCGGGCCACCTGCATTTTTTCGAGAACGACATCGCGGGCTGGCCCGCACACCGGCTCGCGCGTGCCGGGCTCGCGCATGTGCGCGAGGGCCGGCATGTGTTCGAAGACCTCACGGTGGAGGAGAACCTCAAGGCCGCCGGCAGCGCGCTGGCCGGCCGCGAAGGCGTGCAGCTCGACCTGGAGGCGGCGTTCCGTTACTTCCCGCGGCTGGCGGAGCGGCGCGGCCAGCTGGCCGGCTATCTCTCGGGCGGCGAACAGCAGATGCTCGCGATCGGCCGCGCGCTGGTCGGCAAGCCGCGCCTGATGCTGTTGGACGAACCTTCGCTCGGCCTGGCGCCGCTGGTGGTGAGCGACATCTTCGAGATCATCGTGCGGATCAACCGCGAGCAGGGCGTAGCCATGCTGCTGGTGGAGCAGAACGCGCGGCTGGCCCTGCAAGTCGCCAGCTACGGCTACATCATGGAGAACGGTCGCATCGTGATCGACGGGCCGAGCCACGCGCTGGCCGGCGATGCCGACGTGCAGCGCTTCTACCTGGGCCACGCCGAGGGCGGCACCGGGCAGACCAGCTTTCGCGACGTCAAGCACTACAAGCGGCGCAAGCGCTGGCTTTCATGACAACAAGAACCGCATGAGCAACTTCCTGCAAGACGTCCACGGCATGACCTTGCCGCAGCGCCTGTTCTACTGGGCCGGCAAGCGGGGCAACGAGGTCGCGCTGCGGCAGAAGGACCTGGGCATCTGGGAGCCGATCACCTGGTCGCAGTACGCGGACCACGCGGCGCACTTCGGCATGGGCCTGGTGGAGCTGGGCCTGCGCGCGGGCGAGCACGTGGCGCTGCTGAGCGAGAACCGCAAGGAATGGGTCTATGCGCAACTGGGCGTCGGCCTCGTGAAGGCGGTGCCGGCCGGCGTCTACCCGACCTCACCCGGCCCGGAGGTGGAATACCTGCTGCGGCTGTGCGAGGCGCCGTTCATCATCTGCGAAGACCAGGAGCAGCTCGACAAGGTGCTGGAGGTGCGGGACAAATTGCCGGGCCTGCGGCAGATCGTGGTGATCGATCCTTCGGGCCTGCGCCACTACGACCGCACCGGCATCGTCGAATTCGCGCAGGTCACGCAGCTCGGTCGGCTGGCGGCGGAGAAATCGCCGTGGATGGTGGCGGACTACCTGGTCGCGCAAGACATGGACGACGTCGGCCTGGTGGTTTTCACCTCCGGCTCGACCGGCCGCCCGAAGGCCGCGATGCTGACCTGGCGGGGCCTGTGCCGCGCCGGCGAAGGGCTGAATACCGTGCTGCACGCCAGTCCGGAAGATTCGCTGGTGTCCTACCTGCCGCTGTGCCACATGGCCGAGCAAATGTTCGCGGTGCAGGTGCCGCTGACCACCGGCGCGGTGGTGAACTTCGCCGAGAGCCTGCGCACGGTGCAGGAAGACCTGCGCGAGATCGGCCCCGGCATCTTCCTGGCGGTGCCGCGGATCTGGGAGAAATTCCACTCGTCGATCCAGATCAAGATCCGCGAATCGGGAGGCCTGACCCTGCGCCTGTACGACACGGCGATGCGGCAACTGGCCGGCTTCGGGCATTTGCCGCGCGAGGGCTGGAGCCCGATGCAGCACGCGCTGTGGTGGTTCTGGTATGGGGTGATGCTGCGCCCGCTCCTGAACTTCGTGGGCTTGCGCAAGTGCCGGATCGCAGTGTCGGGCAGCGCGCCGATCTCACCGGAAATCCTCAAGTTCTTCAAGACACTGGGCCTGTCGATCCGCGAGGCCTACGGGCTGACGGAAGCCTCGGGTGCCAGCAGCCTGCAGCCGAGCGACGCGTCGCCGGTCGGCACCGTCGGCACGCCGTTTCCCGGCATCGAGCTCAAGCTCGCGGAAGACGGTGAAATTCTGCTGCGCGGCGACGTGGTGTTCCGCGGCTACTACGGCGCGCAGGCGGCCACCGCCGATGCCGTCGACCCGCAAGGCTGGCTGCACACCGGCGACGTCGGCACCCTGGTGCCCGGGCCGATGGGCGACGAGCTGCGCATCATCGACCGCAAGAAAGACATCATGATCACCGCCGGCGGCAAGAACATCACGCCGACCGAGCTGGAGAACGCGCTGCGCTTCTCGCCCTACATCAAGGAGGCGATCGTGATCGCCGACCGGCGGCGCTTCGTCTCCGCGCTGATCCAGATCGACCTGGAGGGCGTTGGCAAGTGGGCCGAGGAATCCGGCATGGCCTACACCACCTTCAAGAGCCTGGCCGAGTCGCCGCAGGTGCGCGTGCTGATCCAGCGGGAAGTGGACACCATGAACGCGCGGATGCCGCAGGTGCAGCACGTGCGCAAGTTCCACCTGTTGGCCAAGGAGCTCGACCATGACGACGGCGAGGTCACTGCCACCATGAAGGTCAAGCGCTCCAGCATCGAACAGAAGTACCAGGACGTGATCGAGCAGCTCTACGCCTGAGGTACGGCGCGGCCCGCGGCGGCCACTTGAGTTTGATTCAACTTCGGGCGGAAAAAGTCAATTGTCAGGGCCGCGGCGTTGCGCCACTATGCCCCGAACAAGGAGACATTCCCCATGATCACGAGACGTTCCCTGGCCGCTGCGGCGCTGCTCGCCTTGCTGCCCGGCCTGGGCTTGGCACAGCAGGCGTGGCCCGCCAAGCCGATCAAGTTCATCGTGCCGTTCAGCGCGGGCGGGCCGACCGACGCGCTGGCGCGCCAGGTTGCCAAGCAATTGCAGACCGCGCTCGGCCAGCCGGTCGTGGTGGAGAACATCCTGGGCGCGGCCGGCCAGATCGGGCTGGACCGCCTTTCCAAGTCGCCCGCAGACGGCTACACCATCGGCATCAGCGCCAACACCATCCAGACCATCGCGCCGCACCTGGGCAAGTTGCCCTACGACACGATCAAGGGCTTCACGCCGCTGGGCGGCCTGGCCGGTTTCCCGTACGGACTGGCCGTCGGCGCCAAGTCCCCGATCAACTCCGTGCAGGACCTGATCGCGCGCGCCAAGGTGGCGCCGAACGCGGTGTCCGCCGGCTCGGCCGGCGTCGGCACCGGCACCGAGATGACGATCGCGATGCTGGCGCAGCGCGCCAACGTCACCTTCAACATGATCAACTACAAGGGCTCGGCGCCGGTGATGCAGGACCTGATCGCCGGCCACATCGACTTCAGCTTCGAGGTGATCAGCAACGCCGTGCCGCTGGCGAAGGCCGGCCAGATCAAGGTGCTGGCCACCAGCGGCGCCAAGCGCCACAAGGTGCTCAAGGACGCGCCGGCGATGAACGAGCTGTTCCCCGGTTTCGAGTTCAACGCCTGGTTCGCGCTGTACGGCCCCGCCGACATGCCCGCGGCGATCGTCAAGCGCCTGTCCGATGAATTGATCACGATCCAGAAGACGCAGGAGTTCCAGGCCTTCGTGGAGGACCGCGGCTTCGACGCGATGCCCGCCACCGCCCAGGAGCTGGGCAAGATGACGGTCGACGAGCTGGCCAAGTGGGGCGACGTCATCGACCGCATGCCCAGGCGCCAGTGAGCGCCGCCATGGCATCGCGCGAATTCGAGAACGTCGCCAGCCTGCGGGAAGCAGTAGGCCAGGAGCTGGGCGTGAGCGACTGGTTCGCGCTCGACCAGGCCCGCATCGACGGCTTCGCCGCCGTCAGCCGCGACGACTTCTGGCTGCACACCGACCCGGAGCGCGCAGCGCGCGAGAGCCCGCACGGCAAGACGCTGGTGCACGGCATGCTGACGCTGTCGCTGATGAGCCACCTGTCGCGGCAGGTCTGGAAGCTCAAGTCGATGACCACCGGCCTGAATTACGGCTACGACAAGACGCGCTTTCTGGCTCCGGTGTTTCCGGGTGACCGCATCCGCCTGCGCCGTTCGCTGCTCGCGGTGGACCCCACCGACAACGGCTGGCGCGTGCGCTTCAAGGACGTGATGGAGATCGAAGGCCGCGACAAGGCCGCTTGCGTCACCGAAAACATCAGCATTTACCAGGCGACCTGACCCATGAAACTATTCGACCTGACCGGCAAGGTGGCGATCGTCACCGGCGCCACGCGCGGCATCGGCCGCTCCATCGCCGAGCAACTGGCCGCCGCGGGCGCGCGCGTCGTGGTGAGCAGCCGCACGGCAGCTGCCTGCGACGAAGTGGCGCAGGCGATCCGCGCCAACGGCGGGCAGGCGACGGGCGTCGCCGCCAACATCTCGAAGAAGCCCGACCTCGAGGAACTGGTGCGCAAGACGATGGCCGAGTGGGGCCGCGTCGACGTGCTGGTCGCCAATGCCGCCACCAACCCGTACTACGGCCCGCTGGCCGGCGCGAGCGACGAAGTGTTCGACAAGGTGATGCGCAACAACGTGCAGTCCAACCTGTGGCTGGCCAACCTGGTGCTGCCCGGCATGGCCGAGCGCAAGGATGGCGCGGTGATCTTCGTCGGCTCCATCGGCGGCTTCCGCGGCCGCGCCGCGCTCGGCATCTACGGCATGTCCAAGGCCGCCGAGATGCAGATGGCGCGCTGCATGGCGCTGGAATGGGGCCGCCACAACATCCGCATCAACTGCATCGCGCCTGGCCTGATCCGCACCGACTTCTCGCGCGCGATCTGGGAAAACCCGAAGCTGCTGGCCGAGCGCGAGCAACTGCTGCCGCTGGGGCGCATCGGCGAGCCCGACGACATCGGCGGCGTCGCCGTCATGCTGGCCAGCCGCGCCGGCGCCTTCATCACGGGCCAGGTCATCACCGCCGACGGCGGCGAGACCGCCTGACGCGCACCGAACACTGGAGAACATCTTGGGACCTCTCGCCGGATTGAAGATCGTCGAATTCGCCGCTGTCGGCCCGGCGCCGATGTGCGCCATGCTGCTGGCCGACCTGGGCGCGACGGTGATGCGCATCGACCGCTCGGTCGCCGTGGAGCTGGGCAGCAAGCGCCCGCTCGAATACGACCTGCTGCTGCGCAACCGCGAAGTGATGGCGCTGGACCTCAAGTCGCCCGAGGGCCGCGCGATGGCCATGGACGTGGTCGCCGGCGCCGACGCGCTGATCGAGGGTTTCCGTCCCGGCGTGATGGAGCGGCTGGGCCTGGGCCCGGCGCAATGCCTGGACCGCAATCCGAAGCTGGTCTACGGCCGCATGACCGGCTGGGGCCAGACCGGCCCGCTGGCGCAGGCGGCGGCGCACGACGTGAACTTCATCGCGCTGACCGGCGCGCTCGACAGCATCGGCCGCAAGGGCGAGCCGCCCAGCATCCCGCTGAACCTGCTGGGCGACTACGCCGGCGGCTCGCTCTACCTCGCGATGGGCATCCTGGCCGCGCTGCAGGAAGCCGGCCGTTCGGGCAAGGGCCAGGTGGTCGATGCCGCCATCGTGGACGGCGTGATGTCGCTCATGACCAGCGTCTACGGCGTGCTCGGCGCCGGCATCTGGAAAGAGCAGCGCGGCGCCAACGTGGCCGACAGCGGCTCGCCGTTCTACAACGTCTACCAATGCGCCGACGGCAAGTACATCTCCATCGCGCCGATCGAAGAGCGCTTCTACGGCGACATGCTCGAGCGCATCGGCTTCGACGCGGCGCAGATCCCCGACCGCTGGGACCGCTCCGGGTGGGACCGGGCCAAGGAGCTGTTCGCTGCCAAGTTCAAGACCCGCACGCGCCAGGAGTGGTGCGACCTGCTGGAAGGCACCGATGCCTGCTTCGCGCCGGTGCTGGCCATGTCCGAGGTCATGCAGCATCCGCACATGAAGGCGCGCGGCTCGCTGGTGGAAGTCGCGGGCGTGCAGCAGCCGCCGGCCGCGCCGCGCTTCAGCCGGTCCACGCCCGAAACGCCGCGCCCGCCGCGCACCGCTACCCGCGACGAGGCGCTCGCCTCGCTGCGCCAATGGTTCGGCGAGCCGCGCTATGCCGAACTGGAAAAAGCCGGCCGGCTGCAGGCGGTGCAGGCCAGCAGCGGCGGATGAACGAAACAACCGAGGGAAACCCGATGATCATTGAAACCCGCGAAGGCGGCGTCGTCACCGTCCGCATGAACGACCCGGAGCGGCGCAACGCGTTCTCCATGCCGATGCGCATCGCGCTGCTCAACACGTTCCGCGCGCTGGAAGCCGACCAGACCGTGCGCGCGATCGTCTTTACCGGCGGCGAAAAGCAGTTCTGCGTCGGCGGCGACGTCACGGCGATGGGCCACATGCCGATGGGCGCGGCGCTGGACCGCATGCGCATCGTGCACGACCTGGTGCGGCTGCTGGCCCAGAGCAGCAAGCCGCTGGTCGCGGCCGTCGAGGGCTGGGCCGTGGGCGGCGGCTTGTCGCTGGCGCTGCTGTGCGACACCGTCGTGGCCAGCGAAACGGCGCGCTTCAAGGCCGGCTTCGGCGAGATCGGCATGGCGCCGGACACAGGCATCCTGCACTCGCTGCCCGCGCGCGTGGGCACCGGCCGCGCCCGCCAGATCCTTTTGTACAACGAGGTGTTCAGCGCCAAGGAGGCGCTGGACTGGGGCGTGGCCGACAAGGTGGTCGCCACCGGCGGCGCCCAGCAGGAAGCGGCCCGCCTGGCCGGCATCCTCGCGGCCAAGGCGCCGCTGCCGATCGCGCTGACGCGCTCGGTCTTCGCGGCGGGGCTGGACGACGTGCTGCTGCGCGAGCGGGAAATCCAGGCGATGCTGTTCAGCTCGACCGACCACGACGAAGGCAAGTCGGCGTTCTTCGAAAAGCGCCCGCCCGTCTTCAAGGGCAGCTAAAGGAAAACCATGTCGACAGTGCTCGAAGAATCTCTCGAAAACGTCCGCCTGATCCGCGACAGCGCGGCCCAGGTCGCGCCGCGCGACAAGGGGCCGCAGCGTGCGCGCGCCTTGCGCTTCAAGCAGCCCGGCTTCGACCGCGCCTTGTGGAAGGAAATGTGCGCGCTGGGCTGGAGTGGCCTGCGCGTGCCGGACGAACGCGGCGGCACCGGCCTGGACGTGGCCGCGCTGTGCGCGGTTGCGCAGCAACTGGGCGCATCGCTCAGCCCCGAACCTTTCATCGCCGGCGCTGCCGCCGCGCAATTTCTGCGTGGCGAGTGGCTGGCGGCGGTGCTGTCCGGCAACCGCATCGTGGTGCCCGCCTGGCTGGAAAAAGCGCACGACCTGGACACCGCGGGCCAGTCGCGTTTCCGCTCCGGCAAGGTGAGCGGCACCAAACGGCTGGTCAACTGCGGCGTCGGAGCGGATGCCTATGTCGTCGCGACGCGCGACGGCCTGGCCCTGGTGGAGCGTGATGCCCCCGGCGTCACGGTGACTTCGGCCGGCCTGCACGACGGCGGCTTCGTTGCCGACGTGGTGTTCGCCGACGCGCCCGGCGAAGCGCTGGCCGGATCTCTGGAACAGGTGTTCGAGGAATCGGCCCTGGCGAATGCAGCCTACCTGCTGGGCTGCATGGAAACAGCTTTCGACGCCACGCTCGGGTACATGACCGTGCGCAAACAATTCGGCAAGGCCATTGGCAGCTTCCAGGCGCTGCAGCACCGCGCCGTCGACATGAAGATCCAGCTGGAGTTGACGCGCGCCGTCATCAACGAGGCTGCCGCACTGCTCGACGAGCCGGCGGCCGACAACGACAAGCGCCGCGCCGCCGTTTCGCGCGCCAAGGCGCGGGCCGCCGACGCGGCCATGCTGATCGGCAAGGAGGCGGTGCAGTTCCACGGTGCCATGGGCATGACGGATGAATGCGACATCGGCCTGTACGCCCGCAAGATCCTCGCCGTGCACAACGACTGGGGCTCGGCCATCGCCCACCGCAACCGCTTCGTCGCGATCGAGCAGGCCCGCAATGACTGAAAAAATGGACACCGACTACAACGCGATGAGCGACGAGAGCTTCCGCACCATGGTGCGCGAATTCATCGAAGCCAACTATCCGCAGGACCTGCGCTTCCAGATCGGCCAGGTGCCGCACGAAGTCACCAAGCCCTGGTACCAGAAGCTCGCCAAGCGCGGCTGGGTGGCGCCGGGCTGGCCGCGCGAATACGGCGGCATGGGCCTGAACCCCACCAAGCGGATCATCTTCAACGACGTGTTCGACGCGCACGGCTGCGCCCGCTATGCGGACAACGGCGTGATGATGGCCGGCCCGCTCTTGATCGGCTTCGGCACGCCCGAGCAGCGCGACCGCTTCCTGCCCAAGATCCTGAACGGCGAGGAAGTCTGGTGCCAGGGCTACAGCGAGCCGAACTCCGGCTCCGACCTCGCGAGCCTGCGCACCGAGGCGGTGTGGAACGGAGACGGCTGGACCATCAACGGCCAGAAGATCTGGACCTCGCGCGCCGACCAGGCCGACTATTGCCACATGCTGGTTCGCACCGACAAGAACACCAACAAGCCGCAGGACGGCATCAGCTATTTCCTGGTGCCGCTGAAGGTGCCGGGCGTGACCATCCGCCCGATCAACATCCTGTCGATGAAGGACGACTTCTGCGAAGTCTTCTTCGACAACGTGAAGGTGCCGGCCGATGCGCTGGTGGGCGAATTGAACAAGGGCTGGTCGCTGGTCAAGGCCCTGATGGGCGGCGAGCGCCTGTTCCTCGGCGCCGCGGCCCAGTCGTTCAATGCGCTCAAATTGCTGCGCCAGATCGCGAAGGCCGTGGGCCAGTGGGGCGAGCCGGCATTCATGGATCGCTACGGCCGCCTGGCCGCCGACTTCGCCGACCACAACAGCCTGTACGAAGCGGGCCTGGAGAAAGTCCGCGCCGGCGGCGAGCTGGGGCTGGAAGGCGCCATGCTCAAGGTGCACCAGACCGAGCTGTACAAGCGCATCGCCAGTTTCGCCGTCGAAATCGCCGGCCCCTACAGCGGCGTGAGCGAACCCAACGCGGGCGTGGGCGGCCTGCTCGCCGCCGCGACCTTCCTCGCTTCGCAGGCCGGCACCATCTACGGCGGCTCGTCCGAAGTCCAGCGCAACATCCTCGCCAAGCAGGCGCTCCACCTGCCCTGACCCTCCAACAACATGACCGAACTCGATCCTCTCAGCGGCGCCCGCGCCCGCGCATTCCTGAAGCCCCGCTCCATCGCGATCATCGGCGCCTCGGCCGACGAGAACAAGATCGGCGGCAGGCCGATCCGCTACCTGCGGCTGGCCGGCTACCAAGGCCCGATCTACCCGATCAACCCCGGGCGCGACGTGGTGCAGGGGCTGAAGTCCTATCCGTCGCTGGCCGCCGTCGAAGGCGAAGTCGACCTCGTCGTCATCGCGGTGCCGGCACAGGACGTGCTGGCCGCGGTCGAGTCCTGCGTTGCCAAGGGCGTCAACGGCGCGATGGTGTTCTCCTCCGGTTTCGCCGAAGTCGACGACGCCGGCCGCCAATTGCAGGAGCGCATCGTCGCGACCGCGCGCAAGGGCGGCGTCGCCCTGCTCGGGCCGAATTGCGCCGGCACCTTCAACGTCCGGGTCGGCCTGCTCGCCACCTTCACCAGCGGCATCATCGACAAGCCTCCGCGCATCGGCTCGATCGGCCTGGTCAGCCAGTCCGGCGCCTTCGGCATCCACATGATCGTGCTGGCGGCCGAACGCGACCTCGGCCTTTCGATGTGCCTGACGACCGGCAACCAGTCGGACCTGGAATTGTCGGAGGCACTGGCCTACATCGTCGAGGATCCCGACACGGAGGTCGTCATTGCCGTCAT
>JAQGMS010000288.1 GCA_028292245.1 Ramlibacter sp.
ATACCGGGACCGGGCCCTGCGCGGCCTGGGGCGGCCTATAGACGCCGAAGCGCATCGGCAGGCCGATGACGTCCGAAGCGTGCTCGTAGAAGCCCTGCACGCCGCCGAAGCAGGCGTGCTCCTCCAGGGTGGTCAGGCCTTCCACTTCAGAACACCACCACGGAGCGGATCGATTCGCCCGACTTCATCAGCTCGAAGCCCTTGTTGATGTCCTCCAGCTTCAGCTTGTGGGTGATGAGGTCGTCGATGTTCAGCTTGCCTTCCATGTACCAGTCGACGATCTTCGGCACGTCGGTGCGGCCGCGGGCGCCGCCGAAGGCGGTGCCTTTCCACTGACGGCTATCCGCCAAGCGAATGCCTCTCATGCTTGGAAGTGATTGCGAGGAATCGACTCTCTCATCAGACTTTCCGCATGGATCACGAACTACTGGAAGTCTGCGTCACGCGCGTGGAGCAACAGACGGAGGATGTGCGCAGTCTCGAACTGACGTCCGTAAGCGGGTCGTTGCCCGCGTTTCGGGCGGGCGCCCACGTCGACGTGCACACGGGCGCGGGGCCTCGCCAATATTCCCTGTGCAACTCCCCATCGGATGTCGGGCGGTACGTTATCGGCGTCAAGCGGGAGAGCGAGGGGCGCGGAGGATCGCGATGGATGCACGATCACATAGGCCAGGGTGATCGGCTGAAAATCAGTGTTCCCCGCCAAAACTTTCAATTGGCCGGGGGAGCGCTGCATCACTGCCTGCTTGCTGGGGGCATTGGCATAACGCCGATCCTGTCCATGGCCGAGCAACTATGGCATGACGACGAAAGCTTCGAGCTGTGTTGCTTCGTCAGAAGCCCCGCGCACGTCCCGTTCCTGGACCGCCTGCGCAAGGCGCCTTGGATCGGTCAAGTACGCTTTCACTTCGATGACTCACCCGGGCAGCGGGTCGATATGGCCCGGCTTCTGAAATCTCAGCCGGCCGGTACCCATCTCTACCTGTGCGGTCCGGCCGGGTTCATGGTCGCCGCACGAATTGCCGCCGCCGGGCTCAACCCCGAACAAATCCACCAGGAATATTTCGCGGCTCCGCCGATCGCGACCGCGTCGACGCCGTTCGTTGTGGAACTGGTTCGCAGCCAACGAACCGTCTATGTCAAGGCAGACCAGACCCTGCTGCAAGCACTGAGGGCGGATGGCGTGGAAGTCATCACTTCCTGCGAGGTGGGTGCTTGCGGAACCTGTGTGACGCGCTATTTGTCGGGGCAGCCCGAGCATGGGGACTCTTGCCTGAGCGTGCGGGAACGGGAAAGCATGGTGGCACTGTGTTGTGCCCGCTCGTCCGGCGAGCGTCTGGTCCTGGACCTATAGGCGCTTTAAAGCCCCTGCACCACTTGGGTCCTGAACCAGATGTGATCGAGGTGGTTGTGACTGCGCTCGTGCCAGTACAGGTAGACATCGTAAGGGGCAACGTCTACCGGCAACTGCAGCCGGGTGAGCTCGAAGCGCGCACAGAACTGCTTGGCCAGTGTCTCGGGCACGAGCGCCACCATGCTGCTGGACTCGACCAAGTAGGGCACGGAAAGGTAGCTCGGCGTTACGACTCTCTCGTTTCGGGAGAGGCCGAGGTCTGCCAGCGACTGGTCAACGGCGGCGCCGAACGCGTGCACGGTGGGCTTGATCACCACATGATCCAGCGCCGCGAATGCTTCCGCCGAAAGGGACTGTGCGGCCGCAAAATGAGATTTCGCAGCGACACAAACGATCTCGTCACGAAAGATCAGCCGGTGGCGAAGATCCTCCAGGGTGGTTGGCAGCATGCCGATGCAGAAATCGACTTCCCCGCTTTCCAGGACCTTGAATAGGTCCTTTGGGTTAATTGGGTGTTGTACCGATACGGCGATGGCAGGAAAGTCTTGTGCTATCCGATTCGCGATGCCGTCCAGGAAGATGCATTCGAGATAGTCGGTGGCGACGATCCGGAAATTTCGCCGCACTTCGCTGGGTTCGAATGCGATGGCTTGCCCCAGGAGCTGGTCCATCTCTTTCAAGATTCGCACCGCGAAATCGCGCAGCTGCAGGGCCTTGGCGGTGGGGATCAACCCACTCTTGCCCTTGACCAGGATCGGATCGCCCGTCAGCTGGCGCAATTGGCTCATGGCACGGCTCATGGCAGGCTGACTCATCGCCAAGGAGTCCGATGCGCGAGTCACGTGAGAGTGCTCGACCAGCGCCACCAGGCATCTGAGGAGAAAGAAATTCAGCGTGAGGTCATTCTGTTGGCGCATGGTCTTGATACGCATCCCGCATGGACGGCGGAGATGCTGCTTGCGATACTAATTCAATCGCAGCAAGGCAAATAGCCCTAACGACTGCACATAACAGGAGCGAGACATTTTGAACATAGCAAGCAGCGCCCGCGGGCCGGAAGGGGGTGTTGCCTATCTAAGCAAATTGCGCCCCACTGATGCGTCGCAGCCTTTGCCAATTATCCAGGTGCGCAATGCTGGGAAGCAATACTCGAACGGTACCCTGGCACTGACCGGCGTCGACCTCGACCTGTACGGCGGGGATTTCGTCACGCTGATCGGCCCCTCAGGGTGCGGCAAGAGCACGCTGCTGCGCATCTTGGCCGGGTTAGGTTCCGTCACGCAAGGGCAGATCGAGTGGTGGCAGGAGTCGACGCCGGTGCTCGCACGACCGGACCAGAAACTGGCCTTCGTCTTCCAGGACCCCACGCTCATGCCGTGGGCGCGCGTCGCCGAAAACGTCGCGCTGCCGCTCGAACTTCGAGGTGCTCTGGACGCTCGCACCATCAAGGCCAAGGTGGCTGACGTCCTGGCCCTGGTGGGGCTGGCCGCGTTTCACGAGGCATACCCACGCGAGTTATCGGGCGGTATGCAGATGCGCGTGTCCATTGCGCGGGCGTTGGTGACGGAGCCCAACCTCATGCTCATGGATGAACCGTTCGGCGCGCTGGACGAGATGACCCGAAACAAGCTCAACGACGATCTGCTGCGGATATGGCATGAACGCCACCTCACTGTGGTATTCGTGACCCATAGCCTGCAAGAGGCCGTTTATCTGTCATCCCGTGTCGTGGTGATGGCCGCGCGGCCGGGACGCGTTATCGATGAAGTGGCTATAGACGCGGCATTCCCCCGTGGACCCGCATTTCGCCTTTCAGCTGACTATCTCCAGCACATGGGACGCCTGACCAACGCGCTGGACACCGCCAGCCGCAAAGAGGAGGGTGCCGCGTGAAAACCCCCGACCTTTCCCGCAATATCTCAAGGCAGATCAACTGGAGCGCCGGGAAGATGCCGATGGTTGCCATCGGCGTCTTCTTGATTGCGCTGTGGCAGCTGATGGTGACTGTGCTCGAACTCCCAGTCTATGTATTGCCTGGACCACTCGATGTGCTCAAGGCGCTTCGGTCCGATTCACGCTTGCTGTTTACGGGCCTGCTGTTCACCCTCAAGGTCACCGTATGCGCGTTCGCCGTCGCGGTGACCGTGGGGGTGCTCATATCTTTCCTGCTCGCGCAGAACCGCACGGTCGAACAGAGCGTCATGCCGTACATGGTGATCCTTCAGGTGACGCCGATCGTCGCCATCGCGCCACTCATCATCATCTGGATTAGCAACACGTTTGTTGCCCTGGTAACGATTGCCAGCATCACGGCACTGTTTCCCATTGTCTCCAACATGACGCTCGGCCTGCGATCGGTCGCGCCCAACCTGCACAGCTTGTTCCGCATCTACCGGGCGACACGCTGGCAAACGCTGACGCGGCTCAAACTGAAATCGGCGCTTCCCTACTTCTTCGCCGGTGCGCGCATCAGCAGCGGCCTGGCCTTGATCGGCGCGGTGGTCGCGGAGTTCGTCGCCGGGACAGGCGGGACGCAATCCGGGCTGGCCTACATCATCCTGGAGTCCGGTGTCCAGCTAAAAGTGCCGCGCATGTTCGCGTCGCTGTTTCTCATCTCGCTCACAGGCATCGCGCTGTTCGCCGCCATGGTCTTCATTTCAAACCAAGTGCTGGGCGCTTGGCACGAAAGCACCGTGAAAGCCGAGCATTGACGCGGTGCGTCCCTTTTCGCATCCATCTTCGCATCCCAAGGAGCATTTGAATGAACATCCCGTCCTTCTCAGTCGCGCTTCGGCGTCTGCTCGCCCCGCTGGCGCTGCTGGCCGCAGCAACTGGGGTACTGGCACAAGCACCAGCGCCAGCACCGCGCGAGGTGCGCGTGGCACTGAGTTTCTTTGCCTCGGCCGAGCATGGTGGATATTACGCAGCGCTGGCAGAGGGCATCTACCAAAAGCACGGCCTGAACGTGACCGTTACCCAGGTGGGGCCACAGGGCAACAACATGCAGCTGATGGTGTCGGGCAAGATGGACTTTGTGAACGGCTGGAGCATGCGCGCGCTTAACGCCGTCCGCGAGGATATTCCGTTAGTGACCGTCGCCGCAATCTTCCAGCGCGACCCGCAGTGCTTGGTGCAGCACCAAGGTGCTTACGCGCGGCTGGAGAACATGAAGGGTGCTCCGATCCGTGTTGCGCAGTTGGCTCGGGGCAGCTTCTGGCCTTGGCTGAGGTCGCGTTACGGGTTCGACGACAGCCAGTTGCGGCCATTCGACATCGGCTATGCCGCGCTGCTTCAGGATCCCAAGATGGCGCAGCAGGGGTTCATCACCAACGACGGATTCCAGTTCGCGCGGCAAAACCTCAAGATGGATTGCATGCTGCTCGCCGACTACGGCTGGTCCAGCTACAACTACACGATCGACACGACACAGCGCACTGCGCGCGAGGATCCCAAGCTTGTGACCGACTTCGTCAAAGCCACGATCGAAGGCTGGCAAGCCTTCCTGCGCAATCCCGAGCCGGCTTCCCGCCTGATCAAGGCCAACAACCCACAGATGACGGACGAGCAGATCGGCTACGCCATCGCCCAGATGAAACGCTATGGCCTGCTCGATTCCGGCGATGCTTCCGGTGGCCGCATCGGGAACATGAGCGACGCCCGTTGGTCGACTTTCTACCAGGACATGGTGGCTGCGAATGCGGTGCCCGCTGGCTTGGACCTGCGCAAGGCGTACGACATGCGCTTTGTCAGGCAGCTGTACAAATAAATCAAGGACCTCGAGATCACTATGCTTGTCAGTCAACAGAAATTGTTTCGCCGCTTCTGGTATCCGGTTATGCCCACGCGTTTGCTGGATGAAAACCGGCCGCTGCCCTTCCGCCTGCTTGGCGAAGACATCGTATTGTGGAAAGGCGCGGGCGGCTACTCGGCGATGGAAGATCGTTGTTGCCACCGCACAGCCAAGCTCTCGATGGGTTGGGTTGAAGGTGACCGTATCGTGTGCGGCTATCACGGGTGGGCATACGACTGCAGCGGTCAGTGCGTCTCAATGCCTCAAAACCCGGACGCCCGGTCGATCCCCTACAAGGTGAAGAACTACCAGACGCAAGTTCGATATGGCTATGTCTGGCTCTGCCTTGACGCGGACCCGCTCAACACGATTCCTGATCTGGAAGAGGACGGAGCGCCTGGCTTCCGGCTGATTCATGAGTTCTACGAGCCGTGTCGCACCTCCGGCCTGCGCCTGATGGAAAACTTCTTCGACTTCTCGCACACCGGATTCGTGCACAAGGGTACGTTCGGACACATGGCCGATCCGCGGCCGCGCGAAACCACGCTGGAGGAGACGGACTACGGGATGGTCTTGCGAGGCGATGTGCCTGTACTCAACACGGACGCGCACATCAAGCGCGTCGTGAAGGGAAGCGAACTCGAATCGGTGCGCCACATGGTCAGCAAGTGGTACATGCCGTTCATGCGCAAGTCGCAAATCAACTACCCGAATGGCTTGGTGCATTCGCTGGTGACGTCGGCCACGCCGATCGACGATGAAAATTCGATGATCTGCCAGTGGATCTACCGGAACGATACGGAGCAAGACGTCAGTGCGGCCGACTGCATCGAGATGGACCGCCGCATCACTGATGAAGACATACTCATCATGGAGGGGGTAGACCCCGATGTCGCGCTCGAGCCTGCGCGCGGCGAGGAGGCCCACATGTACACGGACCGTCCCGGGCTGGCAATGCGCAAGCGCCTGTTGGCGTTGTTGCAGGGCCATGGCGAGAAAGAGGTGCGCAGCGCGCGCAATCTGGCGCGCATCGGTGTGCGAGTCGAAGCAATCGCAGTGCAACGGACATGAGCATCACGCCTGCTCCTGCCGTGTCGCTAGCGGTGACGCGCTTTTGGTCCGACTGGACGAGCGAAGCGTTTGCGCGCCTCGATCGGACGAAGCTGATCGCTGTCCTGCCTGTGGGGGCCATTGAGCAGCACGGCCCGCACCTGCCGATGTCCGTCGACACGGCCACCGTGGACGGAATGGTGGCAGCGACGATGAAGCGGCTCCCGGCCGAACTGCCGGTGCTGTTCCTGCCCACCCAGGCGGTTGGGAAAAGCAACGAGCATTCACGGTACCCCGGAACTCTGACACTGTCTGCCGAAACATTGATACGCACGTGGCGGGAGCTCGGTGCGTGCGTTGCCGCAGCCGGCGTGCGCAAGCTGGTGCTTTTCAACAGCCACGGCGGCCAGGAGTCCGTGATGGACATCGTCGCGCGCGATTTGCGCGAACAGCACGGCATGCTGGTGATCTGCGTCAACTGGTACGGGCTAGGGCTGCCCGAAGGCTTGATCGGTGACGAGGAAAACCGGTTCGGCATTCATGCGGGTGAGTTGGAGACGTCCATTCTGCTGGCGCTTCGACCTGATCTTGTGCAAATGACCCAGGCGCGCGATTTCGAGAGCGCCGACAAGGCACTGCGAGCGAGCTCGAACCATTTGTCGTTCGTCGAAGGCAAAGGCCTTGTAGCGTGGCAGACCCAGGACCTCAATCCTTTGGGGGCCTGCGGCAACGCTGCCGCCGGCACCGCTGCGAAGGGACGCAGCGCCATCGACTTCGTGGCCGACAGGTTTGTCCAAGTGTTGCAGGAGATCGACGCTTTGCCGGTGGCTTTGCTCCAGCGGCAGCCCGCGTGGTAGGGAAGGCCGCGCAAGCGAAGGCGCGTTCGTTCTGGATCGCTCGCGCCCGCATCCCTGAAGCGCTGCTCGAAACCCCGCTGCGGCGCGCCATTCCGGCCACAGAGCAAGGCTACCGCCGGGCCCATCTGTTGATCGCGGACGGTAGGATCGCCGCCATTTCCGGCGATCCTCCCTCCGATGGCCTGCCGATCGTTGATATGGCTGACGGTATCGTCACTAGTTGCTGGGTCGACGCGCACACCCATCTGGACAAGAGTCATACAGGGCCGCGTATCGGGCTCTATTCCCATTCGCTGGCGGTTTCGGTCGCGGCTTCTGGGCAGGATCGAGCGCGTTGGACCGAGGAAGACCTCCGCCGACGCATGTCGTTTTCGCTTCGCACTGCTTGGGCGCACGGCACGCGCGCCATGCGTAGCCACATTGACTGGGTGGCAGCCGATGCTCCTTGCGCCTGGCACGTCGCCAAAGAACTGCGGGCCGAGTGGGCCGGTCGCCTCGAGCTGCAGTTGGCCTCGATCTGTCCACTGCCGTTGTTCGGCCAACCCGCGGCAGGTGACGCAATCGCGCGGATACTGGCGCAGGGCGGGGGAGTGCTTGGCGCGTCGGTGCATCCGGTACCCCATCAGCGGGCCTTGCTTGAAGCCGTATTCGAGTTAGCGGTACGCCACGGGCTCGACCTCGATTTCCATGTCGACGAGCATTTGCAGCCAGACGTCGGTGGGATGCGCGCCATCGTCGAACTGACCGAGCGGCACCGGTGGCAGGGTCGCGTGGCGTGCGGGCACTGCTGCGCATTGTCGGTGGCTCCGCCGCGCATCAGCGACTCGGTGTTGCAGCAGTTTGCGGCAGCTGGCATCGCCTTGATCTGCCTGCCGTACGCCAACCTGCAGTTGCAAGACGGAATGGCCGGCCGCACGCCTCGCCTGCGTGGCATCGCTCCAATCCTCGAGGCCGCGAGCGCTGGTGTCAATGTTTGCCTGGCTTCGGACAATGTCCGCGACGCTTTCGTACCATTCGCCGATTTCGACCCGCTGCAACTTCTAGCAAATACTTCACTGGCCGCCCACCTGAACGATCCAATGGCTCGCTGGATTGGCAGCGTAACCGTTGGCCCCGCCACGGCCATGCAGCTACGCTGGGACGGACGGCTGCGTTGCGAGGCTCCCGCCGACCTGGTTCTGCTAGAAGGCCGCAATAGCTTCGAAGTCTGCAGCCGGCCTCGCCGGCGGGTGCTGCGAGGCGGGCAGTTCATCGATGCCAGCCCGCCTGATTTCCGCGAACTCGACGCGCGGGGCACTTGACGAGGGCGCCCTGCGGCGCCCTCGTGTCAGAGCAACGCCATCGTCTGCTCGGTAAGTTCGCCCTTCGCAATCTTTCCGGTGGGCGTCATCGGAAACTCCTCGAGCTCCCCAAGCACCATTGCTTCCAGAGAATAGGGAATTTCGGCCTGCACGACACTCTTGAGCCGCTCGAGATCGACCGGCGCTCCTGCATGGCGCGTGATGAACGCAAAGGGCCGCATGCCGCGCTCACCATCCGGCAATCCGATGAGTGCCGCTTGGCGCACACCAGGCTGCCGGCAGAGCGCCTCTTCCACATCGCGTGGGAACCAGCTGAATCCGTCGACCATCAGCAGTTCGGACCGCCTGCCGCGCATGGTCACGAAACCTTCGTCGTCCATCATGCCGAGGTCGCCGGTGCGCAACAGCCCTCCCTGCAGGGTTTCCCGCGTCTTCTCCGGTTTGTTCCAGTAGCCCCACATGTAGCCTCCGCGCAGCACGATCTCGCCGACCTCGCCAGGGCGCAGGCGCTTGCCATCCGTGCCGACCATCCACACCTCCTTGTCCGGCAGGGGCGGTCCGACTCTCATCAACTTTCGGTCGTCCGCCTCAAGCTCGGGGTGGCCCAGGGCCATGAAGCCGCCGAGCTCGCTTTGCCCGAAGCTTTCCACCAGAGGCAACGCCAGTTGATCGCGCCATGCGCGTTTGAGCACGGTTGGCACAGGGCCGCCACCGGAGAGTCCGAAGCGAAGCCGGCCAGGCGCACGACCACGCACGGCGCTTTGAGCACGCAACTCCTCCAGCAGCGTGGGGTTGCCGACGAGCACCGTGGCGCGCGCGGCTTCCAGCGCATCCCAGCCGGCCTCTGGGGTCCAGAACCGCATGATGTTGACCGACGCACCGTTTGCAAGCGCGGGAAGGAGGTTGCCCACCAGCTGGTAGGAACTGGATAGCGCAGTCGGCCCGAACGTAATGTCGTTGCCAGTGATCCGCAACCTCTCCGCGATACAACGCGTCGCGCGCACCGTGGGTTCGTGGCACAGGCAGGCCCCCTTGGGTTTGCCTGTTGTTCCCGATGTGTAGGAGAGGTGCGCCAGGGCGTTTTCGTCTCCGGGATCCCGGGGAGACGCGAATTCGGCAGCCATCAACTGGGGAAGCGAGTGTGCGCCCGGTTGCTCGCCGTCCATGCACACCAGGTGCTCGATGCCCGGCGCCTGAGCGACGGCCGCGTTGACCGCATCGCGCATGTCGTGTGTGTAGATCAGGACGCGTGGCGTGTGATCCGCCAGGTAATAGGCAAGGTCCGCCTGGAATTTCACGTTGACGAGCGCGGCGATGGCGCCAATCCGCCACGTCGCGAACATGGCGAGCAGGTAGTCCATGCCGTTGTGGGCGAATACGGTCACGCGGTCGCCCTTGACCACACCGAGGTGGTTTAGAGCGCCGGCCATGCGGTCAACCGCGACAGCGGCCTGGGCATAGGAAAGACTTGTGTTGCGGTCGACCCAGGTAAACGCGGGTTTCTCGGGGTGGCGCATGGCGCCGTCGGTCAGCAGGTTGTGCATCAGCACGGACTATCTCCTTCTTGGTTGGGAAACAACGGTAGGGCGCGCGGCTGCGCCGGAACTGCGTGACAGCAAAGCGTGGCATCCAGCGACAACATGTCCTGCCGGTATTCGAATGCGGCCTCGATGATGTCGAGCCAGTTGAGTACGGTGGCATGAGCCTGGAAAGTCATACTGCCTTTGTAGATCAGCCAGTGCCCATCACGCAATCCGCGCCCCCAGCTTCGACTGCTCACGCATCCGTCGGGCAGGAAGAAGACGCCGCGGCCGTGCCACACATACGTACCGCCGCCGTTCGCCTGCGCGACGAAGCTACAAGCGCCACTGGCGGCGCCCAGGGAGCCTTCGCTGCACGTGCCGCTGAAGCTGATCTCCATGCGCGGCGCGTTGGCTACAGGTCGCAATACGCGTCGGGATTCCACGCGGCCGCGCAGGACCAGCAGCGGTTCGTGGGGATGGGGCGGGTGCATAGACAAGCTTGGGAACTGACCAGTCGCGAGTATCCGGAAGCGGCGACTCCTGATCAATTCGTTTAGCGGATGAAGTCGATCCAGATCACGCATGGACTTTGTGCGTGACAGCATTTCATACTGAATTTGCCTTGACGGCTCTGGTCGCCGTGAGGTTCCTCAATCAACCTTGGAGATTTCGTTCAATGAAAAACAGCATGCTGTTCATGGTCTCGCTCTGCGCCGCGGCAAGCGCCGGCGCGCAATCGTCGGTGACCCTGTTCGGAACCGTGGACATCAACTATCAACTTGCTCGCCAAGGCGGGGTGAGCGTGACGCGCATGGTGGGCAGCGGTGCCAATTCCTACAGTGCACTCGGCTTTCGCGGAACAGAAGACCTCGGGGGTGGCTTGGCTGCGGGCTTCTGGATCGAGGGCGCGCTGAACGCCGACAACGGGAGTGGCGCCTTCGGCACGAGCGCGAACAACCAAGTGGTCGCTCCCGGTTCGGCCAACGACGGCCTGGTGTTCAACAGACGATCTACGGTCAGCCTGTGGAGCCAGCAGTGGGGCGAATTGCGCCTCGGACGTGACGTGACGCCGACGTACTGGAACCTGACGCTGTTCGATCCCTTCGGCACGACCGGCAGCGGCGCAGCCAGCAACATCTCCCTGAGCGGCCTGACCCCCGTTTCACGTGTGCAGACGGCCATCCGCGCCTCGAACGCCATCATGTACCTCACGCCAGGATGCACGGCGGCATATGGGGGACCCTTTGGATGCACTGGCTTTTATGGCGAACTGATGCACGCGAGGGGGGAGAACCCGAGCGGCACGCCCAATTCCCAGGACGGCAACTACAGTGGTCTTCGCGCCGGCTACGCTGCCGGCCCGTTCAATATTTCCTTTGCTACGGGCACCACCCGGCTGCAAGTGGGCGATGTCACGGCGCGCAACGTCGGCGCTTCGTGGCTCAGTGGCCCAGTAGTCGTCATGGCCCAGTACTTCAGCGACAAGTCCGACGGAGCGACGGTGCCGAGCCTGGGCCGCGGGTGGTTGATCGGCGCGCGGGGAACCTGGGGCGCATCAAGCGTCCCCATCAGCTACAGCACCGTTCGCAGCGACGCACCCGGCACGCCCACAGCGAGCAAGCTGGCTGTCGGTTACGTGTATTCGCTGTCGAAACGTACGGCGATATATACGACCTTTTCGACGGTACACAACAAGAATGGCGCGGCGGCAGGTGGCGGTGGCGTCCCGAGTGCGGTCAACGCGACCTGGACAGGCCTGGACATCGGTTTGCGCCATCATTTCTGACATTGACAAGGCGGACTAGAGCGGCTTGGGTCCGCTCCCCCCTCAATACACCACCACCCCGCGTATCGACTCCCCCCGCTTCATCAGCTCGAAGCCCTCGTTGATCTTCTCCAGCGGCATGGTGTGCGTGATCAGCTCGTCGATGTTGATCTTGCCCTCCATGTACCAGTCGACGATCTTGGGCACGTCGGTGCGGCCGCGCGCGCCACCGAAGGCGGTGCCTTTCCACTGGCGGCCGGTCACCAACTGGAACGGGCGGGTGCTGATCTCGGCTCCCGCTTCGGCCACGCCGATGATCACGCTCTGGCCCCAGCCCTTGTGCGTGCACTCCAGCGCCTGGCGCATCACCGTGGTGTTGCCGATGCACTCGAAGCTGTAGTCGGCGCCGCCGTCGGTGAGCTGCACGATCGCGTCGACCACGTTGGGCGTGTCCTTCGGGTTGATGAAGTGCGTCATTCCGAAGCGCCGCGCGATCTCCTGGCGCGCCGGGTTGATGTCGATGCCGATGATCTTGCCGGCGCCCACCATCTTCGCGCCCTGGATCACGTTCAGGCCGATGCCGCCCAGCCCGAACACGGCGACGTTGGCGCCGGCCTCGACCTTGGCCGTGAAGATCACCGCACCGATGCCGGTGGTGACGCCGCAGCCGATGTAGCAGACCTTGTCGAAGGGCGCGTCCTCGCGGATCTTCGCCATCGCGATTTCGGGCGCCACGATGTAGTTGCTGAAGGTCGACGTGCCCATGTAGTGGAAGATCGGCTTGCCGTCCAGGCTGAAGCGGCTGGTGCCGTCGGGCATCAGGCCCTTGCCCTGCGTGCCGCGGATCAACTGGCACAGGTTGGTCTTGCGCGACAGGCAGAACTTGCACTGGCGGCATTCGGGCGTGTACAGCGGGATGACGTGATCGCCCTTCTTCAGCGTGGTCACGCCCGGCCCCACGTCCACCACCACGCCGGCGCCCTCGTGGCCGAGGATGGCGGGGAAGATGCCTTCCGAGTCGGCGCCGGAAAGCGTGTAGTAGTCGGTGTGGCAGATGCCGGTGGCCTTGATTTCGACCAGCACTTCGCCGGTTCGCGGCCCGTCGAGGTCGACGGTTTCGATGGAGAGGGGCTGGCCTGCTTTCCAGGCGACCGCGGCTTTGGTTTTCATGAGGTCCTCGCTGTTGATATGTTTGCCATGGATTGCCATACGGCGTCGAACACTTCCACGAACGCCCGCTCCGCCACCGACATAGGCCGGTAGCGGTTGCGGATGATCCGCACCGGCAATTTCTCGCTCGACTGGAACGGCCGCACTTCCAGCCCCGCCAGCAGCCCGCCCGCGATCGCCACCTGGTCCACCACCGCGACGCCGACTCCCGCCTGCGCGAACCAGCAGGCCGTCGTGGAACTGGTGCACTCGAAGTCGCGATGCATCTTGTCGCCGGCGGCGCCGAATGCGCGGCGCAGCGTCTGGCCGAACGGCACGGTTTCCGGCGCCGAGATCACCCGTTCGCCGATCAGGTCGGCCGGCTTGATCAGTTTTTTTGCCGCCAGCCGGTGGTCGCTGCGCATCACGCAGGCCAGCCCGCATTGGTAGCTCTTGACGGTGGCCAGGTTGGGGTTGTCGTGCGGCGCCAGCGCGATGCCCAGGTGCGTGGATCGGTCCAACAGCGTCTGGTTGATGATGTCGGGCGCGACCACCTGCACGCGGCATTGCAGCCGGGGAAATTGCTCGTACAGGCGGGCGATGGTTCTGGAAACCAGGTAGGGCGCGAGGCTCGCGGAACACACCAGCCGCAGCGTCGCCTGCGCCGGCTGCGCGAGTTCGCGCGAGGTGTCGCGCACTTTCTCGACGCCGGCCCACAGCAGGTCGATCTCGGCATACAGCTGCTGGGCTTCGGGCGTGGGGATCAGGCGGCCCTTCACGCGCTCGAACAGCACCAGGCCGCTGGCCTTGGCGGCTTGGGCCAGCACCTTGCTGATGGCCGGCGGCGAAACGTGCAGCAGCTCCGCGGCGCTGTTGACGCCGCCGGAAAACATCACGGCGCGAAACACTTCCATCTGCCGCAGGTTCATGGGCCTCTCGGGTGTTAACCGCAGTTTAACAGTGAGGTCTTTCTTTTCAATTGCGGGGTGCCTGCCGCAAGCGAATAATCGTTCTATCCCCTGTTAACTCATCCGCAGAGCAGCACAGGGAAGACCCCCCACCTGACCTAGAGGCCGACCGGCCCGCCCAGGAGACAAATCCATGATCACCAGAAGGCGTTTTGCCGTCACCCTGGGTGCAGCTTCCGCTGTGCTCGCCGCCCCGGCGCTCCTGCGCGCCCAAACCAGCGGCAAGCCGCTCACGATCTTCCTCACGGTGCCGCCCGGCACTTCGTCCGACACGCTGGCGCGGATGCTCGGCGAGCGCCTGCGCGCCAAGCTCAATCGCACGGTGGTGGTGGAGTCGAAGTCCGGCGCCGGCGGCCTGGTGGCCATCCAGGCACTGCGCAACTACGACGCCGACGGCTCCTACCTGATGATGGCGCCCAATTCGGCGGTGTCGCTGCTGCCGCTGTTCGCCACCAAGCCGACCTTCGACTACGAGAAGGAACTGCAGACCGTCGTGGAGTGCGCCTCGGCGCCGATGGCGTTCACCGTCAACCCGGCCACCGGCGTCAACACGCTGGCCGAATACTTCGACTCGGTGCGCAAGGACCCCAAGCTCGGCTCCATCGGCGTGCCAAGCCCGGTCAGCATGGGCGCGCTGGTCATCCACCAGTTGGGCAAGCAATTGAACCTGCCGCTGCAAGCGATCCCGTATCGCGGCGGCTCACCGCTGCTGGCGGACCTGCTGGGCAACCAGATTCCCGCCAGCGGCTCGATCCTGCCCGATTACCTGGAGATGCACCGCGCCGGCAAGCTGAAGGTGCTGGCCCACGCGAGCGAGAAGCGCTCGGTGCTGGCGCCCGACATTCCCACCATCACCGAAGCGGGCTACCCCGGCTATGTGGCGGTGACGTCTTTCGGCCTGTACGCCAAGGCGGGGCTGCCGGCCAATGTCGCCAACGACTACGCGGCCATCGTCAACGAAGCGCTGGCCAGCGCGCCGGTGATCGAGGCGTTGCACAAGATGGGCCTGGTGCCCGTGGGCGGCACGCCGGCCGAGTTCCATCGCAAGGTGCTGGCTGACCGCGCGCGCTGGGCGCCGGTGATCAAGGAGTCCGGCATCAAGATGGACGCGTGAAGTGGAAGATATCCAGCAACGCGTCACGGCCATCGGCCTCACGGCCAAGGGCAACGGCATGCAGTACCGGCATGTCGGCCGCTCCGGCCTGATCGCCTCGGCCATCGGCGTCGGCTGCTTCCCGTTCGGCGGCTACGTCAAGCAGGACGGCGTGCAGGCGGTGGTGAACCAGGCGCTCGACCTGGGCATCAACTACTTCGACACCGCCAACAGCTACGGCATCGGCAAGTCCGAGGAGGCGCTGGGCCTGGCCTTGCAAGGCAAGCGGCAGCAGGCCCTCATCGCCACCAAGTTCGGCAACCGCACCGGCGACGGCGCCAACGAGACCGGCGCGTCGCGCATCGCCATCATCAACGCCTGCGAGGCGAGCCTGAAGCGCCTGAAGACCGACTACATCGACCTGTACCAGTTGCACTGGCCGGATCACGAGACGCCGATCGAGGAAACCTTGCGCGCGCTGGACGATTTGGTGCGCGCCGGCAAGGTGCGCTACATCGGCGCGTCCAACCTGTTCGCCTGGGAGCTGTGCGAGGCGCACTTCACGGCCGAGAAACACGGCCTGTCGAAATTCATTTCGGCGCAGGACCACTACAACCTGCTGTACCGCGACATCGAGAAGCGCTTCGAGCCGTTCTGCGTGAAGTACGGCGTCGGCATGACGCACTACTTCCCGCTGGCCGGCGGCATGCTGGCCGGCGCCTACAAGCGCGGCCAATTGACGCCCGGCACCCGCCAGGCCAACAACCCGAACACGGCGGCGTGGCAGTCCCCGCGCAATTGGGACGTGCAGGAAAAATTGCTCGCCTTCGCGCAGGAGCGCGACTGGACGCTGGCGCAGATGTCGCTGGCCTGGCTGCTCTCGCGTCCCGCCACCTTCACCGTGATCGCCGGCGCCGACAAGCCGCAGCATTTGCTGGACAACGTCAAGGCGCTGGAGATCCGCTTCACGCAAGAAGACCTGGCGGGGATCGACCGCATCACGCTGGTCGACGAGGACCGCACCGTGGCGCCGGTCTACCGCGGCCTGCGGCCGGAGAAGGTGCACGAATTCGAAGCCATGCAACTGGCGCGCGCCGGCGCGCCCAGCCGCGCGGCGCACTGATTGAAATTTGACCAGGAGAATCCGAATGCTAACGACAGTCAAGAACCAGCAGCTCACCGTCATGAACCCCGTGGGCTATCCGCCCAAGGTCAGCCGCAAGCAGCCCGCGCCGCGCTTGTCCAGCCTGGACGGCAAGACCATCTACCTGATCGACAGCCGCTTCGACGATTCGGTCGAACTGCTCAAGCAGGTGCAAGCCTGGTTCGCCGCGCGCATGCCGGGCGTGAAGACCGAGCTGCGTTCGATGGCCAGCTACTACGGCAAGGACGATCCGGAACTCTGGAACGAGATCAAGACGAAAGGCCATGCCGCGATCATCGGCGTGGGCCATTGCAGCACCTGTGCGCCGGCCGTGTCCACCCATGCGATCACGCTGGAGTCGCAATACAGCGTGCCGACCGTGGCGATCCACACCGACAAGTTCGTCAAGGTGGTGCAATCGGTCACCCGCATGGGCGGCCTGCCGCAGGCGCCGCTGGTGTTCGTGCCGCAGCCGGTGATGGGCAAGACCGAAGCCGAGCTGCGCGCCTATGTCGAAGGCGACGACCCCTACACCGGAAAACCGGTGATGAAGGAAATCGTCGATGCACTGACGCAGGGCCTGGCCGGCAATGCGCCCGGCGAGGAGCCCTATGCGCGCAGCACGCCGCGGCTGGAAGAGCCCGCCACCGAGGACGAATTGCGCGACCTGTTCGAGCGCAACGGCTGGACCGACCACATGCCCATTGTGCTGCCGACCGAGGAGCGTGTCGCCGCCATGCTGGCCGGCACCAGCCGCAAGCCCGACGAAGTGGTGGGCCGCATGCAACCGACGCCGAACCGGGGCCTGTGGGAATACACGGTGGAAAAGGTGGCGATCAACGCCGTGATGGCCGGCGCCAAGCCCGAATACTTCCCGATCATCCTGGCGCTGGCGGCGACGGAAATTTCCGCGCGCCAGAGCACGTCGAGCTCGGCCTCGGTGATGACCGTCGTCAACGGCCCGATCCGCAATGAGGTCGGCATGAACTGCGGCATCGGCGCGATGGGCCCCTACAACCATGCCAACGCCACCATCGGCCGCGCCTACGGCCTGCTGTCGCAGAACCTGCAAGGCGGCTCGGTTCCCCATGAGACCTACATGGGCTCGATCGGCAACAGCTACACCTACAACGGCATCACCTTCGCGGAAAACGAGGAGCGCAGCCCCTGGGAGCCGCTGCACGTGCAGAAGGGCTTCGACAAGGACGCCAGCACCGTCACCGTGTTCCACGGCTGCCGCTCCACCACCTTCGGGCTGGGCCTGCGCAAGGACCACTGGCGCGAGCACGTCAAGGACATGCTGCTGGGCACCGATGCGATCACCGCGCCGGTGCTGCTGCTGGACCCGATCACGGCGCGCCAGTTCATCGACCGCGGCGGCTTCGTCAAGAAGGCCGACCTGATCCGCTGGATCCACGAGACGGCCGAGATGCCGGCCGGCCGTTACTGGGACTTGCAACTGGTGCAGAACTACATCCACACCAAGGCGACGTTCGGCGAATCGCCCAAGAAGAAATACCTGGGCGTGCCCGACGACACGCTGGTGCGCATGTTCGAGGAAGCCGACATCAACGTGGTGGTGGTCGGCGGCGAGGCCAACGGCTATTGGCAGATGATGGGCGCGCACCACAAGGCGACGGTCTCGGTGGACGAATGGCGCTGAACCATGCGTGAAGCCGACCTCGCGATCATCGGCGCCGGAGTGGCGGGCCTCACGGCCGCCGCTGCCGCCGCCAGGCAGGGCCTGCGG
Source organism: Ramlibacter sp. (assembly GCA_028292245.1). GTDB lineage: Bacteria > Pseudomonadota > Gammaproteobacteria > Burkholderiales > Burkholderiaceae_C > Ramlibacter. The sequence goes on from JAQGMS010000288.1 coordinate 17,745, forward strand.
GTGCTGGTGATCGAGCGCATGGGGGCCGGTGGCCAGGTGATCAACGTCGAACAGATCGACAACATGCCCGGTTTCGCGAAAGGCATTTCCGGCTTCGAGCTGGGACCGGAGTTGCAGGAGCAGGCAGAAACGGCGGGCGCGGAATTCATGCTGGACACCGTGCTGGGGCTCGCAGCGGGCCAGGACGGCCGGCACGTGCTGCGCTGCGAAGGCGAAGACGTGACCGCCCGTGCGGTGCTGGTCGCCTCCGGCTCGGCCCGCAAGAAACTCGGCGTGCCGGGCGAGGACCTGCTGGAAGGGCGCGGCGTGTCGCATTGCGCGTCGTGCGACGGCCCGTTGTTTCGCAAGCAAGCGGTGTGCGTCGCCGGCGGCGGCGATTCGGCGTTCGGCGAGGCAGCGGTGCTGGCCGGGCATGCCAGCCACGTCACCATCGTGTTCCCCGAGGACGAGCCGCGCGCGCAGCCTTACCTGCTGGACGCGGTGCACGGCCTGCCCAACGTCGCGTGGGTGGCGAAGTCGCGTGTCGCCGAAATCATCGGCGATTCGACGGGCGTCACCGCCGTGCGGGTGGAAGCATCGGACGGCTCGGCGCGCGAGCTGCCGGTGCAGGGCGTGTTCGTCTACGCGGGGCTGCAACCCGATACGGGATTTCTCGGCGGCGCCGTGCAGCTGGACACGTCCGGGCGCATCGAGACCGACGAAGCCCTGCGCACTTCGGTGCCCGGCATCTTCGCGGCGGGTGACATACGCGGCGGCGCCAGCTACCTGCTGGTCACCGCGGCGAGCGATGGCGAGGCGGCCGCGCTGTCGGCCTGCCGCTACTTGAACGAACAACCGGCCTAGACCAAGACCCAAGGAGACAACGATGATGATGAAGAGACGCCAACTCTGCGCTGCCGCGCTGCTGGTGCTGGCGCCGATGGTGGCCGGCGCGCAGGCACCCGATGCCTGGCCCGCCCGGCCGGTGCGCCTGATCGTTCCCTTCTCGGCCGGCGGCGCCACCGACATCATCGCGCGCTTGCTGGCGCAGCAACTGACCACGGTGTGGGGCCAGCCGGTCATCGTCGACAACAAGCCGGGCGCCGGTACGGTGATCGGCACCGACGCCATCGCCAAGGCTGCGCCGGATGGCTACACGATGGGCCTGGTGGTGTCGGCGCACACCATCAATCCGAGCCTGCGCGACAAGCTGCCTTACGACACGCTGAAGGACTTCGCGGCGGTGACCCAGATCGGCATGCAGCACATGGTGATCGCGGCCAACCCATCGTTCCCCGCCAACAACATCGCCGAACTGATCGCGTTGGCCAAGAAGAGCCCCGGCACGATTACCTATGCGTCGTCGGGCGCGGGAACGTCGTTGCACCTCGGGTTCGAATTGCTCAAGGCCCGCACTGGTGCCGAGATCACCCATGTGCCCTACAAGGGCGGCGCACCGGCGCAGCAGGACGTGATGGGCGGCCAGGTACCGGTGCTGGTGGACATCTATCACAGCACCGCGCCCTTCATCAAGAGCGGCAAGCTGAAGGCGCTGGCCCTGTTCAGCCCGCAACGCACGCCGCTGATCCCGGGCGTTCCCGTCATCGCCGAAACCATCCCCGGCGTTTCCGCCGTGAGCGTCATCGGCATCGCCGCGCCGGCCGCCGTGCCGCCGGCCCTGGTTGCGCGGATCAGCGCGGACATGGCCAAGGTGATCAAGTCGCCCGACTTCGCGGCCAAGCTCGAGGCCATGGGTGTCGAGCCCGTCGGTTCCACGCCGGCGCAGTTCGACGCCCTGATCCGCAGCGACATCGCGCGCTGGGCACCGATCGTCAAGTCGTCCGGCGCCACCGCCGAGTGAAACAGGAATCCATGCCATGAACACTTACGAACACAACTCCCAGTCATTCGCGTGGAAGGCTTCGTCCTTCAAGAGTTCGGCCGACTACACGCTGCAGCTTTCGCCCGGCGAGAGCGCCGAGCTGTTGGCGGCCGTGCGGGCGCTGAAGAATATCGACGCGCCGCAGCAGTACGACAGGCAATCCTTTGCCCTGCCGACGCTGGCACCGCGCCTGGCCGCTGCTTACGATGAAGTACGCGCGGGCCGCGGCTTCGTCGTCCTGCGTGGCCTGCCCGCGGAGGGCGCGACGGTGCAGGAATACATCGCGGCGGTGTGGGCCGTGGGCACCCATTTCGGCGGGGCGCTATCGCAGAACACCAGTGGCGACCTGATCGGCCATGTGCTCGACGCGAGCGCCGAGGACCCGACGCCGCGCATGTACCGCAGCAACCTGGAGCTGCGGCCGCACAACGACATCACGGCGATGATCTCGCTGGCCTGCTGGCACAAGTCGAAGGCCGGCGGTGCATCGGTGATCGTCAGCGCGGTGACCGTGCACGACGAACTGCGGCGCACCGAGCCCGAAGTGCTGGAGCCGCTGTATCGCGGCTTCTACTACCACCAGGTCGGCGAGGAAGCGCCGGGCGAACCGCCCGTCACGCGCCATCGAGTCCCGATGTTCGCCGTTCGCAACGGGCAGCTCAGCTCGCGCTACCTGCGCTCCAACCTGGTGGCCGGGCACAAGGTCCAGGGCACGCCGCTGACCGCGGAAGAAATCGCCGCCATGAACCGGTTCGACCAGGTGGCGACGGCGCCGGAAAACCGGCTGGCCTTCTTCCTGGAGCGCGGCGACATGATCGTGATCAACAACTACACGGTGATGCACGCGCGCACGTCGTTCCAGAATTTTCCCGAACCCGAGCGCAAGCGCCACCTGGTTCGCCTGTGGCTGGACCAGCAGGGCTTTCGCGACGCGCCGCCCGAATACAACTTCCACGAGACCAACGGCGTGCCGCGGCGCGAGGGCAAGAGCGCGACGCTGAATTTCAAGAGCCTGTATGCCGACGACCCGGTGGCGACCGGCGGCATCCCGGACCTGAAGGTGACCGACGAACTGGCGGCGCGCGCCGGCCAGGTGTGAAAGCGCTCGCCCCGATGCGTACCCGCCAGGCACTGAAGACGCTGCTGGCGATGGCGCTCCTGCCCTGCGTCATCGCCGCGGCGGCGGCAGCCGATTTCCCCATCCCCAACAAGCCGATCCGCCTCGTGGTCGGCTTCCCCGCCGGCGGCGGCACCGACATCCAGGCGCCAGGTCGGCATCCAGTTGACGGGGCTGCTCGGCGTGCCGGTCGTCATCGACAACAGGCCGGGCGCGGGCACCATGCTCGCGGCGATGGAAGTCGCCAAGTCCGCACCCGACGGCCACACGCTGCTGTACACGCCGGCATCCACCATGGCGCAATTGCCGCACACGCTCTCGGCCGTGAAGTACGACCCGTTCAAGGATTTCACGCCGGTAGCCATCGGCGCGCTCGGCCCGCTGGTGCTGGTGGTGCACAAGTCGGTGCCCGGCAACAGCGTGCGCGACGTGATCGCCTATGCCAAGGCCAACCCCGGCAAATTGAACTACGTGTCGCAAGGCGTGGGCACGTCGGCCCACATCTACGGCGAGATCTTCGCCAAGCAGGCCGGCATCGACATCGTCCACGTGCCCTACAAGGGCGCCAATGACGTGGCCAAGGACTTCATCTCCGGCCGCGTGCAATTGCAGTTCGCCTCCTCGTCGGCCGCGGTGGCGCTGGCCAAGAGCGGCGAAGTGCGGATGATGGCGGTGGTCGCGCCCAAGCGCAGCAGCCTGTTCCCGGAACTGCCGACGATGGCCGAGCAGGGCGTCGGCAACATGGACATCGACAGCTGGATCGGTTTCTTCGGTCCGGCCGGAATGGCGCCGCAGACCGTGGCCAAGCTCAACGACGCGCTGTCGCAGGCGCTGAAGACCGCGAAGGTGCGCGACGATTTCCGCAGCGGCGGCGTTGAGGCGCAGACCTCCACGCCCGAGCAGTTCGGCGCGATCGTGCGCGACTCCTACAACCAATGGGGCCGAGTGCTCGCGCAGATCGGATTCAAGAAGGAGTAGCGGCTTCCCAGCCGCCGCCCAGCGCGCGGATCAGGGCCACGGTCGCCTGGTACTGGCTGGAACGCACCTGCAGCGCCTGCCGGCGGTTGCGCAGTTCGCTGCGGCGGGCATCCAGCAGTTCGAGCTGGCTGTCCAGCCCGTTGCGGTAGCGCGATTCCGACAACACCGTCGCGCGCGTCGCCGAGCTGACGGCCCGGGCCTGCGCCTGCGACTGCTCCTGCAGCAGCCGCAGCGACGACAACTGGTCTTCCACTTCCCTGAACGCGACCAGCACCTGGCCGCGGTAGCCGGCCAGCGCGACGTCGAGCTGTGCTTGCGCGCCTTGCACGCCGGCCTCGCGCCGGCCGCCGTCGAAGATCGGCAGCGAGAGCAGCGCGCCGACGCCCCAGGCGCGGGCCGACCACTTGAACAAATCGCCCAGCTCGGGTGACGCGAAACCACCGGCCGCGGTAAGCGAGAGACTCGGGAACCATGCGGCGCGGGCCACGCCCGCGCGCGCCTGCGCGGCCAGGATGCCGCTTTGCGCGGCTGAGACGTCGGGCCGGCGCGCCAGCACCGTGGCCGGAATGCCGGCGGGAATCAGCGGCAGCGCCGTCGACCAATCGCCCGCGTCTAACGAGAAGTTCGACGCCGCGTCGCCCACCAGCACCGCCAGCGCGTGCTCGAGCTCGGCGCGGCGGCGGTCCAGCGCCAGCGCTTCCGATTCGGTGGCCGCCAGTTCGGTTTCCACCCGCACCACGTCGAGCTCGGCGATGTCGCCGGCCTGGTGGCGCCGTTTCGTCAGGCGCAAGGTGTTCTGGTAGGCGCCCACCGTCTCGCGCACGATGGCCCGTTCGCTGTCGATCGCCCGCAATTGGAGGTAGGTTTGCGCGGTCTCGGCCTGCACCAGCAGGCGCGTGCTTTGCAACAGCGCTTCGCGCGCCTGCGCGTCGAGCGAGGCGGCGTCGCTGGCGCGTGCCAGCCGGCCGAACAGGTCGATCTCGTACGAGAGATTGGCGCCCGCCGTCGTCAGCGTGGTGGGCGTGGCGCCGCCCACAGTATTGGCGCCGGCTTGCCGCGCGGCGCTCGCGCCGATGCCGATCTGCGGCGCGCGGTCGGCATCGGTGCTGCGCGCCAGAGCACGGGCCTGTGCCAGCCGGGCGGCGGCTTCCTGGATGCTGGTGTTGTTGGCGCCGGCGCGCTCGACCAGTTCGTCCAGCACCGGGTCGGCAAACACCTTCCACCAGGTGCCGCGGCCGCGCGCTTCGGCGGGCGCTGCAATGGTCCAGCGCGGGCCGGCTTCCTTGAATTGGGCCGGCGGCTGGACAGGCGCGGGCAGCTCGGCGGGCGCCGTCGCGCAGCCGGCCAGCACCAGCGCGGCGAGCAAAGGAACAACGTGCAATTTCTTCATGGGAATCTCCATCAATTCTTCAGCGGCGCGGCCGGCACGGGCCGCGCCGATGCGCCGCCGCCGCCAGAGCTTTCGGGGTGCGGCACTTCGCCGTGCAATTTCAGCGGCCGGTTGCCGGTGAGGGCACGCAGCGCCACATAGAACACCGGCGTGAGGAACAGCCCGAACGCCGTGACGCCGATCATCCCGGCGAACACCGCGATGCCCATCGCCTGCCGCATCTCGGCGCCAGCGCCGGTGGACAGCACCAGCGGCAGCACGCCCATGACGAAAGCCAGCGAGGTCATCAGGATCGGGCGCAGCCGCAGCCGCGCCGCCTCCATCGCCGCCTGGACCGGCGTGCGTCCGGCAAACTCCAGCTCGCGTGCGAACTCGACGATCAGGATCGCGTTCTTGGCCGACAGCCCCACCAGCACCATCAGCCCGATCTGGGTGAAGACGTTGTTGTCGCCGCGTGACAGCCAGACGCCGGTCATCGCCGCCAGCAGGCCCATCGGCACGATGAGGATGATCGACAGCGGCAAGGTCAGGCTCTCGTACAGCGCGGCCAGCACCAGGAACACCAGCAGGATCGCGAGCGGGAACACCAGCGCCGCCGAATTGCCGGCCAGGATTTCCTGGTAGGTGAGCTCGGTCCATTCGAAGCTGATGCCAGCGGGCAGCGTCTCCGCGGCGATCCGCTTCACCGCGTCCTGCGCCTGGCCCGACGAATAGCCGGGTGCCGGCCCGCCGTTGATGTCGGCCGACAGGTAGCCGTTGTAGCGCATGGCGCGCTCGGGTCCGAAGCTCGGCTTCACGTTCATCAGCGCCGACAGCGGCACCATCTCGCCGGTGGCCGAACGCACCTTCAGCAGGCCAATGTCTTCGGCGCGGGCGCGATACGGCGCGTCGGCCTGCACCCGGACCGAGTAGGTGCGGCCGAACTTGTTGAAGTCGTTGGCGTAGAGGCTGCCCAGGTAGATCTGCATGGTGTCGAACACGTCGGTCACCGCGACGCCGAGCTGGCGCGCCTTGGTGCGGTCGATGTCGGCGTACAGCTGCGGCACGTTCAGCTGGAAGCTGGAGAGCAGGCCGGCCAGCTCCGGCGCCTGGTACGCCTTGGCCATGAAGGCCTTGAGCGCGCCGTCCAGCGCCTCGTAGCCGAGCGAACCGCGGTCTTCCAGTTGCAACTTGAAGCCGCCGGTCGTGCCCAGGCCTTGCACCGGTGGTGGCGGGAACATCATGACGAAGGCATCCTGCAATTGCCCGAACTGCGCGTTCAATTGCCCGGCGATCGCGCCGGCGCTCTGGTCGGCGCCGCGCCGCTCGTCAAAGGGCTTGAGCGTCGCGAAGACGATGCCCGCGTTGGAGCTGTTGGTGAAGCCGTTGATCGACAAGCCCGGGAACGCCACCGCGTGCTCGACGCCGGGCTGCTTGAGCGTGATCTCGCTCATGCGGCGGATCACGTCCTCGGTGCGGTCCAGCGTGGCGCCATCGGGCAACTGGGCAAAGCCGATCAGGTACTGCTTGTCCTGCGCCGGCACGAAGCCGTGCGGCACCAGTTTGAACAGGCCGAAGGTGGCGGCGGCCAGCGCCAGGTAGATGCCCAGCATCAGGGTCTTGCGCGAGACCACGGTCTTCACGCCCCGCGTGTAGCCGCTGCCTGCGCGGCCGAAGGCGCGGTTGAAGGCGGCGAAGAAGCGGCCGAACACCCGGTCCATGCCGCGCGTCAGCGCATCCTTGGGCGCATCGTGGCTCTTGAGCAGCAGCGCGGCCAGGGCCGGCGACAGCGTCAGGGAATTGATCGCCGAGATCACCGTGGAGATCGCGATGGTCACCGCGAATTGCCGGTAGAACTGGCCGGTCAGGCCGCTGATGAAGGCCAGCGGCACGAACACGGCCACCAGCACCAGGGCGATCGCGATGATCGGCCCCGAGACTTCGCGCATGGCCTGGTAGGTGGCCTCGCGCGGCGTCCGGCCGGCCTCGATGTTGCGTTCCACGTTCTCCACCACCACGATGGCATCGTCCACGACGATGCCGATCGCCAGCACCAGCCCGAACAGGCTGAGCGCGTTGATCGAAAAGCCGAGCACGTGCAGCACCGCGAACGTTCCCACGACTGAGATCGGCACCGCCAGCAACGGGATAATGGAGGCGCGCCAGGTCTGCAGGAACAGGATCACCACCAGCACCACCAGCAGGATGGCTTCGAGCAGGGTGTGGATGACCGACTCGATGGAAGAGCGCACGAACTGCGTGGGGTCGTAGACGATGTCGTACTCCACGCCTTCGGGCAGCGACTGCTTGAGTTCGGCCATGGTGGCGCGGACGTTGTCGGAGATCTGGATGGCGTTGGAGCCGGGGGCCGCGAAGATGCCCAGCGCCACCGCGTCCTTGTTGTCCAGCAGGGAGCGCAGGGCATAGCCCGATGCGCCCAATTCGATGCGCGCGACGTCGCGCAGCCGCGTCACGGCGCCGTCGGCTCCGGACTTGACGATGATGTCGCCGAACTCCTCTTCGGTCTGCAGGCGCCCTTGCGCATTGACCGACAGCTGCAGGTCCACGCCCTTGATGCCGGGCGATGCGCCGACGACCCCGGCCGCGGCCTGCACGTTCTGCTCGCGGATCGAGCGCACCACGTCGCTGGCGGAGAGGCCGCGCTGCGCCACCTTCTGCGGATCGAGCCAGACCCGCATCGAGTAGTCGCCGGCGCCGAACAGCTGGACGTCGCCGACGCCCTGCACGCGCGTCAGCCGGTCCTTGACGTTCAGCAGCGCGTAGTTGCGCAGGTACGTCATGTCGTAGCGGTTGTTGGGCGACAGCAGGTGGACCACGATGGTGATGTCGGTCGAGCTCTTCACGGTGGACAGGCCCAGGCGCCGCACTTCTTCCGGCAGCCGCGGCTCGGCCTGGGCGACGCGGTTTTGCACCAGTTGCTGGGCCTTGTCGGGGTCGGTGCCGAGCTTGAAGGTGACGTTGAGCGTCATCAGGCCGTCGGTGGTGGCCTGGCTGCTCATGTACAGCAGGCCTTCGACGCCGTTGATCGCTTCCTCCAGCGGCGTCGCCACCGTCTCGGCGATCACCTTGGGGTTGGCGCCGGGGTAGGTGGCGCGCACCACGATCGAGGGCGGCACGACCTCGGGATATTCCGAGACCGGCAGGCCGCGCAGCGCGATCAGGCCCGAGATGAAGATCAGCAGCGACAGCACGCCGGCGAAGATCGGCCGGTCGATGAAGAATTTCGACAAGTTCATGAAGCCGCCTTCGCGTCGGCCTTGGCTTCCATGATCACGGCCTGCGGCTGCACCAGCGAGCCGGGCCGCACGCGCTGCAGGCCGTTGACGACAATGCGCTCACCGGCCTTCAGCCCGCCCTTGACGACGCGCAGACCGTTGACCGATGCGCCCAGCGTGACTTCGCGGTACTCGGCCTTGTTGTCGGCGCCCACCACCAGCACGAACTTCTTGTTCTGGTCGGTGCCCACCGCGCGTTCGTTCACCAGCAGCGCGCGCACCGTCTGCGCCTGGCCCATGCGGATGCGGGCGAACTGGCCCGGCATCAGGGCGCCGTCCTTGTTCTCGAACGCCGCGCGCACCCGCACCGTGCCGCTCCTGGCGTCGACCTGGTTGTCGATCAATTGCAGGTGGCCCTGGTACGGCGTGTCGCTGGAGGCCGCCGTCCCCATCTGCACCGGGATGCGTTCGATCAGCGCGCGGGCGCTCGAGCCGCCCGGCATGTTGGCCAGGGCCCGGGTGACGATCTGTTCGTCGGTGTCGAAGCTGGCGTAGATCGGGCTGACCGAGACCAGCGTCGTCAACACCGGCGCGCCGGGGCCGGCCGCCACCAGGTTGCCGGTGGTGATCTCCAGCTTGCCGATGCGGCCGGCCACGGGTGCGCGCACCTGCGTGTAGCCGAGGTTCAGCCGCGCGGTTTCGCGCTGCGCCTGCGCGGCGCGCAGGTTGGCGTCGGCTTCGCGCATCGCGTTCAAGCGGTCTTCGTACTCGCGCTGCGAGATCGCCCGGTCTTCCCACAGGCGCTGGGCCCGCGCATGGTCGCTCTGGGCGTGCGTGACGCGCGCCTGCGCGGCGGCGACCTGCGCTTCGGCGCGCTCGGTTTCAGCGGCGTAGGGGGCCGGGTCGATGGTGATGAGCAGGTCGCCCTTGTGCACCAGCGCGCCTTCGCGGAAATGGATCGACTGCACGGCACCGGCCACGCGCGAACGCACGTCCACGCGTTCCACCGCTTCCAGGCGGCCCGAGAACTCATCCCAAGCGGTGACTTCGCTTTCGCTCACGGCCGCGACCGATACCGGCGTGGCGGGCGGCGCACTTGCGTTCGCAGTGGCCCGCGCCGTGGGTCCGCCGATGCCGAAGAGGGCCGAGGCGATTGCCGTGAGCGCGGTGAGGATACCCACCGAGGCCCACAGCCGCCGGTCGCGTGTCGTCTTGATGTTATTGGTGGTCATGGTTTCTTCCTTTTTTGGGGTGAGTCGGTCCTGCCCGGCGCGGTACGCCGGGTTCGGGCAGTAGGGGAGGGCCGCGGGCCTAGGAGGGTGGCGGGGTGGCCGGGTAGAAGAATTCGCGCAAGTGGCGCTGGACGCCGGCCGCGCAGGGGCACTCATCCGGCGCCGCGTCCGCCAGCGAATCGGGCCAGCCGGTTCGATTGCCCAGCACGGCACTGGTGACAGCGATGCCCGCATCGCGCAGGCGCTGCGCGTAGGCCAGCGCTTCGTCGCGCATCGGGTCGTCCTGGCCGGTCAGCACCAGGGCGGGCGGCAGGTCCACCAGGCGGGTGGCCTTGCCCGGCACGGCATAGGGATGCTCGGCGTCCATCGGCCCGCGCAGGTACTGCTGCCAGCCGTCGGCCCACTTGCAGCCGGTGTTGCATTCCATCGTCTCGCGCAGCGATGCCGTGCCGACGCACGGGTCGAGCATTGGCGCCACCAGGATCTGCCCGGCCAGCGGTGGATGGGCGCGGTCGCGCGCCACCAGCGCCACGGCCGCCGCGAGGTTGCCGCCGGCCTCATCGCCAGCTAAGTAAACGCGCGCATCCTTGCCGGCAAGTTTGTTGCGCTGCTTGTAGATCCACTCCAGCGCCGCGTAGCCGGCTTCCACCGCTTCGGGGAAACGATGCGCCGGCGCCAGCGGATAAGCGAGCGAAACCACGACGGCGTCCACCTGCGCGAGCAGCCGCGCCATGCAGGCGCCGCTGTCCAGGTCGCCGCTGACGAACGCGCCGCCATGGAAGTGCAGCACCAGGGGCGCCACCACGCCGGCGCGCCGCTGGCCGTAGATGCGCGCTTGCAAGGGCGCGCGCCCGGCCACGGCGATCGTGGTATCGGTCTCCACGATCGGCGGTGCAATGGTCAGGGATGCCGGGTGAGTTGACATGCCTCGAATATAGGCATGCAAGCCATGCGGATAAAGAGGGCTCCTGCCAGTTCTCTGTTTCCAAACCGGGAACAATGCAAAGGAGTTAATGCTGAACACATAAGAGAAGCCCGGAGGGTCAATGGATCAGATTCAGTCGATGCGCGTCTTCGCCCGGGTGGTGGAGGCGGGCACCTTCACCAAGGCGGCGGCGTCGCTGGAACTGCCCAAGGGCACCGTGACCAAGCTGGTGCAGCACCTGGAAGGGCGCCTCAAGGTCAAGCTGCTCAACCGCACGACGCGGCGCGTGACGGTGACGCCGGACGGCGCCGCCTATTACGAGCGCGCGTCCCGGCTGCTCAACGACCTCGACGACATCGAGGCCAGCATGACCAACGCGCAGGCCAGCCCGAGCGGGCGCTTGCGGGTCGATGTCGGAACCTCGGTCGCCAGCCTGATCGTGATCCCGGCGCTGCCCGGCTTCTATGAGCGCTACCCCGACATCCAGCTCGACCTGGGCGTGAGCGACCTGCCGGTGAACCTCGTCAGCGAGAACGTCGATTGCGTGATCCGCGGCGGCGAAATCGTGGACCAGTCGCTGGTGGCGCGCCGCATCGCCAACCTGTCGCTGGTGACGGTGGCATCACCGGCCTACCTGAAGCGCCATGGCACGCCCCGGCATCCCGACGACCTGGAAGCCGATCACACCACCGTGGGTTTCTTCTCGGCGCGCACCGGCCGCTTCTACCCGGAGGTGTTCGTCAAGGACGGCGAAACCATCGAGGTGGTCGGGCGCCACAAGATGTCGGTCAACGACAGCAATGCGCACACTGCCGCCTTGCTGGCGGGCCTGGGCGTTTCGCAGGCCGCTGCCTTCTCGGTCAGGCGTTATCTCGCCAGCGGCGAATTGGTCGAGGTCCTTGCCGAGTGGTCACGGCCCGCCATCCCGATCCACGTGGTCTATCCACCCAACAGGCACTTGAGCGCGAAGGTGCGGGCGTTCGTGGATTGGGCGGCGGAGCTGTTCGCGAAGCACCCGGGCCTGTGAGTGCGCGGCCGGCCGGTCAATCGATCGGCCAGGGCACCGATTTGGGCATCGTCATTTCAGGTTCAGGCGCACGCTGCTTGCCGCGTCCGGGCGCATCGATGCCGCGCCACCACGGTGTCACTTCGTGCGCATGCGCCGGCTCCACGGCTTCGCCTAGCCGCGGCAGCACCAATTGAACGGCGCGCTGGGAAGCAAGGGCCACCAGCGTTTCGACCGGCTCGTCCCAGGCATGCATCGCCAGGCTGAAGGTGCCCCAATGCACCGGCAGAAAGGCGCCGCCGCCCAACAGCGCGTGCGCCTCCATCGCGTTCACCGGGCCGAGGTGGATGTCGCCCCACGACGGGTGATAGGCGCCGATCTCCAGCATCACCAGGTCGAACGGCCCCAGCCGTTCGCGGATGGCGGCGTACTCGGTGGTCAGGCCCGTGTCGCCGCTGAAAAACACCGAATGCCGCGGCGACTTGATGACCAGCGACGACCACAGCGTCGCGTCGCGGTCCTTCAGGCCGCGGCCGGAGAAGTGCTGCGACGGCGCCGCCGTGACGGTGAGCTCGCCCTTCGGCAATTTGTAGGTTTCCCACCAGTCGAGCTCGGTGATGCGTTCCGGCGCGATGCCGAAGGCTTCCAGGTGCGCGCCGACACCGAGCGAGGTGACGAAGGGAACGTCGAGCCGCGCCAGCTCGCGGATGGTCGGGTAGTCCAGGTGGTCGTAATGGTCGTGCGACACCAACACCAGGTCGATCGGCGGCATCGCCCGCAGGGCGATCGGCACCGGCTGGAAGCGCTTCGGGCCCGCCAGCCGCGTCGGCGACGCGCGCGGTCCCCACACCGGATCGGTCAGCACGCGCAAGCCGTCGATCTCGATCAGCACCGTGGAGTGGCCGAGCCAGGTGGCGCGCAAACCCGAGCCGGGTTTGCGGGTCCATGCCTCGGCCGGGTTGACCGATGGCAGCGGGCCCTGCGGGATGCGCCGGTTGCCGCCGCAAAGAAAGTCGCTCAGGGTCGGGCGCGGCACCTCGGTGTTGCGCAGCCCCGGCAGCACCGGGTGCAGGTTGCGGAAACCCTCGCCGGCCCAAAGCGGCGAGGCCTTCATGCGCTCGAGCCGCAGGCCGGCGGCCTTCTTGCCGAATGATTTCATCCGTGACTCCGGTGGAACGCTGGGACCATACTCCTAAAATCGATCATCTTTTGGAGAGCCGCCATGAACGAAGAAGTGTTCAACCTCAGCATCCGCAAGTTCCTGAAACTGGTCGGCGTCAGTTCGCAGCGCGACATCGAGCAGGCGGTGGCCAAGGCCATCAGCGACGGCGCTATTTCCGGCACCGAGAAATTTCCGGCAAAAGTCACGCTGGAAATCGCGGGCCTGAGGCTGAAGGTCCAGTTCGACGGCGAAATCGCGCTGCAATAGCCCGGTAGGCGCCAGAAGGGCTTGCGCTGCCACGCGGGGGTGGGTTCCAATGCGGGGTTATGACCCGCAAGCCGCCCCTGCAACTGCCGCAAGCCAGCGAGCTCAATGCGTGGGTGCAGCATTTCGCCGGCGCCTTCGAGAACGCGGTCATCGGCATGACGCTGCTGGGCATCGACCGCAGCCGGCTGACCGTCAACCGGGCGTTCTGCGACTTCCTGGGTTACACCGAGGACGAGCTGTTGGCCACGTCGGGCCGCGTGCTGGTCCATCCGGACGACCTGCCCGAGGGCGACCGGCAGTTCGCGCTGCTGATGGCGGGCGGCAAGGACAGCTTCCGCCTGGAAAAGCGCTACCTGCACAAGCAGGGCTATGTGCTGTGGGGCGACTTCAGCTGCACGCTGGTGCGCGACCGCGAGGCACGGCCGCTGTTCTTCTTGACGCAGGTGCAGGACATCACCGAGCGCAAGCGCGCCGATCAGGCGCTGCGTGAAAGCGAGGAGCGCTTTCGCAGCCTGTCGGCGCTGTCGTCCGACTGGTACTGGGAGCAGGACAGCCGGTTCCGGTTCACCCGCTTCCTGAGCAACGACACGACGCCGCCCTGGCGCGCCAACCACAGCGAGCTGCTGGGTTCCTGCCGCTGGGAACTGGCCGGAGCGCAGCCGCTCACGGGCAGCTGGGAACAGCACCGGGCCGCGCTGGCGGCGCACCAGCCGTTCCGCGATTTCGAATACGTGGAACAAGGCAACCCCGCCGGCCCGCGCTTCGTGTCGGTGAGCGGGGAGCCAGTGTTCGACGGCGCCGGCCACTTCACGGGCTACCGCGGGACGGCGCGCGACATCAGCGCCGGCAAGCAGGCCGAGCAGCGGCTGCGCGACGCGCAGGCCATGCTGCACCTGGCGGCCCAGGTCGGGCGGCTGGGCGCCTGGGCCTACGACGTGGGCGCGGCGACGCTGCAATGGTCGGAGGAGGTCTGCGCGATCTGCGAGGTGATGCCGGGCTTCGCGCCGACCCTGAAGACCGCGATGCGGTTCGTCGCCCCCGGCTACCGCAGGAAGGCGCGTTCCACGCTCGACAACTGCCTGCAGGGCGGCAGCCCGTTCGACATCGAAGTCGAGATCCTCACGGCGCGGCGGCGCCGCCTGTGGGTGCGCCTGATCTGCGAGGCCGAATGGGACGCGCAGGGCCGGGTGCGGCGCCTGCAAGGCGCCTTGCAGGACATCTCGCAGGCCAAGGCCGCCGAGCACGAAATCCTGCGGCTCAACGCGCGGCTCGAAGAGCGCGTCGGCCAGCGCACCGCGCAACTGGAAGCGGCCAACCGCGAGCTCGAGGCCTTCTCCTATTCGATCGCGCATGACCTGCGCGCGCCGCTGGGTTCCATCGACGGATTCAGCAATACGCTGGAGGCCAGCGCCGGCCACGTGCTGGACGAACGCTCGCGCCACTACCTGCGGCGCATCCGCGCCGGCGTCAAGCAGATGAGCGCGCTCACCGACGGCCTGCTCTCGCTGGCCAGCCTGTCGCGCGCCGACCTGCGGATCGAGCAGTTCGACATCGCGGCGCTGGCCCGCGCGGCGCTGCAGGCCTTGCGCGAACGCGAGCCGCAACGGGTGGTGGAGACACTGGTCGCCGACACGCTGCCGGCGGTGGGCGACTCGCGGCTGCTGGCGCAGGCGCTAGGCAACCTCGTGGGCAATGCCTGGAAGTTCACGTCGCGCCTGCCCAAGGCCAGGATCGAGGTCGGCGGCAAGCCGGGCCCCGGCGGGCAATGGGTGTACTTCGTGCGCGACGACGGCGCCGGCTTCGACATGACTTACGCGACGAGGATGTTCCAGGCTTTCCAGCGCATGCACGCCAGCACCGATTTCGAAGGCACCGGGATCGGGTTGGCCCTCGCGCACCGGATCATCACGCGGCACGGCGGGCGCATCTGGGCTGAATCGGCACCCGATCGCGGGGCCACGTTCTACTTCACGCTGGGCCCGCGCGACGCCGCGTGAAATCGCGCACACAACTACACATATCTTTACACCGCGCTCCGTCAACAGACATGCGCTTCGCACTGTTGAGTGCAAACTGGTGTCAAAGGAGTGGCGGGCGATGGAGCAGATCGAAATCGTTTCGGACGGAGCATCCTGGCCGCAATTCGCGCTGACGGCGGGCGCGGCGCTGGCGTTGAGTGCCTGCGGCGGCGGTGGCGGCACCCAGCCTGGGTTGCCGCCCCAGATGCAGTCGCCGCAAAGCGCGGTCGATAACTTCACCCTCATCGGACGGGCACCCCTGCGAGCGCTCGCGGCGCAGGCGCTGGACCCGACTGCGCTGATGGATTGGGCCGAGGCCGCGTACCCGCAATATTTCCCCAGCCACCAGCCCAACCTGTTTTTCGCGCCTTACACCTATCGCTATTACCCGGAAACGCAGAACTACGTCGGCGTGGCGGACGGCTACGTCTATGTATTGGGGACGGTAAGCAACTACACCTTGCTGCGGGTGGGCAGCATGGGCGATTTCAGTTGCCGTGTCGACTCCGGTTGCACCGTGGCCGCCGCCAGCGCGACCGAGGCCGCGCGCTTCCTGGCGCAAGCCACGCTGGGCGCCAACAAGGCGCAGGTGGCCGCCGTGCAGGCCAGCACCTATTCCACCTGGATCGACGCGCAGTTCGCCGCGCCGGTGAGCCAGGCCCACTACGACTGGCTGGTTGCCAAGGGCTACACCGACGAGGCCTATCGCAACAACTCGGTGGGCCTGGACAACACGATCTGGCGCAAATTGATTTCGGGCACCGACCCGCTGCGCCAGCGCATGGTGCTGGCGCTGTCCGAAATCTGCGTGGTCTCGGTGCTGGGCGTCGCGACGCCGTGGCGCCAGTTCGCCATCGGCAACTACCTCGACATCCTGGAAGCCAATGCCTTCGGCAACTACCGCACCTTGCTCGGCCAGGTCACGCTCTCCACGGCCATGGGCTATTACCTCACCTACCGCGGCAACGCCAAGGCCAATTCTCTGGGCAGCCAGCCCGACGAGAACTACGCGCGCGAGCTGATGCAATTGTTCACCATCGGCTTGCTGCAACTGCAGCCGGACGGCACGCCCACTGCCACCGAGACCTATGGCGCCAGCGACGTGAGCCAATTGGCGCGCGTGTTCACCGGCTGGGACCTCGACACCAGCGGCCTGTCGCAGCCGCTGCCGCCGGACGTGCACCGGCGCCCGATGGCGCAGGTGGGCAGCCGCTACGAAACCGGCAGCAAGACTTTTTTGGGCACCACCATCCCCGTGGGAACCGACGCCGTCACCTGCCTCAACACGGCGCTGGACACCCTGTTCGCGCATCCGAACCTGCCCCCCTTCGTCAGCAGGCAATTGATCCAGCGCCTGGTCACCAGCAATCCGAGCGCGCCTTACGTGGGCCGCGTGGCCGCCGTGTTCGCCAACAACGGCAGCGGCGTGCGCGGTGACCTGCGCGCGGTGCTGCGCGCCATCCTCCTGGACATCGAGGCGCGCGACTCGGTCAACCTCTCGAGCGCTTCGTTCGGAAAAGTTCGCGAACCGGTGGTGCGCTTCCTGAACTGGGCCCGCGGCTTCGGCGCGGTGTCGGCAGCCGACGGCTGGAGCGTCGGCGATCTTTCGAACCCGGCCACCAAGCTCGGGCAAAGCCCGATGCGGTCCGGCTCGGTGTTCAATTTCTTCCGGCCCGGCTATGTGCCGCCGAATACGCCGATCGCCAGCGCCGCGCTGGCCGCACCCGAGCTGCAGATCACCACCGAATCCTCCATCGCGGGCTATGTCAACTTCATGCAGAAGGCGGTGAGCGGCTCGGGCATCGGCGACACCCGCGCCGACTACACGTCGAGCCTGGTGCCGCTGGCCACGGACTCGGCCGCGCTGCTGGCGGAGATCAACCTGGTGATCGCCGCCGACCAGGTCTCGAGCGGCACGCTGGCCACGCTGAAGACCGCGCTCGACTCGATCAACGTCGTCACCGATGCGGGCAAGCTCAACCGGGTCCATGCCGCCCTCACGCTGGTGATGGCCGCGCCCGAATACATCGTGCAGAAATGAGGGAAGCCGCATGAACCACTTTCGCGACATTCCCCCGGACAACGCCTCGCGCCGGGCATTCCTGCGGCGCGGCGCGGCGCTCTCGTTCGCGGCCGGCGCCACGCCTTGGGCCCTCAGCCTGGCCGCGATGGGCGAGGCCGCCGCCGCGACGGCCACCGACTACAAGGCGCTGGTCTGCGTGTTCCTCTACGGCGGCAACGACTACGCCAACACGCTGGTCGCGTACGACCAGGCGAGCTGGGACACCTACAACAGCTATCGCAGCAACATCGCGCTGCCGCGTTCGGCGCTCGCTGCCACCGTGCTCAACCCGGCGGTGCCGCCGGCCGGCGGCAAGCAATATGCCCTGGCACCCGGGCTGGCGCCGCTGCTGCCGATCTTCGGGGCCGGCAAGATGTCGGTGGTCCTGAACGTCGGCACGCTGGTGCAGCCGACCAGCAAGACCCAGTACACCAACAAGTCGGTGCTGCTGCCGCCCAAATTGTTTTCGCACAACGACCAGCAGTCGTACTGGCAGGCCGCGTCGCCCGAAGGCGCCGCGTCGGGCTGGGGCGGGCGCATCGGCGACCTGTTCGCCTCGGGCAACGGCAACGCCACGTTCAGTTGCGTCAGCGTGGCGGGCAACGCCGTGTTCCTCTCGGGCAAGAGCGCGGTGCAGTACCAGGTGACCACCACCGGTTCGGTCCCGGTCGCCGGCATCAAGAGCCCGCTGTTCGGTTCCTCCGCGTGCTCCACGGCATTGCAGAACCTGATGGTCGCGCCGCATGCCCATCTCTTCGAAAGCGAATATGCGAGGGTCTCGCAGCGCTCGATCGACGCCAACGACCAGCTCACGGCGGCGCTTTCCGGCGTGAGCGTGAACACGGTGTTCCCGGCCGGCAACTCGCTGGGCGACCAGCTCAAGATGGTGGCCAGCATGATCGCGGCGCGCAACGCCCTGGGCGCGAAGCGCCAGGTGTTCTTCGTGTCGCTCGGCGGCTTCGACACGCACGACAGCCTGGCGTCGGCGCATCCCGCGCTGATGGCCACCGTCGGCGACGCGCTGGCGGCGTTCTACCAGTCCACCGTGGACCTGGGCGTGGCCAACCAGGTCACCACCTTCACGGCGTCGGATTTCGGCCGCACCTTGCTCAGCAACACCAGCGGCTCCGACCATGGCTGGGGCAGCATGCATTTCGTGTTGGGCGGCAGCGTGCTGGGCGGCTCCTACGTCGGCACGCCGCCGGTGCTGGGCAACGGCGGGGTCGACGATGTCGGCCAGGGACGGCTGCTGCCGGCGCTGTCGGTGGACCAGTTCGGCGCGACGCTTGGGAGCTGGTTCGGTGTTTCCGCCAGCGACCAGGCCAGCGTGATGCCGAACCTGGCGAACTTCGGCACCGCCAACCTCGGCTTCATGGCGGCGGGCTGAGCGCTACCAGCGCAAGGACGGCGTCACCACCGGCGCGTCCCACAGCGCCTTCATCTCTTCGCTGAGCAGCGTCACCGTCAGCGATGCGCCCGCCATCTCCAGCGAGGTGGTGTAGTTGCCCACCAGCGAGCGCACCGGCACCAGGCCGGCGCTGCCCAGGTGTTCGTTCGCCAGCTGGTACAGCAGGTACAGCTCCATCAGCGGCGTGCCGCCCAGGCCGTTGACGTGCAGCAGGACTTCCTGCCCCTTCCTGGGCGCCAGGTCTTTCAGGATCGCGGCCATCAATTCGGCAACGATGGCGCCGGCCGGCTCGAACGCCGCGCGCCGGCGGCCGGGCTCGCCGTGGATGCCGACACCGATTTCCATTTCCTGGGGGCCGATCTCGAAAGTGGCGACACCCGCTTCGGGCACCGTGCAGCTGGTGAAGGCCACGCCCATCGACGCGGTGCGCCCGTTCACCTGGTCGCCCAGCCGCTTGCAGGCGGCCAGGTCATCGCCGCGCTCGGCGGCGGCGCCCACGATTTTTTCGACCACCAGCGTCCCGGCGACGCCGCGGCGGCCGGCGGTGTGGGCGCCGGCGTCGAACGACACGTCGTCGTTGACCAGCACGGACGCGAATTCGAGGTCCATCATGTCCATGGCCATCTGGAAGTTCATCACGTCGCCGGCGTAGTTCTTCACGATGAACAGCACGCCGGCGTCGCTGCCCACGGCCTTGGCCGCGGCCAGCATCTGGTTGGGCGTGGGCGAGGTGAACACCTGGCCCGGACAGGCCGCATCGAGCATGCCGACGCCGACGAATCCGGTGTGCAGCGGCTCGTGGCCGGAGCCGCCGCCGGAGATCAGCGCCACCTTGGATCGGTTGGGGTTCTTGCGGGTGACGAACAGCGGGTCCAGGTGGACGTTGACCAGCCGCGCATGGGCCGCCGCGAATCCCAGCATGCTTTCATACACGAGGTCACTGGGGAGGTTGCTGAATTTCTTCATCGCCGCGGGTTGGGTTGTGGCTGATTATGGTCACCGGGCAGGCCTCTGTCACCCGGGGTTTTGCCTGTCAGGCCAGGTTCTCCGCCGTGATGATCTCGATGCGCGGGTTGCTCACGGCCAGCGCGCCTCGCACCTCCTCGCACAGCAGCCGCAGCACCTTGGCGGCGGTCATGATGGCGTAGTACACATCCTGCTGCAGCACGTAGGAAACGACATTGGCCACCAGCAGCGAGCGGTGCATCTCCAGCAGGTCGTGCACCACGAACCCCAGCGAGCTGTCGTAGCCGAATTCCTGCAGGGCGCGGCTGACCCCGTGCGAGCCCGGGCCGATGTTGTACAGGGCGTGCAGCATGCCGTCGGTCTGGGCGGGGTCGAGGTAACGTTTGGCGAAGCTGTAGGCCTGGTCCTCCGACTCGGGCAGGTCGTGCAACTGCAGCAGCCGGGCCTTGGGAAAGCGCTCCTCCATCACCTGGGTGAAGCCGATGCGCCGGTCGATCTCGGACGCGAAACGGGTGGCGGGCGACAGCATGGCGCAGCGGCCGGCGCCGGTGCGCGGCAGGCAGCGGCCCAGCAGCACCCCCGCGGTGCGCCCGGCCGCGCGGTTGTCCGCGCCGACAAAGGTCTCGCGCAGCGACCCCGGCACGTCGGAGAAAAGCGTGACCACGTGCACGCCGCTTCGCACCAGTTCGTTGATCGCCAGCTTGGCCTGCGGGACGTCGGGCGCCAGCAGCGCGATGCCGTCGAGGTCGGTCAACCGCCCCAGCTCCTGCGCGAAGTCGGAGCCGTCGGTGCTGGGTATGCGATGGGTGATCTCGGTGATGTGCTGGTGCCGGAAGTCGCCGGCGGCCTGCGCGATGACGCGGTCCACCATGTCGAAAAAGCCGCGTCGCGCCGCCGGCAGCACGAACGCGAAGCGATAGTTGGGCGTGGAGCGCGGGCGCCCGCGGCTCGGGCTGGCCGCGCCGAGGTTCTGCATGACCGCGCGCACGCGCTCGACCGTCGCCGGGTTGACGCCGGGGCGGTTGTTCAGCACGCGGTCCACCGTGGCCGTGCTGACGCCGGCGGCTTCCGCGATCTGGGTGATGGTCAGGGCCATGGTCTGTCTGATTGTCGGTGCGGGCCAAATAAATCAATCTTCCTGCCCACTTGTGCCTTGAATCTACCGCAATTCCAATCGGCTACGCCGGAATGCCTCTGTATTAGGGTTTGTCTTGATTGATGTATTAAATGATGTAATTAACATCAATCACATCAGACAAGTTCAGTCGACCTGGCGCGTGTTGTTCTAGCTGCGGGCCGCGGGCAGTGGGCTGATCGGCGTGATGCCGAACCAAGACGGGGGCAGCCGCAAGCCGCCTCCATTCATGCAACCCCTGCGTGGCAGCGCCACGCGAGCGATATGGAGACGAACACATGAGCAAGTTCAAATCAAACCTTTGGCGGCTCGCGGCCGGCGTGGCATTGGGCGTCGCGGCCATGGGCGCGCAAGCGCAGGACAAGCAGTTGACGCTGTGCTGGGCCGCCTGGGACCCGGCGAACGCGCTGGTGGAACTGTCGAAGGACTTCACCGCCAAGACCGGCATCCAGATGAAGTACGAGTTCGTGCCGTGGCCGAACTTCGCGCAACGCATGCTCAACGAGCTCAACTCCAAGGGCAAGCTGTGCGACCTGCTGATCGGCGACAGCCAGTGGATCGGCTCGGCGGCCACCGAAGGCCACTACGTCAAGCTGAACGACTTCTTCGACAAGAACGCGATCAAGATGGCCGACTTCATGCCGGCCACCGTCGAAGGCTATTCGACCTGGCCCAAGGGCACGAAGAACTACTGGGCGCTGCCGGCAATGGGCGACGCAGTCGCCTTCACGTATCGCAAGGACTGGTTCGCCCGTCCGGCGCTGCAAACCGAATTCAAGGCGAAGTACGGCCGCGACCTCGCACCGCCGAAGACCTGGGACGAGTTCAAGCAGGTCGGCCAGTTCTTCCAGAACCGGCTGATCGACGGCAAGAAGGTCTACGGCGCGGCGCTGTACACCGAGCGCGGTTCCGAAGGCATCACCATGGGCGTGACCAACACCATGTACGCCTACGGCATGAACTACGACAACCCGGCCAAGCCGTACGACATGAAGGGCTACATCAACGGCCCCGGCGCCGTGAAGGGCCTGAAGCTCTACAAGGAGCTGTATGACACCGTGACGCCGCCCGGCCACAGCAACGCCTACATGACCGAAGACCTGGACGCCTACAAGTCGGGCCAGGTGGCGATGCAGATGAACTTCATCGCGTTCTTCCCCGGCATCTCCAAGGATCCGGCCGTGGGCGGCGAGAAGACCGGCTTCTTCCCGATCCCCAAGGGCGACAAGCAGTTCGCGCAGCTCGGCGGCCAGGGCATCTCGGTGGTGCAGTACTCCGACAAGAAGGAGATGGCGCTGCAGTACATGAAGTGGTTCGCGCAACCTTCGGTGCAGAAGAAGTGGTGGGACGGCGGCGGCTTCACCTGCCTGAAGTCGATCCTCGAGTCGCCCGGCTTCGAGACCAGCACGCCCTACGCCAAGGTGTTCCTCGACTCCATGAAGATGGTCAAGGACTTCTGGGCCGAGCCCGCCTACGCCCAGTTGCTGCTGGCCATGCAGAACCGCGTGCATGACTACGTGGTCGCCGGCAAGGGCACCCCGAACACGGCGCTCGACGCGCTGCTGAAGGACTGGACCGAAGTCTTCAAGGAAGACGGGAAGATCAAGTAACCCACGCAGTACCGGGAACTCAAGTGAAACCCAGAGTCTTCACGCAGTGGGCGCAGCCGGCAACGGCTGTTCCCGCCGCGAATCTTCCGAAGCCGGTGAGTGCCATTCATCGGGCTTCGGCTCCCGTGTCGGGCCATCGCCCCCTGCTGGCCCGCCAGGGCCTGTCGGACCGGGCGCTGGCCTGGCTCTTCGTCGGCCCCACCATCTTGCTGCTGCTGGCCTTCAACATCTTTCCGTTGCTGTGGACGATCTACCTGTCGTTCACCAACTTCCGGGCCAACCGGCCCAATGCGCCGATCGAGTGGCTGGGCATCTCCAACTACCGGCGCGTCCTCAACGACGAGGCGATCTGGGAGAACATGCGCACCACCGCGCACTTCCTGTGCTCGTCGATCGCCTTGCAACTGCTCCTGGGCTTCGGGCTGGCCCTGCTGCTGAACCGCAAGTTCAAGTCGCACAGTTTCTGGAGCACCGCGATCCTGCTGCCCATGATGCTGGCGCCCGCCGTGGTCGGCACCTTCTGGAAGTACTTCTTCGAACCGCAGTACGGCATCTTCAACGCCATCGCGCGCTTTCTCGGGAGCAGCGGCAACTTCACCATGCTGGGCGACACGCAGCTCTCACCCTGGGCGATCGTGCTGGTGGACACCTGGATGTGGACGCCCTACGTGATGCTGCTGCTGCTGGCCGGCCTGCGCTCGATCCCGTCGTACCTGTACGAAGCCGCCGAGATCGACCGCGCCTCGGAGTGGACCAAGTTCTGGCGCATCACGCTGCCGATGGTGATGCCTTTCATCATCCTGGCGCTGCTGTTCCGCTCGATCGAGAACTTCAAGATGTTCGACCTGGTGGACAACCTCACCAACGGCGGGCCGGGCTCGGTGACCGAGCTGGCCTCGATCCACCTGAAGCGCGAGGCCTTCGAGAAATGGCGTACCGGCTACAGCTCGGCGTTCGCGATCATCCTGTTCGTGGCCATCTACGGCATGTCGCTGGTGACTGTGCGCTTCCTTGACAAGGTGAAACAGCGATGAGAACCGTACCCCACAGCCCGCTGGAACCGACCTCGCTCGCGAAGTGGTTCGCCGGCATCGTCGTGATCTCCTACGCGGTGATCTCGCTGGTCCCGCTGGCATGGATATTCATGACCAGCTTCCGCACGCCGGAAGATGCGATCGCCTACCCGCCCAAGGTGATCGCCCAGCCGTCGCTGATCGGCTACGTCAACCTGTTCACCACGCGCTCGCGGGTCGGCGCCGAAGAGCTGAAGGCGCTGCCGCCGGCCACGAGCTGGTACGAAAGCCTGGTGCGCGAGCAGCAGATGATCCTCGCCGGTCCCTCGCGCTTCTCCGACCGGTACATGAACTCGCTGCTGATCGGTTTCGGCTCGACGCTGCTGTCGGTGGTGCTGGGCACGCTGGCCGCCTATGCCTTCTCGCGCTTCCGGGTGCCGGGCAAGGACGACTGGCTGTTCTTCATCCTGTCGACGCGGATGATGCCGCCCATCGCCGTGGCCATCCCGATCTACCTGATGTTCCGCAACCTCGGGCTGAACGACACGCACCTGGGCCTGATCCTGCTGTACACGGTGGTGAACCTGTCGCTGGCGGTGTGGCTGCTCAAGGGCTTCATGGACGAGATCCCACGCGAGTACGAAGAGGCGGCGATGGTCGATGGCTACACCCGCTGGCAGGCCTTCCTGAAGGTGGTGCTGCCGCAGGCGGCCACCGGCATCGCCACCACGTCGATCTTCTGCCTGATCTTCGCCTGGAACGAGTACGCCTTCGCGCTGTTGCTCACCAGCGGCACCGCGCAGACCTCGCCGCCCTTCATCCCCACCATCATCGGCGAGGGCGGCCTCGACTGGCCCGCGATGGCGGCCGGCACCACGCTGTTCCTGCTGCCGGTGCTGGTGTTCACCGTGCTGCTGCGCAAGCACCTGCTGCGCGGCGTGACCTTCGGAGCGATCCGCAAATGACCACCCGCAAACCAATCTCGCGCTGGCTGCGCCGCGCTCCCTGGGAGGTCGCCACCTCATCCCTGATCGGGCTGGGCTTGGTGATGCTGATGCAGCCCTGGGCCATCGAGGTCTACAGCTACGGTTTTACCGTGCTGCTCGCCGGCGTGATCGGCTATTCGATCGCGGGCAAGCTGCCCCAAGGAAATTGAGATGTCCGAGATCAGAATCCAGAACCTGCAAAAGCGCTTTGCCGACTTCACGGCGGTGCGCGGCTCCTCGCTGGTGCTCGAAAGCGGCAAGTTCGTCGTGCTGCTCGGCCCCTCGGGCTGCGGCAAGACCACCACGCTGCGGATGATCGCCGGCCTGGAGTACCCCACCGGCGGCACCATCACGCTGGACGGCCAGGACGTCACCTACCTGCGGCCGCGCGAGCGCGACATCGCGATGGTGTTCCAGCTGTTCGCGCTGTACCCGCACATGGGCGTGCGCGGCAACCTGGAGTTTCCGCTGCGCAACGAGGGCGTGCCACGCGCCGAGATCCACCGCCGCGTGGAAGAGGTCGCCGCGATCCTGCGCATCGAGCACCTGCTCGATTCCCGCGTCACCGGCCTGGCCGGCGGCGACCGCCAGCGTGTTGCGCTGGGCCGCGCCATCGTCCGGCAGCCCAAGGCCTTCCTGATGGACGAGCCGCTGGGCACGCTGGACGCCGAGTTCCGCGAGCTGATGTGCGTGGAACTGCGCAAATTGCACGACCGGCTCAAGACCACCACCGTGTTCGTCACGCACGACCAGAACGAGGCGATGGCGCTGGCCGACCATATCGTGGTGATGAACCAGGGCGAGATCCTGCAGGCCGACGACCCGCACGGCATCTACAGCTTCCCGTCCTGCCTGTTCGTCGCCAAATTCATCGGCCGCCCGCCGATGAACCTGCTGAATGTCGAGGCGCCGGTCGCCCGCGGTGACAACCAGGTGCGGATGGCGCGCCGCAATATCGCGGTGCCCGCCACCGAAGCCGCTGCCGCTGCGGTCGTCCTGGGCGTTCGGCCCGAGCACGTGCGGCTGCTCGGTGCCGACCAGGGCGCCTTGGGCGGACGCGTGCAGCACGTCGAGTACTTCGGCTCGCACTGGGTGGCCGAAGTGCAGACCGAAGCCGGCCCGGTGAAAGTGCTGGCCGACAAGTCCGCCCGCCCGGTGCTGGAAGAGCGGGTCGGCCTGGATTTCGACACCCGGCACGTCGTGCTGTTCGACGCGGCGACCGAGCTGCTGCTGCCCAGCGTCACCACCATCGCCCACCAACCGAGCATGCGCCATGGCTAGCATTTCACTTCAAGGCATCACCAAGAACTTCGGCGAGACCACCGCGCTGTCCGACGTGCAATTGGAAATCGGCGACGGCGAATTCTTTGTCCTGCTGGGCCCGAGCGGCGCCGGCAAGACCACCACGCTGCGTGTCATCGCCGGGCTGGAGAACCCCGACGCCGGCCTGGTGCGCATGAACGGCCAGGACGTCACGGCGGCGGCACCGGCCCAGCGCGACTGCGCCTTCGTGTTCCAGCAGTATTCGCTCTACCCGCACCTGACGGTGTTCGACAACCTGGCGTTTCCCCTGCGCGCGCCGATGCGCCGCATGCCCGAAGCCGAGGTCCGCCAGCGCGTCGAGCGCGTCGCCGCCACCTTGCACATCGAGAGCAAGTTGCGCAGCAAGGCCACGGCGCTGTCGGGCGGCGAGATGCAGCGCGTGGCCATCGGCCGCGCCCTGGTGCGCGAACCGCGTGTCTACCTGATGGACGAGCCGCTGTCGTCCCTGGACGCGAAGCTGCGCGAGGAATTGCGGGTGGAACTCAAGCGCATCCAGCGCCAGAGCGGCGCCACCGTCGTCTACGTGACGCACGACCAGGTGGAGGCCACGACGCTGGCCGACCGCATCGCCATCCTGGAGGGCGGCCGCATCCAGCAAGTCGGCACGCCCGAGGAAATCTACGAGGCGCCGGTGTCGGTGCAGGTCGCGCAGCGGCTGGGCTCGCCGCCGATCAACGTGCTGCCGGCCGACTGGTTCTTCGGCCAGCATCCGGCGGCGGCGGCCAGCGTGGGTATCCGGCCCGAGGACGTCGAGCTGGCCGGCGCGGGCGAAGGCTTCGAATGCACGGTCGTCGAGTCGTCGCTGCTCAAGCACCACGTCATCGCCGAATACGCGGGCGTCGAAGTGCGCGCGCGCCTGCTGCTGGACGTCGCGCCCCATCCGCAAAGCCGCATCCGGCTGCACTTTCCGCCCGGGCAGCGGCTGCTGTTCGACCAGGCCGGCCAGCGCTTGCCGGCGTGAGAACCCATTCACTACGAGACCCACCTCATGAACACTCAAGACATCATCGCCGCCGTGGAGGCCGTGCAAGCCGCGATCCTGGCCAACGAGCAGCACATCGAATCGCTGGACCGCGCCATCGGCGACGGCGACCACTTCATCAACGTGCGGCGC
The DNA here is from genome assembly GCA_028292245.1 of Ramlibacter sp. Taxonomy (GTDB): domain Bacteria; phylum Pseudomonadota; class Gammaproteobacteria; order Burkholderiales; family Burkholderiaceae_C; genus Ramlibacter. The sequence continues at coordinate 44,533 of JAQGMS010000288.1, forward strand.
GGCTGCGAGGCCATCGCCGCGCTGAAACCCGAACTGCTGGCGCTGTCGCCGGCCACCGCGTTCAACCGCATCGGCATGAAATTGCTCAGCACCATCGGTGGCGCATCCGGCCCGCTGATCGGCAGTTTCTTCATCTCGATGGGCCGTGAACTGGAAGGCATCGCCGAGCCGGACGGCAAGCACTTCGCACGCGCCCTGGCCGCCGGCGTGGACGCCATCAAGAGCCGCGGCAAGGCCGACCTGGGCGACAAGACCATGCTGGACGTGCTGATCCCGGTGTCGCGGCTGCTGCTGCGGCTGGCCGACGAGGGCGGCAACCGCGACGCGCTGTGCGCGCGGCTGAAGGAGGAGGCCGAGCTGAACATGCTCGCCACCCGCGACATGATCGCGACCAAGGGCCGGGCGCACTTCCTGGGCGAGCGGGCCCTCGGGCATATCGACCCGGGCGCGAAGACCAGCCAGGTGGCGGTGTTCGCCGTCTGCGACATGTTGACTGCTTGAAGCATCCGGAGTATTCATGAAAAAATTCGTCAACGACGTCGAGCAGCTCCTCACCGAGTCGCTGCAAGGCATGGCCGCCGCGCACAGCGACCTGATCGCGTTGCACCTGGACCCGACCTACGTGACGCGCAAGGATTTGCCGCAGCGCAAGGTCGCACTGATCTCCGGCGGCGGTTCCGGCCACGAGCCGCTGCACTGCGGCTTCATCGGCAAGGGCATGCTCGACGCGGCCTGCCCCGGCCAGGTGTTCACCTCGCCGACGCCCGACCAGATGCTCGCCGCCGCGTCGGCCGTGGACCGCGGCATGGGCGTGCTGTTCATCGTCAAGAACTACGCCGGCGATGTGATGAATTTCCAGATGGCCGCCGAGATGATGCAGCAGCCCTGCGCCACGGTGCTGGTCAACGACGACGTCGCGGTGGAACGCTCGACCCACGGCACCGGACGTCGCGGCGTGGCCGGCACGATGATCGTCGAAAAACTCGTGGGCGCCGCCGCCGAAGCCGGGGCCAGCCTGGACCAGTGCAAGGTGCTGGGCGACCGCGTCAACAGCCGCACCGCGTCGATGGGCGTGGCGTTCACCAGCTGCACGGTACCCGCGGCGGGGCGCGCCACCTTCGACATCGCCGACAACGAGATGGAATTCGGCGTCGGCATCCACGGCGAACCGGGACGCCGGCGCGGGCCGGTGCGGCCGGCCCGCGAGCTGGTGGACGAACTGATGGCGGCCATCCTGGGCGACCTGAAGCCCAAGGCCGGCTCGCAGGTGCTGCTGCACGTCAACGGCTTCGGCGGCACGCCGCTGATCGAGCTCTACCTGCTGTACCACAACGCGAGCCAGTTGCTCGAAAAGCAGGGCTTGAAAGTGGCGCGCTCGCTGGTGGGCAACTACACGACTGCTTTGGAGATGGCCGGGGCCTCACTCACGGTCACGATGATGGATGAAGAGATGAAGTCACTGTGGGATGCGCCCGTGCACACGGCCGCACTCCGCTGGTAAGGGAGTTTTGCTACCTGGGATTCCGAGGAGACAAATCATGATGACGAACCGAAGAAGG
>JAQGMS010000292.1 GCA_028292245.1 Ramlibacter sp.
GCAGGTCCATCGCCAGCGACTGGCTGCGGCCGGCGCAGCTCTCCAGGATCGCCTTGCGGATGAAGACGAAACCCATGCCGGGCACGCCCTCCAGGCACTTGCCGCTGGCCGCCACCAGGGCGTCGAAACGGGTCTCGCGCGCATCGATCGGCAGCGCGCCGAACGAGCTCATCGCATCGACGATCAGGCCCTTGCCGTGCCTGGCGCAGACATCGGCCACCGCCTGCAGCGGGTTCCAGACGCCGGCGCCGGTTTCGCAATGGATGAGGACGACATGGGAGATGGTCTTGTCGGTGCCCAGTTTTTCTTCCAGCGCCGCCGGCGACACTTGCGCCGCTTCATCGAACCCCATCACCGTGCAGGTGCGACCCATCAGCGAAGTGAGCTTGGCGGCGCGCTTGCAGTAGGCGCCGTTGTCCAGCACCAGCACATGGCCGTCGCGCGGCACCAGCGTGGCCACCGCCGCCTCGACGCTGAACGTGCCGCTGCCTTGCAATGGCACCACCACATGCGTGTCCTCGCCGCGGATGACTTTCAGCAGGCTGCGCCGCAGGCGCGCCGTCACTTCGTTGAAGTCGCTGTCCCAGGAACCCCAGTCGCGCAGCATCGCGAGCTTGGTGCGCAGCGTGGTGGTGAGCGGGCCGGGAGTGAGGAGGATCTTGTCTCTGTCCATGTCTTGGCTTCCTAGTTCGCGGTCGTGCGCCATGCTTGCGTTCGCCGGTTGACCCACCAGGCGATAGCCATGAAGACCAGCGTCGCCGTGGCCGAGGCCGCGCCGATCAGCACGGCCATGGCGGCGGCGGCGCCGATCTCGCCGGCTTCGTCGAGGTTGAGGATGGCGATCGAGGCCACCTTGGTTTCCGGCGAGTACAGGAACACCACCGCCGAAATCGTCGTCATGGCGTTGATGAAGAAATAGCGTGCGATGTCCACCAGCGCGGGCGTGCAGATCGGCAGCGTCACCCGCCAGAAAGTCTTGAAGAATGGCACCTTGAGCGACGCGCTGACGGCCTCGAATTCGCTGTCCAATGCCTTCAACGCCGTCACCGCCGTCAGGTGGCCGGTGGTGTAGAAGTGGACGATGGTGCACAGCGTGAGCAGCGCCACTGTGTGGTACAGGCCGTTGAGCGGATTCTTGGGCTCGTTGAAGAAGAAGATGTAGCCCAGGCCCAGCACCAGGCCCGGCACGGCCATGGGCAGCATCGACAGCAGCCGCACGATGCCGCGCAGGCCCGGCGCGCCCTTGGTTTTTTCCAGCAGGTAGGCGCTGCAGAACACCAGCGCGGTGCCGAACACCGCGGTGCCGGCCGCCATCTTCAGGCTGTTGATGAAACCGACGCTCACTTCGGCGTCGACCAGTCCCAGCACATAGTGGCGCAGGCTGGGCGTCAGGTTGTAGGGCCAGAAGCTGGCGAACGAGGCGAAGATCGCCATGCCCAGCATCGCCAGCACCAGGAAGGCGATGAGCGAGCAGTAGATCGTCATCGCGGCGTCGTAGCGCGGCGAGGGCTTGGGCCGATAAGGCACGGCACGGGCGGTCAACATCGCGGTCTGCCGGCGGCTCACGTAGCCGTCCACGCCGAAGGTGATCAGCGCCGGTGCCAGCAGCAGGATCGCCACCACCGCGCCCTTGGCGAAATCCTGCTGGCCGATCACCAGCTTGAAGACGTCGGTCGCCAGCACGTTGAAGCTGCCGCCGATCACCTTGGGAATGCCGAAATCGGTGATGACCAGCGTGAAGGTGACCAGCGCCGCCGAGATCAGCCCGTACTTGGCGCCCGGCAAGGTGATGGTGAAGAACTTGCGCGCGGCGCTGGTGCCCATCGCGTCTGCGGCTTCGTACAGGCGCGCGTCCGACAGGCTCAGCGCGGTGATCAGGATCATCAGCGCATGCGGAAACACCGCGAAGCACTCGGCCACCACGATGCCGGTCGAGCCATAAATCTCGTGGATGCCCAGGCTGTTCATCCAGCCCTTGAACACGCCCTGGTTGCCGAACCAGTAGATCAGGGAAATCGCCGCCAGCAACGAAGGCGCCAGCAACGGGATCAGCGTGATGCCGCGAAACAGGGGCTTGAGCGGCATGCAGGAGCGCGTGAGCGCATAGGCGAAGCCGAAGGCCAGCGGGAGCGCGATGGCAGTGACGGTCGCCGAAACCCACAGGCTGTTCCACAGGCTCCCCAACAGCGACGGGTTCCTGGCGTAGTCGATGAAATTCGCGAGGCCGACGAACTGTCCTTCCTTGCCCTGCAAGGCCTGCAGGAGGATGGTGAGCAACGGCAACGCCAGGAAGGCCACCAGCGTCAATGCGACCAGCAGCAGCGCGAGCTGCGCGATGCGGTCGGTCCAGTGGGCCGACTGCCGCACCGGCGCCGCGACGACAGCAGGCAGCACCGCAGCCATCAGAACACCTTGATGCGCTCGGGCAGGAGCTTGAGCTTGAGCGGCGAGCCGACTTCGAGCGACTGCTCCGACAGGAAGTTCAGCGACAGGTACACCGTGAGCTTGTTGGCGTCCAGCGCCGGTGATGCCACCCGCACATGGCAGTAGGAGCCGAGGAACTCGATCTTCTCGATGCTGGCGTCGAACACGTGGGCGTCGCCGTCGGCGATCGGCCGCGCCAATACGTCCTCCGGCCGCAGGTAGACCCGCGCTTCGCGGTCCGCGCCTTCCCACGGAATGCACAGGCTGCCGAATCGCAGTTCCCCGGCCGCGACGCGTGCCGGCAGCGCGTTGACCTTGCCCACGAAGTCGGCGACGAACGGCGATGCCGGCTCGCGGTAGATGTCCAGGGGCGTGCCGACCTGCTCGATCACGCCGTGGTTCATCACCACGATGCGGTCGGCCACCGACAGTGCCTCTTCCTGGTCGTGCGTGACCATGATGGTGGTGACGCCGACCTTCTGCTGCAGCGCGCGGATTTCCTGCCGCAGCCGCACGCGCTCCAGCGCGTCGAGCGCCGACAGCGGCTCATCCAGCAGCAGCAAGCCCGGAGAGGTCGCCAGCGCGCGCGCCAGGGCGATGCGCTGCTGCTGGCCACCGGAGAGCTGCGAAGGGTATTTGCCTTCGCTGCCCGGCAGGCCCACCAATTTGACCAGCTCGATGACGCGCCGCTGGATCTCGGCGCGCGCCGTCTTGCGGTTCACCAGCCCATAGGCGACGTTGTCGGCCACGCTCAGGTTGGGGAACAGCGCATAGCTCTGGAACACGATGCCGTAATCGCGCTGCGCCGGCGGCAGGCGCGAGATGTCGCGCAACGCGCCGTCCGGCCCGCGCTGCCACACCTCGCCCGAGGTCTGCACCTCGAGCCCGGCGATGACGCGCAGCAAGGTGGTCTTGCCGCAGCCCGACGGCCCGAGGAAGCAGACGAACTCGCCCTGGCGGATGCCCAGGTTGATGTCCTGCAGGGCGGAGAAGCCGCCAAAGTCCTTGCGGATATGGCGGAGCTCGAGAGAGAGTTGCTGGGTCACCCTCGGATCATCCTTCGCGCTAGCGCTTTTCAGTTTTGCTGTCGTAGCGCTTGATCCATTCGGCCAGGATGCGCTCGCGGTTGTCGGCGGCCCAGCCGAAGTCCATCTTGACCAGCCGCGCCTCGTAGTCCTTGGGCACGTTGGCCAGCGGCGGTGCGATGCCGGGCTGCGCGGTGATCGCGAAGTTCTTGCCGTACAGCAGCATCGCGTCCTTGCTGGAAGCCCAGTCGGCCAGCTTCTTCGCGGCGTCGAGGTGCTTGGTCCCCTTGTGGATGCCGAAGGCTTCCAGGTCCCAGCCCAGCCCTTCCTTCGGGAACACCAGGTCGATCGGCGCGCCCTTGGCCTTGTTGCTGTTGCCGCGGTACTCGAACGAGATGCCCATCACGTACTCGCCGGAGGCCGCCATGTTGCAGGGCTTGGAGCCGGAGTGCGTGTACTGCGCGATGTTCTCGTGCAGGCCGTCCATGTACTTCCAGCCGCCGCCGTTGCCCTTGTCGTCGCCGAACATCGTGAGCCAGGCCGTCACGTCGAAATAGCCGGTGCCGCTGGATGCCGGGTTGGGCATCACGATCTGGCCCTTGTAGATCGGCTTGGCCAGGTCCTTCCAGGTTTCCGGCTTGGGCAGGTTCTTCTTCTGTGCTTCCACCGTGTTGAAGCAGACGGTGGCGCCCCACACGTCCATGCCGAACCAGGCCGGCACCTTCCGCTTGTCGCGGTACTGGCTCATGATCGCGTCCAGGTTCAGCGGCGCATAGGGCTCCAGCATGCCCTGCTTGTCCAGCAGCGCCAGGCTCGATGCGGCCACGCCCATCACCACGTCGGCCTGCGGATTGGACTTCTCGGCCAGCAATTTGGCCGTGATCACGCCGGTGGAGTCGCGCACCCACTTGATCTCGATGTCGGGATAGAACTTGTTGAAGCCGTCGGCATAGGCTTTGATCTGGTCGGTTTCCAGCGCTGTGTAGACCAGCAACTGGGTTTTCTGGGCCAGGGCCGCCGCCGCGAAGGCCGCGAGGCCCGCCAGCAGGACCGACTTGATGACGATAGACACTCGCATGGGAACTCCTCAAGGGCAAAAGATTTCGATGCTGCGGCCCGCTGGTGACCGCGCCATGACAACTGCGCTTTCTTCTTGCCTCCCCGAACGCACACAGCTTCGGATTCATTTAACGCTGGGCTCCAATTGTTGTCAATTGTTTTTTGCAGATTGTTGACAATCCGCCGGATGCTGCTCTAATGCGGGGCATGAATGCGCTGCTACATCCCACCATCGCGCTGCTGCAAAGCAGCTCGCTGACCAACGTGGTGCAGCAGGAAATCGAGCGCGCGATCCTTCAGGGCGAATACGCGCCCGGCACCAAATTGATCGAAGCGACGCTGGCGCAGAACATGGGCGTCTCGCGCGGCCCGGTGCGCGAAGCCTTCCGCATGCTCGAGGAAGCGGGGCTGGTACGCAACGAGAAGAACCGCGGCGTGTTCGTGCGCGACATCCCGATCGACGAGGCGGTGGAAATCTTCGACCTGCGCGCCGCGATGGACGAACTGGTGGGCCGCAAGCTGGCCAAGGACATCACGCCCGCGCAATTGAAGGAAGTCAAGGCGCTGGTCGACTCGATGGAGAAGGCGGTGAAGGCCGACGACGCCTACAACTACCACCTGCTGAACCTGAAGTTCCACGACCGTCTGGTGGAGATGTCGGGCAACGGCAAGCTCACCGCGATCTATCGCAAGTTGATCAAGGAGCTGTCGCTGTTTCGCCGCCTGAACCTTGCCGACGGCTGGCTGCTGCCGATCTCGGCCAGCGAGCACCGGCAGATCATCAAGGCCATCGCCTCCGGCGACCCGGATGCGGCGGGCAAGGCGATGTTCGACCACGTGATGGACAGCAAGGAGCGCACCATCGAAAACGATTTGCGCCGGCAGTCGCGCGCGCAGGAGCGCGCCGGCGCCGCGAAGACTACGAAGGCCGGCCGTGCTGAACGTCAATAGCCGCAGTTACAAGTTGCCCGCCGCGCCGACGGTGGTGGTGTGCGTCGACGGCTGCGAGCCCGACTACCTGGCGCAGGCCGTCGCCACCGGCCACATGCCCTGGCTCAAGCGCACGCTCGCCGACGGCGCCGGGCTGATCGCCGACTGCGTGGTGCCCAGCTTCACCAACCCGAACAACCTGTCGATCGTGACCGGCGCCCCGCCTTCGGTGCACGGTATCTGCGGCAACTACCTGTTCGACATGGCCAGCGGCACCGAGGTCATGATGAACGACCCGAAGTGGCTGCGCGCCCCCACGCTGCTGGCGGCGCTGGCCGACGCCGGCAAGTCGGTGGCGGTGATCACGGCCAAGGACAAGTTGCGCCGGCTGCTGGGACACCAGATGAAGGGCATCTGTTTTTCGTCGGAGAAGTCCAACGAAGTGACGCTGGCCGAAAACGGCATCGCCGAAGTGCTGGCTCTGGTCGGCATGCCGGTGCCCAGTGTCTACAGCGCCGAGCTGTCCGAATTCGTCTTCGCCGCCGGCGTGAAACTGATGCAGCAGCGCCGGCCCGACGTGATGTACCTGTCCACCACCGACTACGTGCAGCACAAGCACGCGCCCGGCACCGCCGGCGCCAATTCGTTCTACGCCATGATGGACGGCTACCTGGCCCAGCTGGAGGAGATGGGCTGCGTGATCGCGCTCACCGCCGACCACGGCATGAACGCCAAGGTGGCGATGAACGGCCAGCCTGACGTGATCTACCTGCAGGACTGGTGCGACGCGCGATTGGGCCCGGGCAAGGCACGGGTGATCCTGCCGATCACCGACCCTTACGTGGTCCATCACGGCGCGCTCGGCTCCTTCGCCACCATCTACCTGCCGGCCGATATCGAACCGCGCACGCTGGTCAACGAGCTGCAGCAGGTCAAGGGCATGGAAGCGGTGTTCACGCGCGAAGAAGCGGCGCGGCGTTTCGAATTGCCGCCGGACCGCATCGGCGACATCGTCTGCGTGTCGGAGCGCTTCACCGTCATCGGCACGTCGGTGGCCCGGCACGACCTGTCGGGCCTGGACGCGCCGCTGCGCTCGCACGGCGGCATCAGCGAACAACGGGTCCCCCTGGTCCTGAACCGCAAGCTGCCGGGCCTGGACACGAGCCGCAGGCTGCGCAACTTTGACGCGTTCGACCTGGCGTTGAACTATGCCCAGTAGAAACTGTCATTGCGGGCTTGACCCGCAATCCAGGGGTCGGCGCGCAAGCCTGCTGTTGCGTTCGGAGACCCGGGCGGAGGCCGGCGGCCGGGATGGCCGTTCTCCGGTCACGCTCGCGGGCGCCATCCCGACGACGCCTACGCGAGGGCGTCAACACCTTGGCTGGCCCGCAATCTCTGGGGCGACCGCGAATGGACCTGCGCCCGGCCACCCCGACCACCAGCCTCAAGTTGCGAATTCGGCGCTCGGAGAACACGAACGCCGGCGAACTCCCTCGGCCCGCGCGCGGCGCGCCAACCACACCACGAGCCGGCCGGTGGTCGGGGTGGGTCGGGCGCAGGTCCATTCGCGGTCGCCCCAGAGCAGGCGTGCCCATGTCTCGTTGACGCCCAGGTGGTCGCGAACCGATCCATTCGCCCGCGAGCGTGACCGGAGAACGGCCCACCCCGGCCGCCGGCCGTGCCAACACAGTGGAACGAAATGCCCCGCACGCCTGGATTCAATGTGAGGCGGGAGATCGCAGCATGAGCGACATCGGCGAATTCATCCGGGACCACGCGCTGGACGCGATGCGCATCGCCGGCAAGAAGGTCGGCGCGGGGCGCGACGGCGCGCGGGCGATCGAGGTGTTCAACCCCTACACGTCCGGGCGCATCGGCACGGTGCCCAAGGCCACGCTGGAAGAAGTTCGGCAGGCCTTCGACGCCGCGCATGCGTTCCAGCCGAAGCTCACGCGCTATGAGCGCGCCGCCATCCTGAACAAGGCCGCCGCGATCGTGCGCGAGCGGCTGGATGAAGTGGCGCAGCTCATCACGGCCGAATCGGGCCTGTGCCTGAAGGATGCGGTCTACGAGGCCGGACGCGTCAGCGACGTGCTGCTGTTCGGCGCCAATGAAGTGCTCAAGGACGACGGCCAGATCTTCAGCTGCGACCTGACGCCGCATGGCAGGAAGCGCCGCGTCTATACCCAGCGCTCGCCGCTGCTGGGCGTGATCACGGCGATCACGCCGTTCAACCACCCGATGAACCAGGTGGCGCACAAGGTGGTGCCCAGCATCGCCACCAACAACCGGATGGTGCTCAAGCCCTCGGAGAAGGTGCCGTTCTCGGCGGTCCTCTTCGCCGACATCCTGTACCAGGCCGGCTTGCCGCCGGAAATGCTCAGCGTGGTGACGGGCGATCCGCTTGAGATCGCCGACGAGCTGATCACCAACGCGCGGGTCGATCTGGTCACCTTCACCGGCGGCGTGGCGATCGGGAAGTACATCGCCGGCAAGGCCGGCTACCGCCGGGTGGTGCTGGAGCTCGGCGGCAACGACCCGATCATCGTGATGGAGGACGCCGACATCGACGAGGCCTCGACGCTGGCGGTGCAAGGCTCGTACAAGAATTCAGGCCAACGCTGCACCGCCGTCAAGCGGATGCTGGTACACGACTCCGTGGCCGCGCGCTTCACCGAGCAGGTGGTGCAAAAGACCCACGCCTGGAAACACGGCGATCCGCGCGACCCTGGCAACGACATGGGCACGGTGATCGACGAGGCCGCCGCCCGTCTCTTCGAGTCGCGTGTCAACGAAGCGGTGGCGCAAGGCGCGCGGCTGCTGGTGGGCAACCAGCGCCAGGGCGCGCTGTACTCGCCGACGGTGGTCGACGGCGTGCGGCCGGACATGACCCTGGTGCGCGAGGAAACCTTCGGCCCGGTGTCGCCCATCATCCGCTTCAAGAGCATCGAAGAGGCGATCGCGATTTCCAACGGCACGGCGTACGGCCTTTCCAGTTCGGTCTGCACCAACCGCCTCGACTACATCACCCGGTTTGTCAACGAGCTGCAGGTCGGCTCGGTCAACGTGCGCGAAGTGCCGGGCTACCGGCTCGAGCTCACGCCCTTCGGCGGCATCAAGGACTCGGGCCTGGGCTACAAGGAAGGCGTGCAGGAGGCGATGAAGAGCTTCACCAATCTCAAGACGTACTCGCTGCCATGGGCCTGAGCCTTGCCGATATCGACCAGCTGTTCGCCAGCCGCGGCGGCGAACAATACAGCGGCGAAGGCGTGACGCAACTCGAGCACGCCCTGCAGTGCGCACTGCTGGCGGAAGGTGAAAGCGCCGGCGACGAACTGGTCACCGCGGCGCTGCTGCATGACCTGGGGCACCTGCTGCACGACCTGGGCGAGACGCCGACGCTGCATGGCATGGACGACATCCACCAGTACCGGGCCTTGCCTTTCCTGCGCGGCCTGTTCAGCGACGCGGTGCTGCTGCCGATCAAGTTGCACGTGGATGCCAAGCGCTACCTGTGCGCGGTGCGGCCGGGTTACTTCGCCGCGCTGTCCGACGATTCCAAGCGGTCGCTCGGCCTTCAGGGCGGCATCTTCAACGAGGGGCAGGCAGAAGCCTTCATCACGCAAAGCGGCGCCGGTAGCGCCGTGCGGCTGCGCGTCTGGGACGAACAGGCCAAGGTCGCCGGCCTGCCGACGCCGCCGCTGGCGCATTTCCTGGGCCGAGCCCGCCGCTGCGCCCTGCGTCCCGGCGAACAGCTCCCATGACCCTCACCTGGCCGGTGGTCGCGGCCGTGCTGTTCGGCGCGCTGCTGCACGCCAGCTGGAACGCACTGGTCAAGTCGAGCGCCGACAAGGCGCTGGACACCGCGACGATCCACGTCGTCGGTTCGCTGATCGCCGTGCCACTCGTGCTGCTGGTCGGCTGGCCTCCCGCCGCAGCCTGGCCTTTCATCCTCGCGTCGGCCACGATCCACATCGCCTATTACATCGCGCTCACCGGTGCCTACAAGCACGGCGACCTCGGCCTGACCTATCCGCTGATGCGCGGCACGGCGCCGCTGCTGGTGGCGCTGTCCGCGGCCACGCTGCTGGGCGAACCGCTGTCGCCCTTGTCCTGGGCCGGCGTGCTCGGCGTCAGCTGCGGCGTGCTGGCCCTGGGGCTGTCGCGCCACGCGATCGATTCGCCGCGCGCGGTGGGCTTCGCCCTGGCCAACGCGGTGGTGATCGCGCTCTACACGGTGGTCGACGCGCTCGGCGCGCGCACCAGCGGCAATGCCCTCCAGTACGTCGTGGCGCTGTTCGTCATCGACGGCTGGCCGTTCGCGTTGATCGTGTTCATGCGGCGCGGCGGTCCGGTGGTCTGGCCTTACGTGCGCGCCCGCTGGCCGGTGGCGGCGCTCGGCGCCGCCGCATCGCTGGGCTCGTACGGCATCGCCTTGTGGGCGATGACGCGCGCGCCAGTGGCCACGGTCGCGGCGCTGCGCGAAACTTCGGTGCTATTCGCGGCGCTGCTGGGCGTGTGGTTCCTGAAGGAAGCGTTCAACCTGCGACGAGTCATCGGCACGGCGGCGATCGTCGCGGGCGTGATGGCGCTGCGGGTCGGGTAGCGGCTTGGCCACATAGGAGACAACCCATGGAATTGCCCTCCAGTGCCCAGACCGTGATCGTCGGCGGCGGCATCGTCGGCTGCTCGGTCGCCTATCACCTGGCCAGGCTCGGGCGCACCGACGTGCTGCTGCTCGAGCAGGGGCAATTGACCAGCGGCACCACCTGGCACGCCGCGGGGCTGGTCGGCCAGATGCGCCCGAACCGCAACATGACGCAGATGAGCAAGTACGGCATCGAGCTGTACGCGACGCTGGAGGCCGAGACCGGGTTGGCGACCGGCTGGAAGCAGTGCGGCAGCGTCAATGTGGCCAGGACGCCGGAGCGCATGAAGGTGCTGCGCAAGCAGCTCGCGATGGCGCGCAGCTTCGGCGTCGAGTGCCACGAGATCTCACCGGCGCAGGCGCTCGAGCGCTACCCGATCCTGCGCATCGACGACCTGCAAGGCGCTCTCTGGCTGCCCGGTGACGGCAAGGCCAATCCGGCCGACCTGTGCATGTCGCTGGCCAAGGGCGCGCGCAAGCGCGGTGTGAAAGTCATGGAAGGCGTGGAGGTGACCGGCGTGCGCGTGGAAAACGGCCGCGTCGCCGGCGTGCGCACCGCGCAGGGCGAAGTGCGCTGCGAAACGCTGGTCAATTGCGCCGGCCAGTGGGCGCGGCAATTCGGCGCGCTGGCCGGGGTCAACGTGCCCTTGTATTCGGCCGAGCATTTCTACATCGTCACCGGCAAGATCCCCGGCGTGCACCCGATGCTGCCGGTGATGCGCGACCCGGATGGCTTCATCTATTACAAGGAAGAAGTCGGCGGCCTGGTGATGGGCGGCTTCGAGCCGAAGGCCAAGCCCTGGAAGATGGACCCGATCCCCAGCACCTTCCAGTTTCAACTGCTGGACGAGGACTGGGACCAGTTCGAAATCCTGATGACCAACGCGATGCATCGCACGCCCTGCCTGGAAACGGCCGAGATCAAGATGCTGCTCAACGGCCCGGAGAGTTTCACGCCCGACGGCAATTTCATCCTGGGCGAGGCGCCGGAGCTGGGCAACTACTTCGTCTGTGCCGGCTTCAATTCCGCCGGCATCGCCAATTCCGGCGGCGCCGGCCGGCTGATGGCCGAATGGATCGTCGGCGGAGAACCCAGCACCGACCTGTGGGACGTGGACATCCGCCGCTTCGGCGCGTTCACCGGCAACCGCAAGGCATTGGCCGAGCGCACCGGCGAGACGCTCGGCCTGCACTACGCGATGCGCTGGCCGCGCCAGGAGCTGGAAACGGCGCGGCCGCTGCGCACCTCGCCGCTGTACGACGTGCTTGCGGCAAAGGGCGCGGAGTTCGGCAGCAAGAACGGCTGGGAGCGCGCCAACTATTTTCGCCCGCCGGGAGCCGCGCGGCCCGAGCACACGCTCGCCACTCCCGGCTGGCTGCCCTGGATGATCGAAGAGCAGAGGGCCACGCGCGAAGCGGTGGCGCTGTACGACCAGACATCGTTTTCCAAATTGCTGCTGCAAGGCCGCGATGCGCTGGCGTTGCTGCAGCGGCTGTGCGCCAACGAGATGGACGTGCCGGCCGGCAAGATGGTCTACACCGCCATGCTCAACGAGCGCGGCGGCATCGAAAGCGACCTCACGGTGATGCGGCAAGGCGCGGACCGCTTCCTGATCGTGACCGGCTCCGCGCAGGCCACGCGCGACGCCGACTGGATCGGCCGCCACATCGGCGCGGGCGATCACGCGGTGCTGACCGACGTGTCGGCGCTGTACTGCGTACTGTCGGTGATGGGGCCGAAGTCGCGCGAACTGCTGGCGCGCGTGAGCCCCGATGACCTTTCGCCCGAGGCGCTGAAATTTTCCTGGACCCGGGAGATCGACCTGGGCTTCGCCCGCGTGCGCGCCGCAAGGATGAGCTACGTCGGCGGCCCCGGTTTCGAGCTGTACGTGCCGGTCGAGATGGCACGGCATGTCTATCTTGCATTGATGGAAGCGGGCCGCGACCTGGGCCTGCGTGACGCCGGCTACTACGCGCTGGACGCGCTGCGCATCGAACAGGGGCGCCGTGCCTGGGGCGCGGAACTGGGACCGGACGAGACGCCGTGGGAGGCCGGCCTGGCGTTCAGCGTCAAGCTCGACAAGGACAGCGGGTTCATCGGCCAGTCGGCATTGCGCGCCAGCCAGGGCCAGCCGCTGCGCAAGAAATTGGTGAGCATCGTGCTGGGCTCGCCCGCGGACTATACGTGGGGCGGCGAAACACTACTGCTGGACGGTGAGCCGGCAGGCGAAATTTCATCGGCCGGTTTCAGCCCGCTGGCCGGCGCCTGTGTCGGCCTGGGTTATGTGCGCGGCGCCGGCGCCAATCACCCGCACGACGGCACGGCAGCGCAGATCGAACTCTGGGGTGAGCGCATGGATGTACGGCTGTACGACCGCTGGCCGCCGCTCAGCCGTTGACCAGGCGTTACTCAGCCGGCCCGGTCCTCGGGCGGCGGTGAGCGGAATTCGCAGAGGAAGTTCTCGCCGTGGGCCGATGCGGGGGCGCCGCCGTCGCCTTCGTCGTCGGCTCGCCGCGGCACGGGCTTGCGCAGCGCCACGCGGCGCGCCTTGGTTGTAGCCGGCGATGGTGATTCGCGTGCGGGTTTGCGGTCGTTGCCGCGGTTGGACGTCATCCACGCAGCATAGCTAGCGAGCGCTCACCCGATGTAGGACCGCTTCCACGGTCGCGCTCGGACGGTGCCGGGTGCGGGCGAACCGCGCGAAAACCCGCTATCCCCGCAGCGCCCGCGCTGGCTTAACATGGAGCCGACATCCTGGATTCACGTTCCGTCCACCAGAGGAGAGTGCGATGCCGATGCAAACGCCTGCGGAAATTGCCGCGCTGCGAACGCTGGCCCTGGTCGGTCCGGCGACCGCCGGCAAGACCACCCTGGCCGAGGCGCTGCTGTGGAAGGCCGGCGCCATCGGCACGCCGGGCAACGTGGAGCGCGGCTCCACCGTCAGCGACTTCGACCCGCTGGAAAAGCGCGCGCAGCGCTCGCTCAATTCCTCGCTGGTCCATTTCAAGCATCGCGGCGTCCAGGCGCATGTGATCGACACGCCGGGCGCGCCCGATTTCCTGGGCCAGTCGCTGCCGGCGCTGGAGGCGGTGGAAACGGCGGCCGTGGTGATCAGCGCCACCACCGGGATCGAGCCGATGGCCGTGCGGATGATGGGATGGGCGGCGCAGCGCGAGCGCGACCGCATCATCGTCGTCAACAAGATCGACGCGCAGGGCGTGAACCTCGAGACGCTGGTGAGCCAGATCCAGGCCGCCTTCGGCAAGGAATGCCTGCCGGTCAACCTGCCGGCCGAGCGCGGCGCGAAAGTCGTGGATTGCTTCTACAACATGGCGCAAGACAGTGTCGCCACCGATTTTTCGTCGGTGGCGGTGGCGCATCGCGCGCTGGTGGAGCAGGTGGTGGAAGTGGATGCCGCGTTCGTCGAGCGCTACCTCAACGACGGCGACGTCGATCCGCAGGAGCTGCACGCGCCGCTGGAGCAGGCGCTGCGCGAAGGCCACCTGATCCCGATCTGCTTCGTCTCCGCGCGCACCGGCGCCGGCGTGCCCGAGTTGCTCGACGTGATCGCGCGGCTGCTGCCGGACCCGACCGAAGGCAACCCACCGGCGTTCCTGAACGGCGAAGGCGCCGATGCGAAGCCTTTGCGGGCCGAGCCCGACCCGGCCCTTCATGTGCTGGCCCATGTCTTCAAGATCACACAGGACCCTTACGTCGGCAAGATGGGCGTGCTGCGCGTCCACCAGGGCACCTTGTCCGCCGGCAGCCAGCTCTACGTCGGCGATGCGCGGCGGCCGTTCAAGGTCGGCCACCTGTTCACGCTGCAGGGCAAGGACTTCAAGGAGGTCCCGCGCGCGTATCCCGGCGACCTGTGCGCGATCGCCAAGGTGGAAGAGTTGCACTTCGACGCGGTACTGCACGACGCGGCGGAGGACGACCACATCCACCTGAAGCCGCTGGACTTCCCGGTGCCGGTGCACGGGCTGGCGATCGAGCCCAAGCGCCGCGGCGACGAGCAGCGGCTGCACGACATCCTGATCAAGCTGGTGAGCGAGGACCCATGCCTGCGGCTGGAGCACGCGGCCAGCACCAACGAAACCGTGGTCTACGGCCTGGGCGAATTGCACCTGCGCACATTGCTGGAGCGGCTGACCGAGGTGCACAAGTGCGAGGTCAGCACCCGGCCGCCGCGCATCGCCTACCGTGAAACCATCACCGCGCCGGCCGACGGCCATCACCGGCACAAGAAGCAGACCGGCGGCGCCGGCCAGTTCGGCGAGGTGTTCCTGCGGGTCGAGCCGCTGCCGCGCGGCGCGGGCTTCGAGTTCGTGGATCACGTCAAGGGCGGCGCGATTCC
Organism: Ramlibacter sp.; assembly: GCA_028292245.1. Taxonomy (GTDB): domain Bacteria; phylum Pseudomonadota; class Gammaproteobacteria; order Burkholderiales; family Burkholderiaceae_C; genus Ramlibacter. Next base: position 14,445 of record JAQGMS010000292.1, read on the forward strand.
CTACAACTTCATGCCGGCGGTGGAAAAGGGCGTGCGGCAGGCGCTGGAGGCCGGTGTGGTTGCCGGCTATCCGGTGGTGGACCTGCGGGTCGTGGTCTACGACGGCAAGCACCACACCGTGGACAGCAAGGAGATCGCCTTCATCCAGGCCGGCAAGAAGGCCGTGCAGGCTGCGGTGCAGGCCGCGCGGCCGAGCGTGCTCGAGCCGATCGTCAACGTCGAAATCTCGGCGCCGGAACACAACATCGGCGACATCACCGGCGACTTGGCATCGCGCCGCGGGCAGGTCAGCGGCACCACCTCCGCCACCGGCGGCCTGGCGGTGGTGGCACAGGCGCCGCTCTCGGAGCTGTCGAGCTACCAGTCGCGCCTTAATGCGCTGACCGGCGGCCAGGGCCGCTACACGATCGCGTTCAGCCATTACGAGCCGGTGCCGCCGACGGTGCAGACGCAACTAGCCTCCCAGTACCGCGTCAAGGACGAGGGCTGAATGGCCTAGGCTGCCTGCTTCGCAACGCCCGGGAGCGCACCCAGCTCATAGACCAGGCTGCAGCCGAGGACGGCACCCGAATGGCTCGTCTGCGAGCTGAAGGGAACCCGCACCTGCACACCCGCGCCGCGAGAATGCGCGTCGAGAACCAGGCGGGAAATGTTCTGGTAGAGGGCTGTGCGCTCGTGCTCTTCCAGCGGCCTGCCGCCCAACCGCATCAAATCCCATTTGGCGCGGCAGTAGACAAGATTCGAGGTGCTGCTCAACTCCGTTTGCTTGACGTCGTAGTGCGCCACTCGAAGTTCAGTCCCGTGCCGGATCATGCTGGCCAGGGCGCTGGGGAACGACCCTTCGGCGAGGCCGGAAAGGAGCAGCCGGAAGTAGAAATCCTTGTCTTCCATGCCCCAGCCTTGCATGACCTGGTCGTATCCTCCGACCGATTGAAAGTCATCCCGGTGGACGATGCACAGGCCGGTCATGTCGCCCCTGTGGGGCGAGGCCAGGTAGAAGCTGCCGCGCTGGAGCAATGGCCGAACGCTGGCGGCGAAGTCGGCGCCCAGCAGCGCGTCGGCATCGACGAAGCACAGCCAAGGCGCCTGCGCAGCCTGCGCGCCGAGATTGCGGGCGCGCGCAGCCTCGAACCGGGGACGGCTGCCTGACCTCACCACTTTCACCAGGGGATAGCCCGCTTCCACCCAGCCCCCGGCACCATCGGGACAGTCGTAGTCGACCACCACGCACGAAGTCCCGGCTTGCCCGACAAGAATCGGCAGGGACTGCTCCAGGTGTTCGCGCCGGCCGCGGCACGTCGTGATGAAACAGATGTCGGACATGCTCAAACGTTCTAACTGCCTCGCGGGTCACCATGGGGCAACGAGCGCTTCATGTTACCAGTCACGCCTGAACGCGCTGACCGGCAATCATGGCTTGGTCAAGATTTCGCCAAAACCCAGGTTACCCAGCATCTGCTCGATGTAGTCGGCGGACACCGGCTTGACCAGGTGCGCGTCGAAGCCGGCCGCCTTCGAGCGCGCCCGATCCTGCGCGCTGCCGTAACCGGTCAGTGCCACCAGCCGCATTTGCAGGCCGGGCAATTCCCGCAGGCGGCGCGCGGCCTCGTAGCCATCCATTCCCGGCAGCCCGATGTCCAGCAGGATCAGGTCGGGCGCGAAACTCTGCGCCAGCGTGATCGCCTCCGGTCCGTCCCTCGCGACTCGCGCCTGCGCCCCCATGAAGCGCAGCATGTCCGCCAGCGTGTCGCCGGCGTCGGCGTTGTCGTCGACCACCAGCACACGCGCGTCGGTCGGCCGCAGCGCTCGCCCCTGCGGCGCGGGCGCGCCGGCCACGGGCGCCGCCACCAGCGGCAAGCTCACGGTGAATGTGCTGCCCTGGCCGAGCCCCACGCTGTGCGCCGTGACATGGCCGCCATGCAATTCGGCCAACGTGCGCACCAGCGTGAGCCCGATCCCCAGGCCGCCTTGCGAACGGTCCAGCGACACCGGCACCTGTTCGAACAGGTCGAAGATCCGCGACAGCATCGAGGGGGGAATGCCGACGCCGCTGTCGCGCACGACCACCGAAGCGCGCCCGCTGTCGGCGACGATGCCCAGGCTGATCGTGCCGCCGGGGTCGGTGTACTTGGCGGCGTTCTGCAGCAAGTTTGCAAAGACCTGGGTCAGCCTGACCCGGTCGCCATTCACGTGAAGGGGGCCGCGCTCGCCGAACAACTGCAGCTTGTGCCGCCGGGCTTCGATCGCCGGCCGCGCGGCCTCCACCGCGGTGTCGAGGACTTCGGCCAGCGGCAGCCGTTCGCGCCGCAGCTCGATCAGGCCGCGGCTGACGCGCGACACATCGAGCAGGTCGTCGACCAGGCGGGTCAGCTGGTCGACCTGCCGCCCCATGATGTCCAGTTGGCGTTTCACCGTCGCCGGGTCCAGGTCCTTCAGCATGCGCAGGAGGCCGAGTGAATTCACAAGTGGCGAAAGCGGGTTGCGCAGTTCGTGCGCCAGCATCGCCAGGAATTCATCCTTGCGCGAGTGCTCGCGCCGCAGCTGCTCGTTCAGGCCGGCCGCGGAAGCGCGCGCGGCGTCGAGCGCCCCGACCAGCGCGTGGGCCCGCTGTGCCGCCGCCTGGGCTTCCGCGACTTCGGCACGTCCCAGCGCGCAGTCCTGCTCGGCCTTGAGCAGCGCGGCCAGCAACGGCAGGTTCGCTTCCAGGATGGCCAGGCCCGCGTCGCGAGGGGCGCCGCCCAGCAATACGGCCACGGCCCCATCGCGAGAGAGCGCAGTGGCGTGCCGCATCGCGTTCGCCGGCAGGTCCACGTCGGCGTCATGGCGGCCCTCCTCGGTGCAGACTTGCAGGAACGATCGCCACAACTTGCCGCCGGCGAAGGTCTTGGGCATGCCCGGCGCGGGAACCAGCAGGCCAAGGGCACGGTCGCGCACGAACAGCGCCAGCTCCTCGCAGCCCAGGGCTTGCGCCACCGCCTGTGCCGCGCTGCCCCGCGTGGCCAGGGAGGCCAGCGCCACCACGTGGGCGTGCACGGCCGCATCCATGGCGTCTAGTCCGGCAATACGCAGACCACGGCCGTGCAGTTGTGGAAACCGCCGAACTGCCCTTCCGCGCGGGCGATCTGGCCATAGGTGTTGCAGCCGACGAAACCGTTCGGGCTGAGCAGGTTCGCGCAAACCGCGAGTTCGTCCTCGAACGCGCGGCCCAGCCGCAGGCGGGTGGCGACGCAGTCGAAGACGAACGCCGCCCCGGGTCTGTTGCCGCCCAGCGCCTTGAGCGCCGCGCTGGTTGCGGCGCGCGCCGCCTGGACGGCCGATTGTTCGCTGGTCTTCATGATCTGGACGACGGCGCCTTCGGGCACTGCGGCCGCGCACGCCACCGAGCCGTCGTCGTTCACCGCCAGCGGCACCCGCAGCCGGTAGCCCTCGGCGCCCTGGATGCCCAGCACGTTGTGCAGGAAGAAAGGCATCGGTTGCGCGACGTCGAACGCCTGGCCGGTCTGCTCGGCGTAGTCCTTGAAGGCTTCGACCGCCGGCAGGCCATTGAGGCTCACCAGCGTCATGCCGCGCGACTCGGTGACCCGCAGGCCCGGGCCGGCGGGCTCCCAGCCGTGCGAGACGCCCACGCCGGCCGGCTTGGACGACAGGATCTCCAGCGCCACCACGGCGTTCGAAACCACTTCGCGGCCGGCGAATACATGGGTCTTCTGGAACCGCCCGTCGTCGCCGGCACCGCCGCCGAAGAAGC
>JAQGMS010000297.1 GCA_028292245.1 Ramlibacter sp.
GCTTCTTCGGCAACCCTGTATGCGCTGGCCTTGGCCGCGCTGGTCGGTTGTGGGACCGTGGCGCAATCGGCGCCGAATGCGGGGGTCGGACCCAATCCGCAACTGCCGGAACCCGATAAGAACCTGATTCCCACGGTCAACATCGCCGAGGCGGTGGGCTGGCCGCAGGGCGCGCGGCCCACGGCGCCCGCCGGCTTTCGCGTGACAGCCCTGGCGGCGGGACTGGATCATCCGCGCTGGGTCTATGTGCTACCCAACGGCGACGTGCTGGTGGCCGAAAGCAACGCGCCGCCCAAGCCGGAGGATGGCAAGGGCATCAAGGGCGCGGTGATGAAGCAGGTGATGAAGAAGGCCGGCGCGGGCGTGGCCAGCGCCAACCGCATCACGCTGCTGCGCGACACCAACGGCGACGGCATCGCCGACACGCGCAGCGTGTTCCTGCAGGGGCTGAATTCACCGTTCGGCATCGCGCTGGTCGGCAACGAACTGTTCATCGCCAATTCGGATGCGATCGTGAAGGTCCCGTACCAGGCGGGGCAGACGCAGGTCACGGCCGCGCCGGTCAAGGTGACCGACCTGCCCGCAGGGCCGATCAACCATCACTGGACCAAGAACATCGTCGCCAGCGCGGACGGCAGCAAGCTCTATGCGACGGTGGGCTCCAACAGCAACGTCGGCGAGAACGGCATTCCGGTCGAGGAAGGCCGGGCGGCGATCTGGGAAGTGGACCGCGCCACCGGCGCCAAGCGTGTTTTCGCAAGCGGCCTGCGTAACCCCAACGGCATGGCCTGGGAGCCGCAGACCAAGGCGCTGTGGACGGTCGTCAATGAACGCGACGAGCTGGGCAACGACCTGGTGCCCGACTACCTGACTTCGGTGAAGGACGGAGCCTTCTACGGCTGGCCCTGGAGTTATTGGGGCCAGTGGGTGGACGTGCGCGTCAAACCGCAGCGCCCTGAGATGGTGGCCAAGGCCATCCCGCCGGACTACGGCCTGGGCTCGCACGTCGCGCCCCTGGGGCTGGTTTTTTCGGACGCGCGCACCATGCCGCAAAACTACGCCAGCGGCGCCTTCATCGGCGAGCATGGCTCCTGGAACCGCAAGCCGCGCAGCGGCTACAAGGTGGTGTATGTGCCCTTCGAGGGCGGCCGGCCCGTGAGCGAACCGATCGACTTTCTCACCGGCTTCCTGAGCCCCGATGGCAAGGCCTACGGCCGGCCGGTGGGGGTCGCGATGGACGGCAAGGGCGGCCTGTTGGTGGCCGATGACGTGGGCAATGTCGTCTGGCGGGTCGCGCCACCGGCTCGCTGAACCGCACGCTTGTCTTGAGCAGTAAAAAAGGGAGTTGCGAATGAAGGCATTTGCCGTCGCGGCCCGCCGTTGGGCGGCCCGCATTGCAGCCGTGGGGGCGCTGGCCCTGGTTGTTTCCTGTGGGGGCGGGTCCCAGGTGGAAGGTGCGCCGCCGCCCGCCGCAAGCGTCGCCAGCGCGAAGCCCATGGCCGCGCGGCTGGCCGCGCCTGCGCTCCCCACACCCGACCAGGCGATGGACTGGGCCGAGCGGCGCTACCCCGACCTGTTCCCGGCGGCCGGCAAGTCGCCGGGAACATCCGGGCCGTACACCTACCGCTACTACCCAGCCACCAACAACTACCTGGGCATTGCCACTGCCACCTCCGACGTCTACATCTACGGCACCATCGCGCCTGCGCAGCCCACGCGGGTCGCGCCGCTGTCCGACTACACGTGTGTGATCGCGCCAGCCAACTGCGGCCTGTCGACCAACATCGCAGCCTGGGGCGATTCGCTGACGCCGCCGTTCGCCGCCAACCTGGGGGTGCTGTTCCCCAGCCGGATGGTCTACGACGGCGGCATCTCCAGCCAGAGCTCGTACGACGTGGAGGCACGGGTGGCCGCCGACAGCGCCCGCCATGGCTGGATCAGCGTGTTCTGGTTCGGGCACAACAACGACAGCGACCCCGAGCAGGTCAAGCGCGACATGGCCGCGGCCGTGGCGACGCTGGCGCCCGGCAACGACCGGTTCATCGTGCTGTCGGTGTTGAACAAGGCGATCCCGACGGAGTTGAAGGGCACGGCGATGTACAACACCATCCTGCAGCTCAATGCCGACCTCGCCGCCACCTATCCCCAGAACTACATCGACATCCGGGCGCTGCTGGTCAGCCACTACGACCCGAGCAAGCCGCAAGACGTGATCGATTTCCAGAACGACGTGATGCCCGCTTCGCTGCGGCACGACGTGGACCACTTGAACAACGACGGCTCGGTGCTGGTGGCCACCCGGGTCCAGCAGTTCATCAACGCAAAGGCGTGGTGACTACCCCGCGACCGGCCTGGCGATCGTCACCTTCTCCAGCAGTTCCACCAGCATTGCCTGCTCGGCCTTGGTAAGGCCTCCGAGCCAGACCTTGTCCATCCCCTTGCCTGCGGCATTGGCCTGCTGCAGCAGCTTGGTGCCGGCAGGGCTCAGGGTGATGTATTGCATCCGCTTGTCGGCTTCGGCGCGCGTGCGCTCCAGCAGGCCGCGCCCCTCGAGCCGCCGCAAGACGCCGGTCATGTTCGGCTGCGCCACGCCCAGCGCCTGCGACAACTGCTTCTGCGTCGCCTGGCGGTTGCTGCCCAACAGCACCATGAGCGCGAACTCGACCGGCCTCAAGTCGTGGAGCTCGCCGATGTGCTGCTCGAACGTCCTGAACGCGATGAAACGCGCGCGCGCCAGAAAGTAGCCGGGGTGCTTCTTCAGCTCCGACTGGTCCAGGGGCTGCAGGCCGCTGGAGTCGGCCGGGCTTGCTGCGCTTTTTGCCATTGGATCGATTCTCTCCGCTTTCCGACATGGACGAGCAACTTATAGACCATTACTAACTTCGCTGCAAGTAGTGGCTCCAATTTGCGTCCTTAGTCCTGACAAATCAGGCGAAAGCGCGCGCCGAGGCTAGGGAAACCACTGATTAAATATAATCAATATTTCCTTGAACTAGTTATGTCTCATATCCATAATCAGGCCTGACAAAAGGCTTTCGCCAGACCCGAAATGCGCGGCGGTACAAGGAGACAAAGGCAATGAACTGGTTTTTCGCGAGTGGCGGTCAGGTCCCGGCAATGCAGCGGCAACACACCGAGCTGATCCGCTCGGCGATGCTCGAAGCCCTCGAAGCGCTGGCCTGTCCCGCCGCCCGCGCCTTGATGCTCAGGATCCTTTGCGCCGGCGATGCCGAGCGGCTCTGGTACCTGCGCCCGGAGGCGATGAGCGTGCTGGCGTCCCACCAAGGCGAGGCACTTGCGCGCCAAACACTCGCGCGGATCAGCGTCCTGTTCCGGGACGTCCTGCCCGAAGGCCTGGCCTCCCAGCTGCGCGCCAGCGGTCCGGCCAACACCCCCGCCCGCTACCGGCGGCTTGAAATTCTCGAGGAGACATCATGAAGCATTCAACCCTGTTCGCGTTCGTCCTTTCCGTCTGCACGCTGGCCCAGGCCGGCGACAAAGGTGTGACCCCGACCGAGATCAAGCTCGGCGCCTCGGCCGTCCTGAGCGGCCCGCTGGGAGCGCAGACCAGCGACTATGGAGTCGGCTCGCGCCTGTACTTCGACGCCGTCAACGCCGCCGGCGGCGTCA
>JAQGMS010000305.1 GCA_028292245.1 Ramlibacter sp.
CGTCGAGCTCGAATACCGCTATGCCGAAGACACCATGCCGCGCGGCGTGCTCGGCATGAATGCCTCCATGTTCAAGGGCTACCTGCGCTACATCGCGAACCGCCGCGCCACGCAGATCGGCCTGGAAACGCTCTATCCGAACGAGGAAAACCCGTTCCCGTGGATGAGCGAAATGATTGACCTGAAGAAAGAGCGCAATTTCTTCGAAACCCGCGTGATCGAATACCAGACGGGTGGCGCCCTTTCCTGGGATTGAATGGCAAGCGATAGTAGGTAGAGAGTTCAGGATTCGTTCGCATTGACAGCCGGCCGCAAGAGCCGGCGCCAGGGCGGACAACGGTGTTCATGGAGCTGGGCTTTAAGCCCAACTTCATGGATCGCTTCATGCAAACCAACAAGCATGGAGTGCTTCTTTGGTTGATGTTGATCAACTTGAACAGGAGAAACGAAATGGCAACTGCAAAGAAACCGGCCGCTAAGAAGGCCGCGAAGAGACCGGCTGCGAAGAAGTCCGCAGCCAAGCGCCCCGCAGCGAAGAAGGCTGCGAAGCGCCCGGCGGCCAAGAAGGCCGCCAAGCGCCCGGCAGCCAAGAAGGCTGCCAAGAAGGCTCCGGCGAAGAAGGCCGCTGCCAAGAAGGCGCCTGCGAAGAAAAAGGCGGCGAAGAAGGCCGCCAAGAAGGCACCTGCGAAGAAAAAGGCCGCTGCGAAAAAGAGGCCTGCGGCCAAGAAAGCAGCGAAAAAGCCCGCGAAGAAAGCAGCGAAAAAACCTGCTGCCAGACCGGTAGCCAAGGCGGCCCCTGCCGCCCCGGCCATGCCGGCGGCGCAGACCACGCTGAACCCGCAGGCTGCCTGGCCGTTTCCGACGGCAAGCAAGCCCTGAGGCGCAAGCGCCCTTGCTCCAAGGCAAGGCGCTTGACGCTTGAGCCCGGCACTGAAAGGTGCCGGGCTTTTTTCATTCCCGCGCTGCCGCTCGGCTTGCACACACCAATTTGTAACCCGCGCCCCACCGGGTGTGCGATTCATTTCACAATGGTGCCGGCCTTCAGTCCATTTGCGCCTCATGACCTCGCTTCGCCCGGTGCCGACCGCAGGGCTGGCTCCGCGCCGGCTCGAACGCAGCCCCGAACTGCGTCGCACGTGGCTGTTCGGCGCCGGCGCGGATACGGCCATGCACGACGCCATGTCCGCCAGCGGCGCCGACGTGCTGATCCATGACCTGGAAGACTACACCCCGCCCGAGCGACGAGCCGAAGCCCGCGCGCTCGCGCCCTCCCTGTACCAACGCTGGCGCGACAGCGGCGCACTGGTTTGCGTGCGCATCAATCCGCTGGAAAGCGTGGGCTACATCGACCTGCAGTCGGTGATGCAGGCCCGCCCGGATGTCGTGGCCTATCCCAAGGCCACCAGCGCGTTCCACATTCGGGCGCTCGATGTCGCCATCACCACCCACGAAGCGGCCCTGGGCATCGAACGCGGCGCCATCGAAATCCTGCCAGTCTGTGAAACGGCGCTGGGCGTGGTCAACGTCCGCGAAATGGCCGGCGCAAGTGCGCGCGTGCGATGCGCGCTGCTGGGTTCGGAAGACCTGGCGGCGGACCTCGGCGCCGACCGCACCCGCGATGCGCTGGAACTCGACTATGCGCGCAGCCGCTTCATCCTGGAATGCCGCGCCGCGGGTATCGAGCCGGTCGACGCGCCCTACAGCTACGACGACCCCGAAGGCCTGGTGCGGGAAACCCGCCATGCGCGGCGCCTGGGCTACCGCACCAAGGGCGTGGTGCGGCCCGAGCATGTGCAGCCGGTGCGGGACGCCCTGGTGCCCACGGCCCTGGAGATCGCGCACGCGCGCAACGTGGTCACGCAATTCGAGGCGGCGCGCAAGCGGGGCGAAGACCGGGTGCTGGTCGATGGCCTGTGGATCGACGTGCCCACCTACCTGAACGCCCGGCGGCTGGTCAAGTCGGCATGAAGCGCGATGAGCAGTCACAGGCGGACCTGTTCGCGGCTTCGCCGCAGCAGCCGCCGCAATTGCCCGAGGGGATGGTCTACCAGCGCGACTTCCTGGAGCCGGGTGAAGAGGCCGGCCTGATCGAACTGGTCACCGGCATGCCGCTCAAGGAGATGCGCTACCAGAACTACATCGCGCGCCGCCGCGTCATGAGCTTCGGCGGCAGCTACGACTTCAGCGCCCAGCGTTTGAACCCGGCGCCGCCGATCCCCGATGTGCTGCAACCCTTGCGCGCCAAGGTGGCGGCGTGGCTCGGGGTGACGCCGGAAGCATTCACGCAGGTGCTGGTGGCCGAATACCGCGAAGGCACCCCGCTAGGCTGGCACCGTGACGTGCCGGACTTCGAGGACGTGGTCGGCGTCTCGCTGCTGAACCCGGCGGTCATGCGCTTTCGGCCCTATCCGCCGCGCGAGCCGAAGAAGGCCGGGGTCATCAAGGTCGTGGTCGAGCCGCGCTCGGTCTACCTGCTGCGCGGGCCGGCGCGCTGGGCCTGGCAGCACAGCGTGTCGCCGGGCCGCTTGCTGCGTTATTCGATCACCTTCCGCACCGCGAAGCAGAAGGGCTGCGCCTTATCATTGCGCGGATGACCAGCCCCTCGATCACCCGCGAGCAGCTCCCTGGCGGGCAACTCCAGCTATCGGCCGGCGGCTGCACCTTCGCCTATGAACGGCTGCGCCAGGGCGCGCTGCTCGTCACCATCTCCGGCATCGACAAGGGGCAGTTCGGGACCGCCACGCTGGATGAAATCCGCATCGAGCTGTTGCGCCATCGACCGCTGGAGCTGTTCATCAATGCGCAGGCCGCCGTCGCCGTGGGAATCGAAGTCAGCAAGGAGTGGACGCACTTCTTCGCGCTCAATCGCGAACACCTGCGGCGCGTCAGCGTGCTGGTCGGCTCCAAGGCGATCGAGCTGACGGTTGCGATCGCCCAGCACCTGTCGCAGACCGGCAACCTGATCCAGTTGTATTCCGACCGCGACCTCTTCGACGCGCGGGTCGCCGCCGCGCGCGGCTGAATTCCGCGGCCCGTCACCGGCCGGTGGCGGACAAGGACACGCTTTCCTGTCCGACGCAATGCCTGCGTACGCGACTACGCAGCCGGCGGGAGGGAAAGGCGACCATAGGACCAGTCAAACCGAGGTAAAGGCACCCCATGGAATCCGTCACTGCGGAACGCGTCAGGGAAGAGCGCCCGGACGATATTGCGAAAGCTCAAACGCCGCCGCTGCGCTTGCCCAAGTACCTGCTTCGGCACCTCGCCGCGCCGATCACCAGCGAAGAGGATGTCGACCGGCTGATTGCGCAGATCCGGCTGGCCGAGTGGCGCGGCTTGCTGTAACGCCAGTTTGAGTAATTTGTCACGATGAAATCGGGATGCGCGCCCTAGCCGCGTGTGCCTTTACAGCGGATTACAAAAAACAGGGGTGGCATCGCCCCGCTTTACCTGCCCTTTGCGATCTTTTTGCCAGCTCAAGCGTTCTACTCTTGGAGTGATCGCCATGAGCCCACGCCTGTTTCATTTTTTTCTTTTCCGCCTGCTGCCGGTCCTGCTGCTCGGGCTGGTGGGTGCGCGCGCTATCGCCCAGACCGATCCGCCGGGGCGCGTCGGCCGGTTGAATTACGCGGAAGGCCCGGTGGTGTTTTCGCCGACCGGCGACAACGAATGGACCGATGCCGCCTTGAACCGCCCGCTCACGCGCGGTGACCGGCTCTGGACCGACAAGGGCTCGCGCGCCGAAATCCAGGTCGGGTCGTCGGCGGTGCGCATGGACGGGCTGACCCATGTGGAGATTCTTGCGCTCGACGATCAGTCATCGCAATTGAGCGTCACGCAAGGCACGGTGTACGTACGCGTGCGCAGCCTGCCTGAAGGCGAGAACTTCGAGATCGACACGCCGAACCTGGCCTATCGCGCCGCCTATCCGGGCGACTACCGCATCGACGTCGATGCGGCACGCGGCACAACGCGCGTGACGATCCATTCGGGTACCGGCGCGGTGTATGGCGAAGGCGGCCAAGTGCTGCCGCTGGGCGGCGGCCAGCAGATCACCTTCCGCACCCGCGTCCTGGCGCAGGTCGGAGCGCAGGAGTCGCCGCCGCAGGACAACTTCGACCGCTGGGCGGCCGAGCGCAACCGGCGCGAAGACCAATCGATCTCGGCGCGCTACGTGCCGCGCGAAGTAGTGGGCTACCAGCAGCTCGACGCCCACGGCCAGTGGATGCAGGACGCGACGCATGGCACCGTCTGGTTCCCGCGCAGCACGCCCGCCGATTGGGCACCTTATCGCAACGGCCATTGGGAATGGATTTCGCCCTGGGGCTGGAGCTGGATCGACGACGCGCCCTGGGGCTTCGCGCCGTTCCACTACGGCCGCTGGGCGATGATCGGCTCGCGCTGGGCCTGGGTGCCAGGGCGCATCGGCCTGAAGCCGGTCTATGCGCCGGCGCTGGTGGCTTTCGTCGGGGGCAGCACCGGCGGCAGCTGGAGCCTGCCGATCGGCACCGGACGGCCCGGTGTCGCCTGGTTCCCGCTCGCGCCGGGTGAGGCATGGCAGCCGGCCTACCAGGCCAGCCCGGTCTACATCAGCAACGTCAATCGAAACCTCACGCTCCAGGCCAACGCGACCTACGCGCACCAGCACAAGCCGGACGCGCTCACCGCAATCTCGGCAGAAGACTTCCATCGCGGCAAGCCCGCGCGCGCCGGCTGGCTGCGCATCGCGGCCAACACGCTGACCAACGCACAGATCGTCCCGCCGCCGCCGATGCCCGAGCGTGCCGTGACCGACCACCAACTGGCGACGGCCTCCCGCATCACGCCGCCGGCGCAAGCCCAGGCACGGCAAGCAATCGCCGACGCCGCTGCGACGCGGCAGGCCGAAGCCGCCCAGCGCCAGGCGCAAGTCCAGGCCGCGGCCCAAGCGCAACCCCAGGCGAAAGCGGCCCAGGCCGCGGCGCAACAGCAAGCCGACGCCAGGCGCGAGCAACTGGCCAAGGCCGCCGCGCAACCCAAACAGCCCGCCGAGGCGGTCGCGCTTGCACCGGCTGCCAAAGCGGTGACTCAACCGGTGGTCGCCGCGCCGCAAGCCAAGCCTGCGGATCAAGCCCGGACCGCCGAGCAAGCCAAGGCGGTCGAGCAAGCTCGGCGAGTAGAGCAAGCCAGGCATGCCGAACAGGCCAAAGCCGCGGAGCAGGCCCGGCGTGCCGAGCAAGCCAAGGCCGCCGAGCAGACCCGGCGAGCGGAGCAGGCCAAGGCCAGCGAGCAGGCGCGGCGCGAGAAACTTGCGGCCCGCGCCGAGCAGTCCAAGCGCGAACAGCTGGCCAAGCGTGCGGAGCAAATGCAGCGCGAGCAGGCCGCCAAGCGCGCCGAACAGGCAAAGCGCGAGCAACTGGCAAAACGCGAACAAGCCAGGCGAGAGCAAGTTGCCAAACGGGCCGAACAGCAGCAGGCCCGCCGCGCCGAGCAGGCCAAGCGCGAGGCCGTGGCCCGCCACGACGAGCTGCAGCGCCGGGAGGCGCATGCCCAGCAGGTCGAGAAAGCGCGGCGCGCGGCCGACCAGGATGCGCAAGTGCTGGCCGAGCAGCGCGCCAAGCGTGAAGCGCAGCAGGCCAAGCGTGACGCACAGGAGCGCGAGCAGGCGCAGCGCGAAGTTGCGCAACGCGAACAGGCGCAGCGCGAAGCGTCAGCCCGCCAGCAACAGGCGCTGGCCGAGCAATGGCGGCGCGACCGGCAGGCGCTGGAGCAGCAGCAGCGTGTGCGCCAGCGGCCCGACCTGCGCGATGACCGCCGCTCACGGGGCATCCCGATCCTCAATTCCGCGCCGCTGAGCTGAGCGGCGGCGCCTTACAGCCCTTTACACAAAACGCCACGAAGGGTCCGCGCTTTACACGGCATTTGCAGCACCCAGGGCCGCCTCGCGCGTTCATACAAGTATGGAGACAGCCATGACTACCTATCGCAGATTCCTTCGCCCGTTTCTCTCGCGGATGCTCCCGCCGCTGGTGCTGGCCTTTGCCGGCGCCGGCGCCCTCGCGCAGGAGGCGGCCGATCCGCCGGCCCGCGTGGCCACGCTGAGCCAGCTCGAAGGCTCGGTCGTGTTCGCGCCGGCGGGTGAAACCGAATGGGCCGACGCCGTCCTCAACCGGCCGATCACCGCCGGCGACCGGATCTGGACCGACAAGGGCTCGCGCGCGGAGGTCCATGCGGGCTCCGCGGTGCTGCATGTGGACAGCCAGACGTTCCTGGACGTGACGGCGCTGGATGGCGATGTGCTGCAGGCCCGCCTGAACGAAGGCACCGTGAATGCGCGGGTGCGCCAGTTGCAGGCCGGCGAGAATTTCGAGGTCGATACCCCGCAATTGGCGTTTCGCGCATCACAGCCCGGCGACTACCGCATCGATGTCGATCCGGCGCAGCACACGACCCGCGTCACGGTACGCAGCGGTGTGGCGACGGTCTACGGCGCGAACGGGCAGGCGCAGCAACTCGAGGGCGCCCAGCTGGTGACCTTCGCGGGCCAGGACCTGGAACGCGTCACCGTTCAGGCGAGCCCCGTCGACGACGGGTTCGACCGCTGGGCCGGCGACCGCAACCGCAGCGAAGACCAATCGGTCGCGGCGCGCCACGTGCCACGCGAAGTGGTCGGCTACCAGCAGCTGGACGCGCACGGAACCTGGGCGCAGGACACCAGCTATGGCGAGGTCTGGTATCCGCGCGTGGCGCAGGAGGACTGGGCGCCTTACCGCTACGGCCGCTGGGAATCCATCGCGCCCTGGGGCTGGACCTGGATCGACGACGCGCCCTGGGGGTTCGCGCCGTTCCATTACGGCCGCTGGGCCATGATCGGTTCGCGCTGGGCCTGGGTGCCCGGGCGCATCGGCCCGCGCCCGGTTTACGCGCCGGCCCTGGTCGCCTTCGTCGGTGGCGGCGCCAACGTGAGCTTTTCGATCGGCTCGGGTCCCGGCATCGGCTGGTTCCCGCTGGGCCCGGGCGAAGCCTGGCGTCCCACCTATCGCACCAGCGGTGTCTACGTGACGCGGGTCAATCGCTATGCGGGCTGGAACAACCGGTTCACCAACAGCTACGTGCACCAGCACCATGCGGGAGCCGTGACGGCGGTGCGCGTGGACGACTTCAGCCGCGGCCGTCCGGTCAACGGCAACTGGCAGCGGATGAATCCCGCGGACATCGGCCGGGCCCAGGTCATGGCGCGGCCCTCGATGCCGGAGCCGCGCCGGTTTGCTGAAAGCGGCCGTTCGATGAATGCGCGCGTGCAGGCGCCGCAGCTGTCGGGGCCCGCGTTTGGCGGCCGGCCGCAGGCGCTTGTCCAGCCGCAGGTGGTCGCGCCGCGCGAACAGCCGCGTTGGCAACAGCAGCCGCGCCAGGACGAACAGCGCCGCGCACAGGTGCAGCAGATGCAGCGGGTGCAGCAGGAGCGCGCGCAGCGCGAACAGCAAGTACAGGCGCAACGCCAACAGCAGGTCCAGATCCAGCGCGAGCATGCGATGCGCCAGCAGCAAGCGGTTCAGGAGCAGCGGCACCAGCAGCAGGCCATGCAGGAGCAAGTGCAGCGCCAGCAGTGGCAGCAGCAACAGCAGCAGCCGCGAGTGATGCGCCAGCCGCAGCAGCAACAGGCCGCGCCGGCGCAGCAGGCACCACGCCGTGAAGGCCGCGAACGTGGGCGCGGCGCGCCCGAGCAGCGCGACGACAGCCGCTCACAGGGTGGGGATGAGGGATCGCGCGGCCGTGGTCACGCCCGGGCGGGTTGAATCAAGTCAGTTGACGGATTCGGGAAAGGAGCGGACCAGGGCCTGGGACGACTTGTCTTCCTCGGGCGGCAGGTAGATGGTGGTCCGGTCGATCTTGGCATCGTAGGCGGCCAGCTCGGCGCTGGCGCTGCGGATCACAGCGCGGTCCAGCGGATGGCATTGGCGCTGGCTCAGGCCTCTCAGGGCTTCGGATTTCTCGATCATCTGGCGGACCGACCCCGGATCGGTCATCAGAGCAAAGGGATTGCCGGCCATTGTTGCTGTTGTCATTCGCTCAACTCCTGTGGATGCAAGGTTCGAATGGGGCAACTCTGGCAGCAAGGCTGGGTATGTAACGTCAGGGGCTTTCGTTACACCTTGTAGGACGCTTTCTCGCTTGCTCAGCAGGAGGAGTGAAGGGCTTATCGTGCGTTGCACAATAAGCCCCATGCCCTACATGCCGCCTTTCATCGCCCCTTCCCGCCACAGCGAGCCGGAGAGCGCGCTGGCCCAGGTCAGCGCCATCTATTCGCAGCAGATCGAGCACTTGCGCGGCGCCATGCAGCGCTTCGTCGCGGGCGAAGCCCTGCCCGGCCATGTGCGCGCCTGCTATCCCTTCGTGCGAATCCATACCGACACCGTGCTGCACCAGGCGGCCCTGGAGAACGCCGGCCTGTCCTATGGCTTCGTCGCCGGCTCCGGGCGCTTCGAAACCACGCTGACCCGGCCCGACCTGTACGGCAACTACTACCTGGAGCAGTTCCGGCTGCTGCGTCAAAACCATGGAGTCGAACTGGAAGTGGGTACCAGCACCCAGCCCATCCCGATCCATTTTTCGTTTGCCGAGAACGACCACATCGAAGGCACGCTCAGCGCCGAGCGGCGCATCCTGATGCGCGACGCGTTCGACCTGCCGGACCTCGGCGCGATGGACGACGGCATCGCCAACGGCACCTGGGAAGCTCGGCCCGGCGAGGCGCAGCCGCTGGCGCTGTTCACCGCGGCGCGTGTCGACTATTCATTGCACCGCCTGCGCCACTACACCGGCACCGCACCCGACTGGTTCCAGAACTTCGTGCTGTTCACCAACTACCAGTTCTACATCGACGAATTCGTGCGCCTGGGGCACGAGGAGATGGCTAACCCGAACAGCGACTACACCGGCTTCGTCGAACCGGGCAACGTCATCACGCGGCGCAAGGGCCTGGCCGCGGAAGCCGGCGA
>JAQGMS010000324.1 GCA_028292245.1 Ramlibacter sp.
AACGGTAATTTGGGATGAGATTCCTCCGTTCTTTCTCAATGCCGAAGATGGCCATCAGCCTGGCGCTGGCCCTGCTGGCCGCCCTGGTCCTGATCGGCATCAACGAAACCGGCTTCAATCAGTCGACTGACGCTCTGGACGACATTGCCGACGCCTCGCGCACCCGCGCTTCGCTCAACCGCGTGCTGCAGCACGTGCTGGACGCTGAAACCGGCCAGCGCGGCTACTTGCTGACCGGGGATCCCCGCTACCTGGAGCCCTACGACGCGGCCGTGGCCGAAATCGGCCAGCAGCTCGATGCACTGCGCCTGATCTATACCCCCAACGCGGACGAGTTCACCACGCTGGCCCAATTGACCCGCAACGTGCAGCGCAAGCTGGCCGAGATGGACCTGTCGGTGCGCATGCGCAAGCAAGGCAACGATGACGCCTGGAAATTCGTATTGATGACCGACGTCGGCAAGGAGCACATGGATGCGATCCGGTCGGAAGCGACCAAGCTCATCAATGGGTCCTCGCACCGGATGGAAGTCGCGCAGGTGCAGGTGCGGAAGTCGCTGGCGCTGTCGCGCATCGGCATCGCGACGGTCACGTTCGCGGGCCTGCTGGCGTTCTACCTGTACCTGAGGCAGACCACTGCGCTGAAGGCGGCCGACGAACAGCAGCAAAAGGTGCTGCAACAGGAACGCGACTTGCTCGAGCGCCAGGTGCGCGAGCGCACCGCCACGCTGGCCGAACTGGCGACGCACCTGCAGAACGTGCGCGAAGAGGAGCGCGGTCACCTCGCGCGCGAACTGCATGACGAACTGGGCGCGCTGCTCACCGCAGCCAAGCTCGATGTGGCGCGCCTGAAGTCCCGGCTCTCCACGCAGGCGCCTGAAATCGGCCAGCGACTGCAGCACCTGACCGAATCGCTCAACAGCGGGATCGCCCTGAAGCGCCGCATCATCGAGGACCTGCGCCCCTCCTCGCTGTCGAACCTGGGCCTCACGGCGTCGCTGGAAATCCTGGCGCGCGAGTTTTCGGAGCGCTCCGGCGTGGAGATCACGTCCGGGCTGGAACAGGTGGAACTGGACGAGTCGCGCCAGCTCACGGTTTACCGGCTGGTGCAGGAGTCGCTCACCAACGTGGGCAAGTACGCGGATGCGAAGCAGGTCGAGATCAGCGTGCGCGACTACGAGAATCACGTCGAAGTGGACATCCGCGATGACGGCAAGGGCTTCGACGTCTCGAGCGTCCGGCCTTCCACGCATGGGCTGGCCGGCATGCGGCATCGCGTCGAGGCGGCCGGCGGCCGGCTCACGGTGAACTCGGCGCGCGGCGGGGGCACCCGCATAGCGGCTGTGCTGCCGAAAGCCCAGTCCGCCACCTGAACCGTGCACGGGAGTTCTTCCAAAAGCTCCCCATCGCGCGTCGGCGGATTCCTACAGACACCCATCACCCCTGCCGACAAGCACACAGGCCTGCCGCTGATCATGAGCGCGGCCGTTCGCGGTCTAACCTTGCCCCAGGCGTTTTGCGGCAAGAGCAGAACGCCCTACCCGGGCGCGCCCCTCAAGGAGATCGACATGTTGCATTACGCCATTGTGTTCCTGGTGATCGCGCTGATCGCGGCACTGTTCGGCTTCGGCGGCATCGCCGCCGGCGCGGTGGAGATCGCGAAGATTCTGTTCTTCGTGTTCGTCATCATGGCCGTCGTCGCCTTCATCGTCAGCATCGGGCGCAAGGGCTAGCTCACGATCCCCGCAGGGCCGCGGCCTTGCGCAACCATCCACTCAGAGGATAGACAAATGACGACCCCCAACAGCACCAAGCAGCTTCGCGCTGGAGCTTCCAGCTATGCCGATGACGCACGCGACGCCACCGAACATGCTCTCGAAAGCACCCGGCAGTTCGCGACCCAGGCCTTCGAAAAGGCCGGCGAGAAAGTGCGCGACCTGCGCTACGGGGCCAAGGACCTGGCGAGCAAGGGCGTGAGCACGGTGAGCGACGCCACGGCGGCCGCGCAAAAGCAATTGGGCCAATATGCGCAGGCTACCAGCCGGTACGTGACGGAACAGCCGGTGAAATCCGCGCTGATTGCAGCGGCCATCGGTGCCGCGGTGGCGGCGCTGGTGCTGGCCCTGCGCCGCAGCAACCGGGACGATTGAAACCCCGGCGCGCCGCAAGCATGTTGCATCCCATCTTTTCGATCCTGATCCACCGGCCCGAGCTGGTGATCGACCACGTCGCCGGTTACGCGGCGCTGGTGCAGGAAGAAGCGTCTTCGGTTGGCGGTGAAGTCGCCAAGCGGGTGATCGCCTGGGGCGTGGCCGTGCTGGGCCTGGTGGTGTTCCTGGTGCTGGCCGGCGTGGCCGCGATGCTCGGCGCCATGCTCGAACAGTTCCATTGGATCCTGCTGGTCGCGCCGGGCGCCGCGCTGGCGCTTTCGGTCGGCGCCTGGACGGTCGCCCGCAAGCGCTTGCCGGCCCAGGCATTTGCCGAACTCAAGGCCCAGCTCGACGCGGACGCACAGGCGTTGCGCACCATCGGGGCCCGCTCATGAGCAATGCCGGTGACCGGCTGGCGCGAACGCGCCTTGCCCTCATCGAGCAGGCCCAGCGGCGCGAGCGCCGGCATGAAGGACGGGACGGCGAGCGCGAATACGCGCATGCCGGGGCCGACGAGAACGACGGTGGCGGCACGCGACCCCATGGCGCCGGCTGGTTCGGCAGCATCAAGCATGTGGTGGGAACTTGGTGGCGCCATCACCCGGCCCACATGGGGATTGAGCTGGTCACGCCGCTGCTGTCGACCTATGCGCGCAGGAAGCCGGCCCAGTTCCTCGGCATCGCCGCGCTGGTCGGCGCGGTGGTCGTGGTCGCGCGGCCCTGGCGGCTGATTTCAGCCACCGGGCTGCTGATCGCGGTGCTGAAGTCGTCGCAGCTGTCAGGGGTGCTGCTGTCGGCGATGGCCGCGGCCGACTTCCGCAAGGACCCGCCGCCCTACGAATGAATGAACGCAAGCTGGAGGGCGTGGTGCGGTCGTCCAGCGAGCATTTTGAAAACCTCGGCACCGAGAACCAACCGATCAACTGAAGGAGAAAGTCATGAAATACGCCCGAGCCCTCGCATTCGCCCTTGTGGCGGGTGCCACCATCGTCAGCAGCGGCTGCTCGGTCATCCGCGGCCAGGAAGGCGTCGGCGCCTATGTCGACGACACCGCCATCACCACCGCGGTGAAGGCCAAGTTCGTCGAAGACAAGACCGTCGACGCCGGCGCGATCAAGGTCGAGACGCTCAATGGCACGGTGGCCCTGTCCGGCTTTGCCAAGTCCAACGCCGAGAAGGCGCAGGCCGAGTTCATCGCGCGCAACACCAAGGGTGTGCGCGAGGTGCGCAACAACCTGACCGTGCGGCCCTAAACCGTAGCGCGTAGTCGCCGGCCTGCGAGCCGGCTTGAAAAGGCAGGCGGGCGGCGACGCAGCCTGCCTTTTCGTTTTGGGAGACTGGAATCCATGAGGACGTTCCGCTGCGACCATTGCGGCCATCCGCTGTTCTTCGAGAACGTGCAGTGCCTGAAGTGCGGCAGCGCCCTGGCGTTCCTGCCGGACCGGCTCGCCCTGTGCGCGCTGGAGCCGGTGCCCGGCGACACGACCGGGCTGTGGCAGCGCAAGGCGCGCCCCAGCCGCAAGGCCGACAATCGCCGTTACCGGTTGTGCCGCAATCACGTCGAACACCAGGCGTGCAATTTCGCGGTCCGTTCGGGCGACCCGAACGCGCTATGCGCCTCGTGCCGCCAGACCCGCGTGCTGCCGGATTTGTCGATTCCCGACAACCGCGAACGCTGGTATCGCATCGAGGTCGCGAAGCGGCGCCTTTTCTACACGCTGGCCAAGCTTCGCCTGGTGTCCGTGGACACCCCGGACGGCCGTACCGACGGACCCGTGTTTGAATTCCTGGCGGAGCTGCCCGGCCAGCATCTGCTGACCGGCCACTGCCAGGGCCTGATCACACTCAACATCGCGGAAGCCGACGACGACGAGCGCGTGCGCCGCCGCCTCGCGCTGCATGAACCCTACCGGACGCTGCTCGGCCACCTGCGGCACGAGTCCGGCCACTTCTATTGGGACCGCCTGATGCTGGGCGGCGGGCGCATCGACGACTTCCGGGCGATGTTCGGCGACGAGCGGGCGGACTATGCGGCGGCCCTGCAAAGCTACTACGCCGGCGGCACGCCCGCCAACTGGCAGGCAAATCACGTGAGCGCCTATGCCACCTCGCATCCCTGGGAGGACTGGGCCGAAACCTGGGCCCACTACCTGCACATGGTCGACCTGCTGGAGACCGCCTCCTCCTACAACACGCGCGTGGTTGTGCCCGGGGGCGATGCGGACGATGCCGAAGAAGTCACCAACCCCTTCGAGACCGTCGCCGGCGATTTCAACCAGCTGGTGGACCAGTGGATACCGCTGACGCTGCTTCTGAACAGCCTGAACCGTAGCCTCGGCCAGGACGACGCCTACCCGTTCGCGCTGTCGGCCGGTGCGCTGGAGAAACTGCATTTCGTGCACGACGCGATCCACCAGCCCGTCTCGGCGCCCTCGGCTCAGGCCGCGACACCTTCCTGCCAGACGGTGGCGGCACATTCGCCGGCTTAGCCGGTATCGCGCTCCATGTCCTTGAGGATGCGGTCCAGCCGCGTCGACAGTTGCTCTGTGGTGAGCTGCTCGCGAAAGCGCTCGACCATCAGCGGCAGGCTCATCGGGCTCGGATGCCGCAGTTCGGCGAACGCGACATCCTTGCGCAGCATTCGGGCGAGCGTCGAGCGCAGGCGCGAAATTTCGAGTTCCTGGCTGAGGACTTCGCGCTCGGCTTGTCCCAGCAGCAGGTTGCCTTTGTCGTACTTGCGAAAGACCTCGAAAAACAATCCGCTGGAAGCCTGCAGCTGCTTGGCGCTCTTGGGCTGGCCCGGATAGCCCGAGAACACCAGCCCCGCGACCCGCGCGATCTCGCGAAAGCGGCGCTGCGCCAGCTCGGTGGAGTTCAGCGATGCGAGCACGTCGTGCAGCAGGTCGGCGGTGGAGAACACGGTCTTGTCCAGCACCGGCGCCAGGTCGAATTCCTCGGCGCTCACCAGCTCGAACCCGTAATCGTTGACCGACATGCTGAAGGTGTTGGGCCGCTCGCGGGCCAGCCGCCAGGCCAGCAGGCTGGCCAGCCCGAGGTGCACGTGCCGGCCGGCGAACGGATAGACGTACAGGTGACAGCCCTCGCGCGAACGGAAGGTCTCGACCAGCACGGTGTCGGGCGTCGGGATGCGCGACAGCCGCGCCTGGGTCGTCAGCATCGGGCGCGCGGCTTCGAGCTCGGGCTCGAAGAAGTCGCCTTGCGCGGCCCTTTGCATCATCTCCAGCACCGCCTCGCCCAGTTCGGCGGACAAGGCCATCTTGCTGCCCTGCCAGGTCGGCACCGTGCCCTTGTTGCGGGTGGCCCTCTTCACATAGGCGGCCATGTCCTGCACGCGGATGAATTCGAGCAGTTTGCCGGCGAAGAAAAAACAGTCGCCCTTGCGCAGCCGCGCGATGAATCCCTCCTCGATCGTGCCGATGTTGGCGCCACTCATGTACTTCACCTGCATGGCCGCGTCGCTGACGATGGTGCCGATGCCCAGCCGGTGCCGCTTGGCGATGCCGCGGTCGGGCACGCGCCAGACGCCGTCCTCGTCCAGCGAGATGCGGTGGTAGTCGGGGTAGGCCGTCAGGCTCTCGCCGCCGCGCGCGCAGAAGGCGATGGCCCAGTCGAACTCCTTGCGCGTGAGGCCGCGATAGGCCCAGGCAGTGCGCACCTCCTCGAACAGCTCCTCTTCGCGAAAGCCGCCACCCAGCGCGATGGTCACCAGGTGCTGCACCAGCACGTCGAGCGGCTTGTCGGGCGACTCGCGCTGCTCGACGCGGCCGGCTTGCGCGGCGCGCCTTGCCGCCGCGGCTTCGATGATCTCCATGGTGTTGGTCGGCACCAGCGTGACGCGGCTGGCGCGTCCCGGCGCATGGCCGCTGCGGCCGGCCCGCTGCATCATCCGCGCCACGCCCTTGGCCGAGCCGATCTGCAGCACGCGCTCGACCGGCAGGAAGTCGACGCCCAGGTCCAGCGATGACGTCGCGACCACTGCGCGCAGGCTGCCTTCCTTCAGGCCCTGTTCGACCCATTCGCGCGTGGCCTTGTCCATCGAACCGTGATGAAGCGCGATCTCCCCGGCCCACTCGGGCTTGGCTTCCAGCAGCAACTGGTACCAGATCTCGGCTTGTGATCGCACGTTCGTGAACACCAACGTCGTGCCGGACTTCGCGATCTCGTCCACCACCGGCTGCTGCATGCGCGCGCCCAGGTGGCCCGCCCAGGAGTACTTGCCGGGATCGGGCGGGATCAGCGTGTCGATCACCAGCGCCTTGTCGATCTTGCCGCGCACCAGCTGAGGCGCCGGTGTGGTGTCGGGGCCGCACAGGACTTGCATCGCTTCTTCCAGGTTCCCCAGCGTAGCGCTCAGCCCCCACGTGACCAGGCCGGGGTTGAAGCGGCGCAACCGCGCCAGCGCCAGTTGCGCCTGCACGCCGCGCTTGCTGCCGATCAGCTCGTGCCACTCGTCGACCACGACGTATTCGACGCCCTGCAATTCCTCGCGCGAGTTTTCGCGCGTGAGCATCAAGCTGAGCGACTCGGGCGTGGTGACCAGCACGGTGGGGAAGCGCCGGTCCTGGCGGGCCCGCTCGGCGCTGGGCGTGTCGCCGGTGCGCTGGCCGATGGTCCAGTTCGGCGCGAGGTCGGCCAGCGGCTGCGCGATCGCCTTGGTGGTGTCCGATGCCAGGGCCCGCATCGGCGTGAGCCAGATAGCCCGCAACGGCCCGGCGTCGCGTCCCGGCGGGTGCCGCTGGAGCATCTGCTCGAGCATGCCCAGCCACACGGCGTAGGTCTTGCCCGAACCGGTGGTGGCATG
This sequence comes from Ramlibacter sp., assembly GCA_028292245.1. GTDB lineage: Bacteria > Pseudomonadota > Gammaproteobacteria > Burkholderiales > Burkholderiaceae_C > Ramlibacter. The sequence continues at coordinate 6,973 of JAQGMS010000324.1, forward strand.
CAGCATCCCGTTGCGGCCTTCTGCGATCGCCTGCCAGACCTGGCGCTGGAATTCGAAGGGCTGCCAGTTTCGCGCGGCCAGCCATGATTGCGCCTGCATGAGGTTTGCGCCAAGATGATTGATTTGGACAATCCATTGTCAGGGATAGTGATGCAGCGCCCCAACATCATCTTCATCGTCGCCGACGACCTGGGCTTCGCCGATCTCGGCTGCTATGGCGGCCGGCCGGCGAAGTTCGGCGCGGTATCGCCCGTGCTCGACGGCCTGGCGGCCAACGGGCTGAAGTTCACACAGGGCTATTCCAATTCCCCGGTTTGCTCGCCGACGCGCTTCGCATTGATGACCGGCCGCTACCAGTACCGGCTGCGTGGCGCCGCCGAGGAGCCGATCAACAGCAAGAGCCGCGGCAGCACCACGCTGGGCCTGCCGCCCGACCACCCGACCCTGCCGTCGCTGCTCAAGGACAGCGGCTACCGCACGGCCCTGATCGGCAAATGGCATATGGGCTACCCGCCCTCCTTCGGCCCCTTGCGCTCGGGCTATGAAGAGTTTTTCGGGCCGATGTCCGGTGGCGTCGACTACTTCACCCATTGCGCCTGGAACGGCGCCCACGACCTGTGGGCGGGCGAAGAGGAGAAGCACGAGCCCGGCTACCTCACCGACCTGATCTCCAGGCGCGCCGTCGACTATGTGAATCGCATGGCGGACGGCAAGGCGCCGTTCTTTCTCAGCCTGCACTACACGGCGCCGCACTGGCCCTGGGAGACGCGCGACGACGAGGCGCTGGCGCAGGAGGTCAAGGACAACCTGTTCCACCTGCACGGCGGCAACATCCACAGCTACCACCGCATGATCCATCACATGGACGAGGGCATCGGCTGGGTCATGGACGCGTTGCGCGCGCACGGCCTGGTGGACAACACGCTGGTGGTGTTCACCAGCGACAACGGCGGCGAGCGCTTCTCCGACAGCTGGCCGCTGGTGGGCGGCAAGATGGACCTGACCGAAGGCGGGATCCGCGTTCCCTGGATCGCGCACTGGCC
>JAQGMS010000501.1 GCA_028292245.1 Ramlibacter sp.
GGGCAGCGCCGATCGGTCGCGGGACCCACGCTTCACGGAGGCGATGGCGCACAAGGCCTATTACGGGCCGGTCTATTACCGCCGCGAATCCGAGCCGTACATCGCCGTGGCGCTTGCCGGCGCGCGCCGCGACGCCGGCGTGAGCATTGCCGAGGTCAACCTCAAATTCATCTGGGACGTCGTATCGCAGATCAAGGTCGGCGAGAACGGGCAGGCCTATGTGGTCGACGCGCGGGGCCGCCTGATCGCACATCCGGACATCAGCCTGGTGCTGCGCAATACCGACATGTCGAAACTGGTCCAGGTGCAGAGCGCGTTGGCGGAACAGGTGGCGTTGGCGGAGCAGGCCGAGCGGGTCGTGCAAGTTGCGCCTGGTGTTCCCGGAGCACCTGGTGCTCCCGGGGCACCTGGTACACCCGGGGCGCGGGCAATGCCTTCTCCGCCCGGTTCGGCGGTGCCGGCGCCGCGGGTCGCAACCACGGTTTCACTTCGCGATCCCCTGGAGGGCGCGCTGAACATCCAGGGCCAGGAGGTGCTGACGGCGTCGGCGCCGATCGCACCCTTGGGCTGGATCATGTTCGTCGAGCTGCCGGTCAAGGAAGCCTATGCTTCGCTTTACCAGGCGCTGCAGCGTCTCGCCATCGTGCTGGCCGGAGCCTTGATCTTCGCGGTGCTGGCCGGGATATTCCTGGCGCGGCGCATGGTCGGTCCGATCCGCGCCTTGCGGGCCGGCGCCGAACGCATCGGCAGCGGCGATTTCGCTCAGCGCATCAGGATCAAGACCGGCGACGAACTCGAGGGCCTCGCCAACCAGTTCAACGATATGGGCGCGCGGCTGCAGGAATCCTATACGAATCTGGAGCACAAGGTTGAGTCGCGGACGTCGGAATTAAGCGAATCTCTGCAGCAACAAACCGCGACCGCGGAAGTGCTGCGTGTCATCAGTAATTCGTCCGGCGATCTGCAACCTGTGTTCGACGCCATGCTTGAAAACGCCATTCGTATCTGCAAAGCCAAATTCGGCATGATGCTGCTGGTCGAAGGCGATGCGGCGCGTTGCGTTGCCCTCCACAATGCCCCCGCCGCGTTTGCAGAGCTGCGGCAGCGCGAGCCTCTCATTCGCCCGGGCCCGGATACGGCGATGGGACGCCTGCTCAGAACAAAGCAGGTTGTTCATATCGAAGACACCATGGCTGAACGGGCTTATGTCGAAGGTGATCCGGTGCGTCGGGCCAATGTCGAATTGGCCGGCGCTCGAACCATCGTGGCCGTTCCGATGCTCAAGGAGAACGAGGTGATCGGCGCAATCGGCATCTTCCATCAGGAAGTCCACCCGTTCAGCGACAAGCAAATCGAGCTTGTCACCAACTTTGCCAATCAGGCGGTGATCGCGATTGAGAATGCCCGATTGCTGAACGAATTGAGGCAGCGCACGACCGAACTGTCGCTCTCTCTGGACGAATTGCGCACAGCGCAGGACCGCCTGGTGCAGACTGAAAAACTTGCCTCGCTCGGCCAGCTCACCGCCGGTATCGCCCACGAAATCAAGAATCCGCTTAATTTCGTGAACAATTTCTCAGCGTTGTCGGCGGAATTGATCGACGAACTCAACGACGTGCTCAGGCCCGCCGCACTCGACGACAAGATGCGGGAAGAGATCGACGAGCTCGCCCACATGCTGAAAGGCAATCTCGAAAAGGTGGTGCAGCACGGCAAGCGCGCCGATTCGATCGTGAATAACATGCTTCTGCATTCGCGCGAAGGTGTGGGCGAACACCGCCCTGCGGACATCAACGCGATCGTCGAGGAAAGCCTCAATCTCGCCTATCACGGCGCACGCGCCGAAAAATCCGGCTTCAATATCACGCTGAAACGCGATCTCGATCCCGAAGCCGGCATGATCGACCTGTACCCGCAGGAAATCACCCGGGTATTTCTCAATTTGATTTCAAATGGTTTTTACGCCGCAACCAAGCGCAAGGAAGCCGGCGACGAGAATTTTGAGCCTGTCCTGGTTGCGACCACGAAAAACCTCGGCACCAGCGTGGAGATCCGGATTCGTGACAATGGTACCGGCATCCCGCTGGAGGTGAAGGAGAAAATGTTCAATCCCTTCTTCACCACCTAGCCGGCCGGCGAGGGCACCGGCCTTGGCCTGTCGATGAGCCACGACATTGTAGTGAAACAACATGGCGGCAAGATTGATGTCGCTACCGAGCCTGGCGTATTCACCGAGTTTGTCATTACGCTGCCGCGCAGCGCGGCGGCACCAGCCAATGTTGGAGGCACCAATTGAGCGTTTACATACTCGTCGTCGATGACGAGCCCGACGTCGAAGCCCTGTTCCGTCAGCAGTTCCGGCGCGATATCCGCTCCGGGCGCTTCACCCTGGAATTCGCGATGTCGGCGCCGGAAGCGCTGGAGCGCGCCAAGAGCGTGCTCGATCCGTCGCTGATCCTGATTCTGTCCGACATCAACATGCCCGGCATGAGCGGGCTCGAAATGCTGCCGAAGGTACGGGCGGAGCGGCCCGACGTTCCCGTGATCATGATCACCGCCTATGGCGATGCCGAAACCC
>JAQGMS010000369.1 GCA_028292245.1 Ramlibacter sp.
GATCGGGCAGAGAAAGGATGGCACCGAGCTTCCCATGCGAATGTCGGTAGCGGAGATGACGTTGCCAGGCCACCGCGTCTTCGTCGGCATTCTTCATGACTTGACTGACGAGAAACGGCAAAACGAAGAGCATCTACAGGCCCAAAAGATGGAAGCCCTCGGGCGGCTGGCCGGCGGCATCGCCCACGACTTCAACAACCTTCTCACGATCATCATAGGAAATAACGAGCGCATCCAGGCCGGAGTTGAGGAAGGTGGACTCTGCGCGCTTCTCGAGCAGAACCAAAACGCCGCCGAACGCGGTGGCGCATTGACCAGGCGGTTGCTGAGCTTCGCCCATCGCAGCCGACTTGAGCCGACGATCCTCCACCTCAACGACCGCGTCACCAACATGATGGACATGTTGCACCGGACGATTGGCGAAGGGATCGTCGTCACGTCGGCGATGGAGCCCGATTTGTGGCACATCCGGGTCGATCCCGGTGAGGTCGACCATGCACTCCTCAACCTCATGCTCAACGCGCGCGATGCCATGCCCTCCGGTGGAAAGGTCACGATAGAAACCGCGAACGAGACGTTCAGCGCCGGCGGAACACCTGTTGATCTGGCGCCTGGCGACTATGTCCGACTGTCCGTGGTTGATACGGGTGTCGGCATGACACCGGACGTGCTGAAGCGCGCCGTTGAGCCGTTTTTCACGACCAAGCGGCCCGGCAAGGGCACCGGGCTTGGACTTGCAAGCGCATACGGATTCGCCAGGCAATCGGACGGGTGCCTTGTGGTTGCCAGCGAGGTTGGCAAGGGCACGACGGTCAGCCTTTATTTGCCGCGCGCATCTGGAGAGGTCCCCTTGCCGGCGTCCGCGGACGAACTCGACATTCCAATGGGCGACGGCAAGCTGGTGCTTGTTGTCGACGATGACGACGAGGTGCGAGAGGTCACGCTGAAGCGGCTCGAATCGTTGGGCTATGCCGTCATCGAAGCTGCCAGTGGACCCAAAGCGATCGAGCGCTACGCCGGGAAGCCGGTGGCGCTTGCGCTGATCGACATCGTCATGCCCGGCGGCCTGTCGGGCTACGAGGTAGCCGATAAACTGCGCAAGCTGAACCTTGGCATCAAGGTCCTGCTGACAACGGGCTACGACAGCGCCGGCCGCAAGAAGGAGCCCGAGGCGGCTGAGAGCTTCAAGGTACTGGAAAAGCCTTACACGCGGGCAGAGCTGGCCCGGGCCGTTGCCGAGGCCCTGGCAGGCTAGCGCACCATCCGGAAAGGTAGCCCCCGGTCTTGCCTCACGAACCCGGAATGCGCTTGCGCGGTAACCGTGCTCAAACAAACGATAGATCGGGTTTGAAGATTCGATCCTGCACTAGTTAGGACGGCGTGGTTTCGGAAATTCCCAGTCGTTCAACATCGCCTGTGAACACATACCCGACGCCCCGCACGGACTTGATCAATCTTGGCATCTCGGACCGCGAATCGATCTTTCGTCTCAGCCGAGCTATGTGTCCATCAATGGTGCGGTCCTCGGGCGACCAGTCCCGGCCGTTGAGCAGGCGCATCAATTCGTCCCGGGACAGGATGCGAGCCGGCTGCCTCAAAAAAATCAAGAGCAGATCGAATTCGGCATCCGTCAAATCGATGGTTTCGCCATTTGCAGTCTTCAGTTCGCGTCGCGGAATGTCCAATTTGCTGCCATCAAATTTGTAGCGCTCCACGGGAACACTGACGGAATTGCCGACGTCTTCTGCAATGGACTCCAACTCGTAGCGGCGCAGGACGCTGCAAGCACGCATGAGCACCTCGCGAATGTGGAACGGCTTGACGATGTAGTCATCGGCGCCTTGCTCCAACCCGGCGACCCGGTCGAATGCATCGGCCTTGCCGGTAATCATGATGATGGGGATGTTGTGCTGCGCTCGGACCTCTCGCGCCAGCTGCAGTCCGTTTTCTCCGCCAAGATCGAGATCGAGCGTAATCAGATCAATAGGTGCCGTTTCTAGACAACGCAGGAACTCAGCCTTGTTGCCGGCTTCCGATACTTCATAGCCTTCCTTTTCCAGGCCGCTTCGAAGGATCGAGCGAATGGCCGGCTCGTCATCCACGACCAGGATTCGAATTGGTGACTCTGAACTTATCGAACATCGCATAGCTCGCTACTCGCTACTCGCGGCGCGCGAAGCGTCCGTGCGACGCCGAAGCTAACGAAAGAGAGAGAGAGCCCGGCCGTAACGGACAATTCGCCAAAAATTTTCGCGAACATCGATGAATGCGGAGCGGAAGCCAACTGATGAGCCAGAATCGTCGACATCAAGAGAAGGCAAGTAGCACCTGCATACTCTAGGTCGCGAACACGTACCTAAGTTTCCTTTAGTTTAACTGGAACGTAAAAAATATGCTTACTGTTTAGCGGAATCTTTCCGCAAAGTCAATATTACATGCAAACTCCGGCTAATAGTTGCGGGCGGAATGTTGCACCGTCGGGCGGGCGCATTGGAGGATATGCACCCGATCGATCGCAACAAGCGATTGTCTGCTAAAACTGGATCTGACTCCGATCCGTGTTATGTTTTCTTGACGCCTTCCCCCAAGCGTCCTGCTCCTCAGACAAGCGTCGTTCGACAAGGCGCCTCTCGACATCGTTCAATCTGCCCTTCAACAGCTTCCCGTAGCGTTCGATTATTCTCCTCACTGGTCCATTTGAAGTTTTGCTGTTGCTGCGACTTCAACCTTCGGTCCCCGATTCATGTTTGGCGTCGAGATCAGGACCACCATTTCGGTGGCGTGAATCGGATACGAGCTTTGCCGTTCCCGAGGCAAGCAGACCAGAGATGGTACTCCTCGTTGCTTCTTCCTGCTCGCACTTTGCTGTGCGAAATCTCAGTCGCCGAGGGGACCTCCACGTGAGACGATATCGGTCTTGTAGCCGTTGCCAATGAGCGAGCAGGTCGCAGCGATTTCACTTGCTGGCGAGACCGAAACCAGAGGCGGGGCCATGCCATCCTCCAATGCGAGAAGATCCTTGCCATGCTTGCTCGTTGCCCACATGGCGGCCTGGGTACGGTTTCGAACGTCAATCTTGCGAAGTATCGCCTTGACATGAACTTTTACGGTCGCCTCGGCAATATTTAGCCTGCGCGCGACGTGCTTGTTTGTGTCACCTTCAATAATGCGTCGCAGGATAAATCTTTCGCGTTCCGACAGCCGCGGCCCGCGTTCGCGTTCTTCCTTCCCCCCTCCATGTCCATTGCCGCACACGCCGGATGACCCGCCAGGAGGCTCTTGCGTATCCTTACCGATGAGGCTCAACAATTCGCAGGGCAGGACCGTCTCGCCGAGCATGACAAGCTCAAGCACCTTGATGAACGCTTCGCACGTCTGCACGCTGACAAAGTATGCATTCGTGCCCGCTTGAAAGGCGGACAGCAGCTCGGTTAAACTGAGATGGTCGGCGAATAATACCACCTTGCCGTCAGGAAACGCGGCCTTGAAGTGCTGAATTTGCTGAATCGCGCTGCTGACGTCGTGGCTACATTCGACAATGAGGAGATAAATCGACTTTGCGAGACC
>JAQGMS010000437.1 GCA_028292245.1 Ramlibacter sp.
GTGACGCATGGTGCTCTCGGTGTGGCGCTCGGCCATTTCCGATCGGCGCCAGGTGTCTTGGCCGCCGCGGAAAATGTCCCACGACATGACCACCTTGCCACTGTAGTCGTCGTGCGTGGTGCCGAGATAGGGATAGGTATTGTCGCTATGCGTTGCGCGGCCCTCGAGCGAGAAATTCGGGACGAACGCGCCATCCGTAACGCGGAATGCATGCTTGGCTGCGTCGGCATCCGCCTGCGCGGCCAGGATCGTCGGATTGAACCGGTAGGTTATGGCCAGCGCTTCATCCTTGCTGCTCGGCAGGCCGGCGAGGGGGGCGGGAAAGCGCAGATTGTAGGGCTCGAGGCCAACGACCTTGCGATATTTCGCGCGGGAATCGTCCAGGCTTTTGCGGAAATCGGCGAGCGTTGCGCGGGCATTCTCGACACGCTCGCGCGCCTGCTCCAGATCGCCTTCGCCGGCGCGTCCGCCGGAGAAGCGGGAGTTGACGTTGGAGAAGATTTTTTCGTGGGCGGCCAGGTTTTGCTCGGCAAGACCGATCAATCGAAGGTAACGCACCACATCGACGTAAGCCTCGGCGGCGTCGAGCGCGATCAGTTCGGTCCGTTCCTTGACGCGAAACGCCGCCGCGTTAACCCGGGCGGTCTGACGCCAGATGTCATGGATCGAGGCAAAGCCGTCAAAAAGAATCTGCCGAACGACAACCGATTCCTGCGAGCCGTTTCGCCACGCGCCATTGCCGGCGATCGGAACGGGCAGCGCCGATGAACTGGTGACCGGAGCGCCCTGGTCGAATTTCTCGGGGCCATAGCGGGCCTCGATGCGCACCTGCGGCAACAATGTGCTCTGGGTTTGCCGCAGCTCCGATTCGGTTGCGCGCCGGTTGGCAGAAGCCTCGCCCACGCCGGGGTTGGTATGAGCGGCTTGCTTCACGGCATCATTGATTGAAAAAGGTTCAGCCGCGATCGCGGGGCCCACACCCACTGCGACGACAATCAAAGGAAAAAAAATCAACTTCATAATGCCGCCCCCACCGAGTCGCTAATCGACTCGTCCGGATCGGAAATGCGATCCAGATTCCCAGCCGGGAACTTAATGAAGATAGCTGGATTCAACTATGACATTTCAGCCACACTGAGCATTCAAATAGGCGGCTTGGAACAGCAAAAAAAAGCCCTGACTTTTCATCGCTTTGTCATGCGGCGAGGAGTCGCCCGGTAGTCATTCCCCCGAATGCGCCCGGTCCCCGCCGCTCGCTGTGATTGAATTCGACACCGGCTTCCCCGCAACCCCGCCCGACGTGGCCCGACGTGGGCTGCTCATCGCGTATTCCAGTGGAGATGGTAATATAATACCAAAAACCCAGTCACCTATTAAGACACCGTTCAGATGCCTTTGATCATCGGAACATCCTAGCGATGCAGGCAGGAATAGACGCGAACCAGATAACGGGCCTCGACCGGGACCGCACGGGCGACTTCCTCGTTGGCCGTTGCGGTGGCGCAGGCCAGCCAGAAATAATTTCCTTTGGGATCGATCACCAGCCGGTTCGGCGTGAAGTTCGCCGCAATCACCGACAGGTATGGCGTCGTCGAGAACCAGGAGAGCAGGTTCAAATTGGAAGAGATTCGATCCGACGAAACGAAGCGCGGATTGCCGAGAGCCCGATCGGATTGATCGGCCGTCGCAAGAGCTGCGACCGCGGTCCGGTAATCAGTCCAGGCCGCGACAAATTTTCCGGTTTCCGTCACGTGTACCAGCGTCAACAGCAGGAAGGCTGCCGCCAGCGGCCGCGCACCGCGGCTTCGTACCGCGCCCATGACCCATTCCAGGGCTGGAAAGGAAAGCGCCGGCCGGCCGCCCTGGTGTCCGGCTCCCAGCGTCGCGAGTGCGCCGAACACTGGCGTGACGATCACCAATGCCGTTCGCAGATAATAACGGCTGCTGGCGTGAATCGTGTGGTCAAGCCACAGCCAATATACCGCAAGAACTGATGCCACCATGCCGGCGGCGTACAGATGCGCCCGCTGTGGCGCCGACCGCGAAAGCATCAGGAAAATGACGACGTACAGAGTGAGCGTCGCCGACAGCAGCAAGACGATGCTGACCTGAAAGATCGCCGGATCGAAGAAGTGCCGTGCGGCTCGCAGCAGCACGCCGGCATAATATTCGTCGGGCGGCAGCACAATCTTCACTGCGACCGACAACATCAGGACCACAACCAGAGCGGCAGCTGCACGCCGAAATGCGGTGTCGCGCCAGCCGCGCGGCGCCAGCGTTGCAACGACGGCGAACGCCAAAACCAGCGCGCCTTCGTGGGTAAAGGCGAGTATCAGCATCATGACGAACACGAGCGCCGTGCCCGCGACGGTTGGTTTCGCATGATGGCTGACGGCGAGGGTTGGCCAGAACATCGCGTGCGCGAACCACATCTCTGTCGGGAAACCAAACACCAGCGGGCAGAGCAGGGCGGTTGAACAGCAGGCGTAGACGAAAATCGAACGATCGCGCGAGCGATCCGCTGCGAAGGTGCCGATCAGGCCCGCAAGGGGCGCGGCATAGAACAGCGCCGCATAGACGATGATTCCGGCGGCGGGATCTCCGGTCAACCCGACGTAGATCTCTGCCGGCAACAGACTAAGGACGAACACCGACAGGCGGCCGGAGATGTTGTGCCAGTGAAACGCCCAGACGTCCTGCACCGCAACGGCATAGGAAAACATCGCGCCATCGGCATAAAGTTCGAGCCGGTACCATAGCGCGATGACGACGAATGCCACCGACCAGCACAAGGCGACTCCGACCACCAGGGCGCGCAACAGGCCAATGTCGGAGCGGAGGTTAGGCCACGACATGCTGCCGACGTCTCCTGTGGGCGCGCACTGGTCGACGCAGCTCTCTGTCCTTGTTCTCTCGTCTAGGACTGACCGGCCAGGGCGGCGGTCAGATGATCGAGCCGATGTTCGGCACGCGCTGCTTTCACTGTCATGTAGCGGCGGTTGTCGGCATTGACAGGCGCGTCGAGCGGCATCCGGCCGGCAATCTCGATGCCCGCCTTTGT
>JAQGMS010000073.1 GCA_028292245.1 Ramlibacter sp.
GTTTCCTGTTGACGATCTTCCTGCTGGCCTCGGTCGTGGTGCTCGGTGCCGGCGCCTGGGCCTTGTGGTGGGTCTACCAGCCGATGAAGCTGGCGGCACCCTCGGTGGACCTGTCGATCGACGCCGGGACCTTGCCGCGCAGCGTCGCCCAGGCTGTGAAGGACGCCGGTGTCGACGTCGATCCCGACCTTCTTTACCTGTGGTTCCGCGTTTCGGGGCAGGACCGGCAGATCAAGGCCGGCAGCTACGAGTTGGAGACCGGCATCACGCCGCATCGCCTGCTGGCGAAGCTGGCGCGCGGCGAGGAAAGCCTGCGCGCCGTGACGCTGCTGGAAGGATGGAATTTCCGGCAATTGCGCGCGGCGCTGGCGAAGGAGGACGTGCTCAAGCCCGACACGCGCGGCCTGGCGGACGATGCGGTGATGAACCTGCTCGGGCGTGCGGGCCAGCACCCGGAGGGACGCTTTTTCCCCGACACCTATACCTATGCCAAGGGCTCGAGCGACATCGCGGTACTCAAGCGCGCATTGCGGGCCATGGACAAGAGGCTCGCCGCCGCCTGGGCCCAGCGCTCGGCCGACGCCGTGGTCAAGACACCCGATGAGGCGCTGATCCTGGCCAGCATCGTCGAAAAGGAAACCGGCAAGGCCGCGGACCGCCCGCTGGTGGCCGCTGTGTTCACTAACCGCCTGCGCGTGGGCATGCCGCTGCAGACCGATCCGACGGTGATCTACGGCATGGGCACTGCGTTCGACGGCAACCTGAGAAAGAAGGACCTGCAGGCCGATACACCCTGGAACACGTACACCCGCGCCGGCCTGCCGCCGACGCCGATCGCCATGCCCGGCAAGGCGTCGCTGCTCGCCGCAGTGCAGCCCGCGCCCAGCAAGGCGCTGTACTTCGTATCGCGTGGCGACGGCAGCAGCCAGTTCAGTGCCAGCCTGGACGAGCACAACCGTGCCGTCAACAAATACCAGCGCGGGCAATGACAAAGGGCCTGTTCATCAGCTTCGAGGGCATCGATGGGGCCGGGAAATCCACTCATGTGCAAGGTGTGGCCGACGCATTTCGTGCCAAGGGCAGGGCGGTGACGCTCACCCGCGAGCCGGGCGGCACGCCACTGGCCGAACAGCTTCGCACGCTGGCGCTGAACGAACCGATGGACGCTCTGACCGAAGCGCTCCTGATGTTCGCCGCCCGGCGCGACCACCTGCTGCTGGTCATCGAGCCCGCGCTGGGTCGAGGGGACGTGGTGTTGTGCGACCGGTTCACCGACGCAACCTTTGCCTACCAGGGAGGAGGGCGCGGCTTCGATCGGCAGGTGCTGAGCGGGCTGGAGCACTGGGTCCAATCGGTGCCCGCGTTGCCCGCCGGCAGCTTGCGCCAACCGGACCTGACACTGTGGTTCGATCTCGCGCCCGAGATCGCGGCGCAGCGCCTGGCCGGCGCCCGTGTGCCGGACAAGTTCGAGTCCCAGCCGGTGGAGTTCTTCCGGCGGGTGGTGGCTGGTTATGCCGAGCGCATGGCAGCCGATCCTTCAAGGTTCGCGCGGATCAAGGCGGACCAGCCACGCGATGCGGTGTGGAACGACGTGCTGGCCGCGTTAAGCGGTCGAGGCTGGCTGCCGTGACGGCACAAGCGCCGTGGATCGCGGCCCAGGCTCGGCAACTGCTGGCCCAGCGCGGGCACGCATGGCTATTGCAAGGCCCATCGGGGTTAGGCCAATACAGCCTGGCGGTGGAGCTCGCGCGCGCCTGGCTGTGCGACCAGCCGGGCGCCGATGGCGCTTGCGGGGAATGCGCGAGTTGCCACGCGTTCGACGTCCATGCCCACACGGACTTGTGCGTGCTGATGCCCGAAACCGTCATGCTGGACCTGGGCTGGCCCCTGGGCGAGAAGGCGCAGCAGGACATCGACGAGAAGAAGCGCAAGCCCAGCAAGGAAATCCGCGTGGAGGCGATGCGCGACGCCGTCGAATTTGCCCAGCGCACCAGCGGGCGAGGGCGCGGCAAGGTCGCCCTGGTGTACCCCGCCGAGCGGATGAACCACGTCACGGCCAACACGCTGCTCAAGACGCTGGAAGAGCCGCCGGGCGATTTGCGCTTCGTGCTCGCCAGCGAGGCGGCCCACCAGTTGTTGCCCACCATCCGCAGCCGCTGCCTCATGCATACGATGGCCTGGCCCCGCGAAGACGAGGCATTGGCGTGGCTGGAAATTGAAGGGGTCAAGGCCGCCGATGCGCAGGCGCTGCTGCGCGCCGCCGGTGGCCGTCCCGAAGACGCGCTGGCCTTTTCGCGGGCCGGCCGCGATCCCAAGGTGTGGGACCTGCTGCCCAAGGCGATGGCGCGTGGAGACAGTGCTGCCCTCGCCGACTGGCTGCCGTCCGAAGCCGTGAGCGCCTTGCAAAAGCTCTGCCATGATTTGATGGCGGTCCGAGCCGGTGCCGCGCCGCGGTTCTTCCGGGCGGCCGATCTTCCGCCAGCCGCTTCGTACACCGCGCTGTCAGGCTGGTCGCGCGAGCTTTCGCGAACGGCGCGCACGGTGGAACACCCGTTCAATGCGGGGCTCATGCTCGAAGCGCTTGTGAGCCAGGCCCGGTCGGCCCTAAACTCACAACCTTGAGCACGACTTCATGAGCACCGCGCACTCCACACCCCGTCCCAGCGTCATCCAGCTGGCAATCAAGGAAAAAGCCGCCCTGTACGCGGCCTATATCCCGCTGTTCGCCGATGGAGGGGTCTTCATTCCCACCACGCGCGACTACCGGCTGGGCGATGACGTCTATGTGCTGCTGTCGCTGCCGGACGATCCACAGCGCTATCCGGTGGCCGGCAAGGTAGCCTGGGTTACTCCCGCGAAGGCCGCGGCCAATCGCACCCAGGGCGTCGGCGTCCGCTTCCCGGCCGACGAGAAGTCGCGCGTGCTCAAGATCAAGATCGAAGAAATCCTGGGCGGGCACCTGGCTTCCGAGCGCCCCACCCAGACCATCTGAGCGCTACAATTTTTGCGGCCGCCCGCCCTGCTGCGCGGGCCTTGGCAACGCATTCCCCATCCTGATGTTCGTCGACTCGCACTGCCACCTGACGTTTCCCGAGCTCGCGGCGCGGCTGCCGGAGATTCGTGAAGCGATGGCGCAGGCCCAAGTGGACCGGGCGCTGTGCATCTGCACCACGCTCGAGGAGTTCGAGGCCGTTCACGCGCTGGCGATGCAATACGACAATTTCTGGGCTTCGGTCGGCGTGCACCCGGACAACGAGGGCGTGACCGAGCCGAGCCTGCAGGACCTCGTCGACCGTTCGGCCAGGCCCCGGGTCGTGGCGATCGGCGAGACCGGCCTGGACTACTACCAGATGGAAGAACGCAAGGGCGGAAGGGCGGTATCCGACATGGAGTGGCAGCGCGACCGCTTTCGCACCCACATCCGGGCGGCACGCCAGGTCGGCAAGCCGCTGGTGATCCACACCCGCGCCGCCTCGCTCGACACGGTGGCCATCCTGAAGGAGGAGGGCGAGGACGGCTCGCCGGGCAGCGCCGGCGGCGTGTTCCACTGCTTCACCGAGACCGCCGAGGTCGCGCGCGCCGCCCTGGACCTGGGTTTTTACATTTCCTTCTCCGGCATCCTGACGTTCAAGAGCGCACAGGACCTGCGGGACGTCGCAGCCTTCGTGCCGCTGGACCGGCTGCTGATCGAAACCGACAGTCCCTACCTGGCCCCGGTGCCTTATCGCGGCAAGGTCAACAATCCATCGTACGTGCCCCATGTCGCGCGGCAACTGGCAGAGCTTCGCAAGCTGCCGCTGGAGGACATCGCAAGTTTGACCAGCAGCAATTTCGAGCGCCTGTTCAGCGCCGTCCAAGCATGAGAATTTACTTTAGATTTGCCTTATATCTGGCTGTCGCTGCTTGTCATTTTGCGGTGCACGCAGGTTCGTACGAGGATTTCTTCAGCGCCGTCAAACAGGACAATCCAAAGGCCATCACGGCGTTGTTGAACCGCGGGTTCGATCCGAACACGCCCAGCCCCGAGGGCTTGAGCGGGCTGTACCTGGCGCTGCGTGACGGTTCGCTCAAGGCCGCGCAGGCGCTGGTCGAATGGCCCAAGACCAACGTCGAGGCGCGCACGGCCCAGGACGAAAGCCCGTTGATGATGGCGGCGCTCAAGGGCAACCTCGAACTCGCGCGCAAGCTCGTCGCCCGGGATGCGGACGTCAACAAGACCGGCTGGACGCCGCTGCACTACGCCGCGACCGGCGGGCACCTCGCGATCATCGAACTGCTGCTGGAAAACCACGCCTATATCGACGCGGAGTCGCCAAACGGCACGACTGCGCTCATGATGGCGGCCCATTACGGCTCGCCTGCGGCGGTCAAGCTGCTCCTGGAAGCGGGCGCCGATCCAACCCTGAAAAACCAGTTGGGCCTGACGGCCATCGACTTTGCCCAGCGGGCCAACCGGCCCGACGCGGCCGGGATGATCGCCGCCCAGGTGCGCTCCGCACAGCCAAAAGGCAAGTGGTGACAACAGATTAGGGCTTATAGCTCATGTGATTGCAGCGAAGGAGAACGACATCGAAGACTGGACCTCTGGCTATGTGGCCGATATCGGCTACACCTACGGCTACTACCCCGAACTCAACCCGCTCACGACCCGGATGTCGTTCCTGTACGCCGGCGTGGCGCCCCCCAACGTCACGACCGCCTGCGAACTGGGCTTCGGACAGGGCGTCAGCGTCAACATGCACGCGGCCGCCTCCCAGGTGGAATGGTGGGGAACCGATTTCAATCCGGCGCAGGCCGGCTTCGCGCAGGAATTGGCCCAGGCCTCCGGGGCGAAGGCCACGCTGTTCGACGAATCGTTCGCCGAGTTCTGCGCCCGGCCCGACCTGCCGCCAATGGATTACGTCGGACTGCACGGCATCTGGAGCTGGATCAGCGACGAAAACCGGGCTGTCATCGTCGATTTCGTGCGCCGCAAGCTCAAGGTCGGCGGGGTTCTCTACGTCAGCTACAACACCCAGCCGGGTTGGGCGGCCATGGTGCCGTTGCGCGATCTCTTCGTGGAACATGCGGCCGTGATGGGCTCGCCCGGTGAAGGCCGCGTCTCGCGGGTGGACGCGGCGCTGGCCTTTTCAGAGAAGCTGCTGGCCACCAATCCGGCCTTCGCCCGGGCCAACCCGAACATCCCGGAGCGGCTGAAAAAAGTGGCGACGCACAACCGCAACTACCTCGCGCACGAGTATTTCAACCGGGACTGGCAACCGATGTCGTTCGGCCGGATGGCGCAGTGGCTCGGCCCGGCCAAGCTGACCTACGCCGGCTCCGCCAATTGCCTGGAGCTGGTGGACGCGATGAACCTGACGCCGGCGCAACAGGCCTTGCTCGCTGAAATTCCCGATCCGGGTTTTCGCCAGACGGTGCGCGACTTTTGCATCAACCAGGGCTTCCGCAAGGACTACTGGGTCAAGGGCGCCCGCCAGCTGACCGCCGCCGAACAGGTCGATGCGCTTCGGCGCCAATCCGTCGTGCTGGTCGCGCCCAAGGACGAAGTGACCTTCAAGGCGGCCGGCGCGCAGGGAGAAATGCTGCTGAACGAAGACATCTACCGGCCGATGCTGGACATCCTGTCCGACCACAAGCCCAAGACGATCGGCGAGATCGAAAAGGGACTGCAGGACCGGCAAATCACCTTTGGCCAGTTGGTCCAGGCGATCATGGTGCTGACCGGCAAGGGAGCCGTGCAACCGGCACACGAGGCCGCGACCATCGAGCAAGCCAGGCCCAGCTGCGACAAGCTCAACCGGCAGCTGATGAAGGCCGCAGCGTTCGGCAAGGACGTCAACTACATGGCCAGCCCGGTCACTGGTGGCGCGGTCAGCGCGCCGCGTTTTCATCAGCTCTTCCTGTCCTCGGTCGCCCAGGGCAAGAAGAAGCCGGCCGACTGGGCGCGCGACGCGTGGACCTTGCTTTCGGCGCAAAGCCAGCAGATCGTCAAGGACGGCAAGACACTCGCGACGCCGGAAGAGAACTTGGCCGAGCTCACCAGCCAAGCCACTGAATTCAAGGAAAAGCGGCTGGCTGTGCTGACGGCCTTGGGCGTGATCTAGTTTATACGATGTATATTATGTTAAATCATCTAGAGTAAGCCTGAGGATGACTGCGGACCTGTTCGCAGAGGCGCCCCCACCCGACGACCCGCCCGGGCGGGCCAAGGCTTCGAAGGCACCCGTCGGACGGTAGCTTCCCGAAATCTTCACCTTGGCACTTCATCCTGGAGTTTTCCGGGCTGGAAAGGCTTGGTCTGGGATGGCGACCACAGCGAAGCCAGCCTGTCCAAACATGGCTTGGCGGCCTACGCGAAGCACCCGATGCTGCGCTCGGTCAGCCTGGACCGCTCGTTCTACCGGCCACTTTCAGCGAGCCAATATGCGGGTTACGCAGCCCAGGTTCCCGAGGATTTCCGCTTCGTCGTGAAGGCACCCAGCGTCGTCACCGATGCCATGGTGCGTGGCGGCGAAGGACGCGGGATGGAGCCCAACCCGGCCTTCCTCAGCCCGGAACTGGCGGTGAGCGAATTCGTCCAGCCGGCGCTCGAGGGCCTGGGCCCGAAGATCGGCGCGCTGGTATTCCAGCTGTCTCCCTTGCCCGCGTCCTGGCTGGCTCGCATGCCCGAGCTGCTGGAGCGGCTGGCCGCAATGCTCGCCGCCCTGCCCGCGCTGGATTCCGCGCCCGGGGCCGTGATTGCGGTGGAGGTGCGTAATTCGCAGTTCCTGACTCCGCAGTTTGCAGCGGTGCTGAAAGCGGCTGGCGCGACCTATTGCCTGGGCCTGCACGCGAAGATGCCCCCTGCGGAAGAGCAACTCCCGATGCTGCGTGCGCTCTGGCCGGGGCCGCTGGTCTGCCGCTGGAACCTGCATCGCAAGCACGGGGCCTATGGCTATGAAGAAGCCAAGACCCTGTACGAGCCGTTCGACCAGCTAGTCGATCCCGATCCGGCTACGCGCGACGTGCTGGCCCGGGTGATCGCGGCCACGATGGCGGCCGGCTTCCATGCATTCGTCACAATCAACAACAAAGCGGAGGGTAGCGCCCCTCTATCCGTGGTTGAGCTCGCAAAGGCCGTCACGCATCACGAGCTGCGTCGGATCGCACTCGCCGAGCCACATCCTGAACCAAAGAATTAATGCGTAACAACAATTCGAAATAGCCTCACGATTCGTTACCAACGTGTTGATTCGCATACGGTTCTCCGTTAATTACGTCACAGCTTTGGCTTGCTCTTTTGCCATCGAACGCATAACTTGTCATTTCACGAACCGCACTTTGTTTCCCCAAGGGACAAAAAAGTACATCATGCGTTGGCTGAAACCTAGTCTGAGAAGCAGTATTTACGGCCTGCTCGGCAATCCGCTCCCGCCTTCGGAATCGGTGATGGAGACCGGCACAGAGGACATTCGCGAATCGATGCTCGCTGTGCTGGGAGACGCCGGGCCCAAGCATTTCCCGCAGATCACGCGCCGCATCCGCTACGCGAACGACATCCAGGCGCTGTGGTACCTGCGTGGCGACCTGATGGGCGCGCTGGCCGCCATGCACGGCGAAGTGGAAGCGCGTCATCGCGTCGCTTCGGTCACGGAGATGTTCGACGGCTTGATGCCCGAGAGCCAGCACTCCCGCCCGAGCCCGCTGGTCGGCTGACCGCCGCCGCCCTAGTGGCGGTGCCCCCAAAGCACGAAAGCATCGCGGCCTTCCACCGCCAAGTGGACTTTTGCGCCCACCGGCAGCGCCACCTTGGTGGGGACATGCCCGAACGGAAGCCCGGTAAAAACCGGCGCCTTGATCTGCCGACGCAACCAGTCGACGACCGTCTGCAGCCGGTACCCCTTGTCATGCGGCACCGGCTTGTAGTTGGTGAAGTGGCCCAGTACCACGGCTTTTTGGCGAGCCAGCACGCCGGCGTACAGAAGCTGGGTCAGCATCCGTTCCACCCGGTAAGGATGCTCGTGCACGTCCTCGAGGAACAGGATGCCGCCCTTGATGTCGGGCATCCAGCGGGTGCCGGTCAGCGTGGCCAGGATGGCGAGGTTGCCGCCCCACAGCTGGCCCTTCAGCTCCACTGGCTTGGGAGGAACCTCCGCCTTGGGCAATTGCCAACCGGTGCCCTCCCCTTGGCCGCTGACGAGGTCCTCGAAACAGGCTTGCATGATGTCGTCGGGCTCGCCCTCGACTCCGAAGTCTTCTCCGAGCGCGGGCCCGGACCAGGTGACGGCGCCGGTTTCGGCGAGCACTGCGTTCTGGAACGCGGTGAAATCGCTCAGGCCGACGAACCGCGTCCCCTTGTGGATCGCCTTGGTGACCGCCTTGTAGCGAATGCCGGGCAACAGGCGCGTGAGGCCGTAGCCGCCACGGGTGATCAGGGCGACGTCGGCGCCGCTGGCGGCTGCACGATGAATCGCGGCCAGGCGGGTTTCGTCGTCGCCGGCAAAACGCATATGGGTCGCGAACACCGCTTCGTCGAGCTCGACCTCATGGCCCAGCGCCTGCAGGCGGGCCACGCCGCGCCGGATCACCGCCTTGTCGCGGACCGCGCTGGAAGGCGAAAAGATATAGATATGTTTTTTCACGAGCGGAAGTATCCCACCGCCGCTTGCGCGATTTCTTGCCCGTGCTCCTGCACGAAGTGCCCCGCCTGCTCGATCACCATCGGTTCGGGGCAGCCGCGGATGGTTTCGCGCAGGGCCTGCATGACGGGCATGCCCAGCACCGGGTCCTGCACGCCGACGGCCATCATCGACTGGCCCGTCCACCGGCTTTGCAAGAACTCGCGGGCGCGGCGCGAGACGGCGGCTCCATCGGCGTCGGGCCGCCCAGGAACCATCGGTGGAAACGCGCGGGGTGCGGCGCGGTGTCCGCGGCCGGGGAACGGCGCGGCGTAGGCGGCGCATTCGTGCGCGCTCAGGTGCGGATTGCCTCGCGCGAACAAACGGGCGATATCGAACTCAGGATTCTTGGCGCACATGTCGCGCCAGGCCAGGAAACCCGGGCTGAGCGGAACGTCGCCGGTGCCGAGCGTGGTATTCATGACCAGCAGGCCACGATAGCGATCGGGCGCGTCCATCGGCAGGGTCAATCCCAGCAGCCCACCCCAGTCCTGCACCACCAGCACGACATGGCGCAAGTCGAGGCGTTCGACGAATTCCAGCAAGACCTGGCGATGCCAGCTGAAACTGTGCGCCCCGTCCTTCTTGGGCTTGTCGCTCTTGCCGAAGCCGATCATGTCCGGCGCAATCACGCGGTGGCCGGCAGCCAGGAACACCGGAATCATCTTGCGGTACAGGTAACTCCAGGCCGGGTTGCCGTGCAGGCAAAGCCACGTCAACGCAGCATCGTGAGGCCCCTCGTCGAGATAATGCATGCGCAGCCCGGCCAGTGCGGGCAGGTCATCGAGGTAACGCGGCTGCCAGGGATAGCCGGGCAAGTCCGCGAACCGGTCTTCAGGCGTGCGGACAGCGTCGTCTCGCAGGGAGGCAGCGTTCGCCCGGGCCTCTTGCCGCCGTCCCGCGAAAAATTCGCTCAACACAGTGCCGCATTCCCGCGCGAGCACTCCGCCTTGCACCTGCGTCTGGTGATTGAGCTGCTGTTGCGCGAACAGGTCGACGACTGAACCGGCCGCGCCGGTCTTCGGATCGGCCGCGCCGAACACGACCCGGCGCAGGCGCGCATGCAGCATCGCGCCGCTGCACATCGCGCAGGGCTCCAGCGTGACATAGAGATCGCAGCCGTCCAGCCGGTAGTTGCCCAGCGCCTTCGCCGCCTCTCGCAAGGCCGCGATCTCGGCATGGGCGGTGGGGTCGCTCGCGGCGACCGGCGCATTGCGGCCGGTGCCGATGACCTGGCCGTCGCGCACGACCACCGCTCCAACCGGAACCTCACCCGCGGCCGCGGCCAGGCGGGCCTGCTCCAGGGCCAAGGCCATGAAGCGCTCGTCGCTCACTTGGTCTCGTCGGGCATGGGCCGGGCCTGCTGCACGGCGCCCTGGACGGCCTGCTGGAATTGCTGCACCTGCTGCTGCGGCGTGCCGGTGGGCGGCGCCATTGGGGCGCCGGGTGCGGTTGTCGCGGGCGCCGCGACGGGAGCGATCGCGCTCAATTGCTTTTTGGCGAGGATCCCGATGATGGCCACGACGACCAAAAGGCTCAGTACACCGAACACGACTCTCATTGCCGGCCTCCTGTCTTGCCACCTGCTTCACCCATGCCCAGGCTGTCCATCCACTGCGCGAGTTCGCGCTCATCGTCATTGCCCTGCGCATAGGCGGCCCGGAGTGCGGCGTGCGATTCGGGCCGATGCTGGTTCAGCTTGAGCTTGCACTGGAACTCGACCACTTGCAGCTCGAACGCCACGATACCGGCAAGCATCTTGAGCGCGTATTCCGGGCCCAGGGCACGCCACTGCTCGGCATAGGGCGGTTCATGGTCGCCGATGAGTTTCTTCAGCAATCCGTCCTTCGCCTGCGGATCGTCGATCAGCTTCGCCGAGACCGTGCAATGCACCGCGAGGTAGTTCCAGCTCGGCACGCGGGCCAGGTCGGGATAGATCTTCGGCGACTGGTAGGCGTGGGGGCCGAGAAAGGTCACCACTGCCACAGGCCGCGCCTGCAGATAGCGCCAATGCGGATTCGGCCGGGCGCAATGCCCAAGGAGGACGAAATCATCGCCATGTTCCTCGAGGTGCAAAGGCAGGTGCGTGACGAAAGGCACTCCCGTGTCGTCGTTCGAGATGAGGCTGGCGAACGGATGCTCGCGCATCAGCCGCGCCGCCATCGCGCGATCAGTCGACCTGAATTGGGGTGGCTGGTACATGCGCAGATTGTGCCCGCACCGCTCGGGTTGCGCTAAGCCCTATTCCCACTCGATCGTCGCCGGCGGCTTGCTGCTCACGTCGTACGTGACGCGGTTGATGCCGCGCACCTCGTTGATGATGCGGCTCGACACTTTCTTCAGCAGCGCATAGGGCAATTCCGCCCAGTCGGCGGTCATGAAATCGCTGGTCTGCACCGCTCGCAACGCCACCACGTAGTCGTAGGTGCGGCCGTCGCCCATCACGCCCACGCTCTTGACCGGCAGGAACACCGTGAAGGCCTGGCTGGTGAGGTCGTACCAGCTCTTGCCGGTGGCCGCATCTTTGAAGTTGCGCAGCTCCTCGATGAAGATCGCATCGGCGCGGCGCAGCAGGTCCGCGTATTCCTTTTTCACTTCGCCCAGGATGCGCACCCCCAAGCCCGGACCGGGGAACGGATGGCGGTACACCATCTCCGGTGGCAGGCCCAGCGCCACCCCCAATTCGCGCACTTCGTCCTTGAACAGATCGCGCAGCGGCTCCAGCAGCTTCAGGCCCAGTTGTTCGGGCAGGCCACCGACGTTGTGGTGGCTCTTGATGGTGACGGCCTTCTTGTTCTTCGCGCCGCCGGACTCGATCACGTCCGGATAGATCGTGCCCTGCGCCAGCCACTTCGCGCCCTTGTGGACACCATCCAGGCCGGCTTTAAGCCGCGCTGCTTCGGCCTTGAAGACCTCCACGAACTCGCGCCCGATGATCTTGCGCTTGGCCTCGGGGTCGCTGACGCCTGCCAATTTGCCCAGGAAATCCTCGCTCGCGTCGACCCGGATCACCTTTGCGTGCAGCTGGCCCGCGAACATCTCCATCACCATGTCGCCCTCGTTCAGGCGCAGCAGGCCATGATCGACGAACACGCAGGTCAACTGGTCGCCGATGGCCCGGTGGATCAGGGCCGCGGCGACCGATGAATCGACGCCGCCGGACAGGCCGAGGATCACCTCCTCGTCGCCCACCTGATCGCGGATCTTCGCCACGGCCTCGGCCACGTGATCGCGCATCACCCAATCGGGCTTGGCGCCGCAGATGTCAAGGACGAACCGCTTCAGAATCACCGCGCCCTGCTGTGTGTGGGTCACTTCGGGATGGAACTGCACCGCGTAGAACTTGCGCGCCTCGTCGGCCATGCCTGCGATCGGGCAGCTTTCGGTGCTGGCCATCAGCTTGAAGCCGGGCGGCAGCTCGGTGACCTTGTCGCCGTGGCTCATCCAGACATTCAGCATGCCGTGGCCTTCGGGCGTGATGAAGTCGGCGATGTCTTTCAGCAACTGGGTGTGGCCGCGTGCGCGGACACTGGCGAAGCCGAATTCGCGCTTATGGCCGCCTTCCACCTTGCCGCCCAATTGGTGCGCCATGGTCTGCATGCCGTAGCAGATGCCCAGCACGGGCACGCCCAGCTCGAACACCGCCTGCGGCGCCTTGTCGGTGGTGTCCTCGTAGACGCTGGCATGGCTACCCGACAGGATGACGCCCTTCAGCGCGCCATCGGCGGCGAATTCACGGACCCAATCGTCCGTGACGTCGCAGGGATGCACCTCGCAGAATACGTGGGCTTCGCGCACCCGCCGCGCGATCAGCTGCGTAACCTGGGAGCCGAAATCGAGGATGAGGATTTTCTGGTGTTGCATGGCGGTTCACAGGGTGGCGATATCGACGAGCTTCACGCCGGAGGCCGGCGCAGCGTCCATCAGTTTCTTGTCGAAAGTAAGCAAGGGCAGGTTGAGCGAGCGAGCGAGCCAGACGTAGGCGGCGCCATGGGCCGACAGGCCGGAGTCCATGGCGATGCCGAGCGACGCCTTGTGCTGCGCCGGCGCGAGTTCGTGCAGGTCGACCCGGTGCCGCACGGCTTCCAGCACGCTCCACAGGCCCTCGATGGCCGAGGACGGGATGCGCCCGTGCCGGACGCCGTTGGCCAGGATGTTCGCGCATTCCCATTGCCACAGATTGGGCGCCTGCGGCTCCACTTCGTCGCGGCGGATCTTCGCGTACAGGCGTCGCGTATGTTCGTTCGCCTCGTCGGGCAGTAGCCAGGCCGCCGTGACGGAGGAGTCAAGGACGAAGGCGCTCATGGTTTCGCCGCCCGGCCGCCCGAAGGCGAAACGCGGCCCCCTCGGGGGGTAGAGAGCGACACGAAGTGCGCGACCGTGGGGGTCATCATTCCTGGCGCCCTTCGTCACGCAGTTGCGTCCAGGACGGGCCGGGCCGGATGACCTTGTGCAAGGCATCGATCTGTTCCAGTTCCCGCGCGATCTGCTCGTCGGTGATGACCGGTTTGCGCCGCATCGGCAGCATCCGTACGACCTCTTTGCCGTGGCGGGTGATGCGCACCTCTTCGCCCTTTTCGACCTGTTCGATCAGGGCCGAAAAGTTGTTCTTGGCGTCGTAGATACCGGTACGTTGCATGATTTGGCCAGAAAGCTCGAATCTGGCCAAATCATAACGCTATCAAGCCAGATTTACAAGTCTGGCCAGATTTGGGTCACTCCGCCCGATAGTTGGGCGCTTCCTTGGTGATCTGCACATCGTGCACATGGCTCTCGCGCATGCCCGCCGACGAGATTTCGACGAACTCCGCCTTGTTCTTCATGTCGTCGATGCTTGCGCAGCCGCAATAGTGCATCGAGGCGCGCAGCCCGCCGGCCATCTGGAAGATCACCGTGACCACCGAGCCCTTGTACGGAACTTGGCCCTCGATGCCCTCGGGCACCAATTTGGCGGTGTTCGGGTTGCTGCCGGCGTTGTCTTCCTGGAAGTACCGGTCGGCCGAGCCTTGCTGCATCGCGCCGAGGGAGCCCATGCCCCGGTAACTCTTGTACGTTCGGCCCTGGTAGAGGATGGTCTCGCCGGGCGCTTCCTCGGTGCCCGCGAACACGCCGCCCATCATGACGGTGTCCGCCCCGGCAGCGATCGCCTTCGCAAGGTCACCCGAAAAGCGAACGCCGCCATCGGCGATCAGCGGCACGCCCGAGCCCTTGATCGCGCTCGCGACCTGCTCGATCGCGAAAATCTGCGGCACACCCACGCCGGTCACGATGCGAGTGGTGCAGATCGAGCCGGGCCCGATGCCCACTTTCACGGCGTCTGCGCCGGCTTCGACCAGGGCCCGGGCCGCGGTGCCGGTGGCGATGTTGCCGCCGATCACGTCGATCTGCGGATAGTTCTGCTTGACCCAGCGCACGCGTTCGATCACGCCCTTGCTGTGGCCATGCGCGGTATCCACCACGATTGCGTCGACGCCAGCCTTGACCAAAGCTTCGACTCGCTCCTCGGTCCCCTCGCCCACCCCCACGGCCGCACCGACCCGCAGGCGGCCCGAGCCGTCGCGCGCCGCGTTCGGGAAACTGGTCTGCTTGGTGATGTCCTTGACGGTGATCAGGCCCTTGAGTTCGAAGGCGTCGTTGATGACCAGCAGCCGCTCCAGCTTGTACTTGTTCAACAGGGCCTTGGCCTCGGCGGCGCTGGTGCCTTCACGCACCGTGATGAGCTTTTCGCGCGGGGTCATGATCTGGCTCACCGGCACTTCGTAGCGCGTCTCGAACCTGAGGTCGCGCCCGGTGACGATGCCCACCACCTTGCCGCCATCGACCACCGGGAAGCCGGAGATGCCCAATTGCTCCTGCATGTCGGCGACCTGCCGCACCGTATGGGTCGGCGTGATGATCACCGGGTCGCGCAGCACGCCGGATTCGTAGCGCTTGACGCGCGCCACTTCGGCCGCTTGCTGCTTGGGCGTGAGGTTCTTGTGGACGATGCCGATGCCGCCTTCCTGGGCGATGGCAATGGCCAGGCGCGCCTCGGTGACGGTGTCCATGGCGGCGGACACCAGCGGCAGGTTCAGGGTGATGTTGCGGGAGAGACGGGTCGCGAGGGAGGTGTCCTTGGGCAGGACCTGGGAGAACGCGGGCACCAGCAACACATCGTCGAAGGTGAGCGCTTTTCCTAAGAGGCGCATGTCAA
>JAQGMS010000080.1 GCA_028292245.1 Ramlibacter sp.
AGCCGGCCACCAGAACGTAGTGGAAGTGCGCCACCACGTATTAGGTGTCCTGCAGCAGCAGGTCGATCGGCGCCATCGCCAGGATCAGGCCGGTGAAGCCGCCGATGGTGAACACGAAGATGAATCCGATGGCGAACAGCATGGGCGTCTCGAAGGTCATCGAGCCCTGCCACATGGTGGCGATCCAGTTGAAGATCTTCACCGCCGTGGGAACCGCGATCAGCATGGTCGTGTACATGAAGAACAGCTGGCCGGTCACCGGCATGCCGGTGGTGAACATGTGGTGCGCCCACACGATGAACGACAGGATGGCGATGGACGACGTGGCGTAGACCATCGAGGCATAGCCGAACAGGCGCTTGCGCGCGAACGCCGGCACCACCTGGCTGATGATGCCGAAGGCCGGCAGGATCATGATGTAGACCTCGGGGTGGCCGAAGAACCAGAAGATGTGCTGGTACATCACCGGGTCGCCGCCGCCGCCGGGGTTGAAGAAGGTGGTGCCGAAGTGGCGGTCGGTCAGCGTCATCGTGATCGCGCCGGCAAGCACGGGCATCACGGCGATCAGCAGGTAGGCGGTGATCAGCCAGGTCCAGGCGAACATCGGCATCTTCATCAGCGTCATGCCGGGCGCGCGCATGTTCAGGATGGTGACGATGATGTTGATCGAGCCCATGATCGACGAGGCGCCCAGGATGTGCATCGCGAAGATACCGGCGTCCATCGAAGGACCCATCTGGAGCGTCAGCGGCGCGTACAGCGTCCAGCCCGCGGCGGGTGCGCCGCCGGGCATCAGGAACGAGCCCACCAGCATCAGGCCGGCCGGGATCAGCAGCCAGAAGCTGAAGTTGTTCATGCGCGCGAACGCCATGTCGGGCGCGCCGATCTGCAGCGGCACCATCCAGTTCGCGAAACCCACGAAGGCCGGCATGATCGCGCCGAACACCATGATCAGGCCGTGCATGGTGGTGAGCTGGTTGAACAGCTCCGGATTGACGAACTGCAGGCCGGGCTGGAACAGCTCCAGGCGGATCAGCATGGCGAGCGCTCCGCCGAACATCAGCATGAAGAACGAGAACAGCAGGTACAGCGTACCGATGTCCTTGTGGTTGGTCGCATAGACCCAGCGCCGCCAACCGGTGGGCGCGTGGTCATGGTGATCGTGGTCGTCGTGGGCGGGATGGTCGAGTACGGCGCTCATCTTGGGTTCCTTGAATTCGTCGGCGGTCGCTGGCGGGGGCGCGGCGGGTTACTTGCCGCGCTGGGCCAGGACTTCGGCCGGCTGCACCAGCTGGCCGGTCTTGTTGGACCAGTTGTTCTTGGTGAAGCTGATCACGGCGGCCAGGTCGGTGTCGGACAGCGCTTTCCACGAGGGCATGGCGCCCCGGCCGTTGAGCACGACGTGGATCTGCTTGGTCTTGTCGGGGTCGTTCACGATCGGCGAGCCGTCCAGCGGAAGGATCGGGCCGGCACCCTTGCCGTTGGGCTGGTGGCAGGCGGCGCAATTGGAGGCATAGACCTTCTCGCCGCGCTTCTGGATGTCGTCCAGGGTCCAGACCTTGGCCGGGTCGTCCTGCAGGGCGGCCATCTTCTTGTGCTCGCCGTCCACCCACTTGCTGTAGTCCTCGGCCGAGAGCACCTTCACGTGGATCGGCATGTACGCGTGTTCCTTGCCGCACAGCTCATAGCACTGGCCGTAGAAGTCGCCCACTTTCTCGCTGCGGAACCAGGCGTCGCGCACGAAGCCGGGGATCGCATCCTGCTTGACGCCGAAAGCCGGCACGCCCCAGGCGTGGATCACGTCGTTGGCGGTGGTGATGACGCGGACCTTCTTGTTGACGGGCACGACCAGCGGGTTGTCGACCTTCAGCAGGTAGTCGTCCGGCATGTCGCCCTTGGCGCCGTTGTTGGACATCTCGCGATGGGTGGTGTCCAGGGTGGAAAGGAAGGACACGCCCTCGCCTTCGCCCTTGAGGTAGTCGTAGCCCCACTTCCACTGGTAGCCGGTGGCCTTGATGGTCAGGTCGGCGTTGGAAGTGTCCTTGGACGCGACCAGCACCTTGGTGGCCGGCAGCGCCATGCCGATGACGATCAGGAACGGGACGATGGTCCAGATCACCTCGACAGTGACGGATTCGTGGAAGTTGGCCGCTTTGTGACCGACCGACTTGCGGTGCTTCCAGATCGAATAGAACATCACGCCGAACACCAGCACGAAGATCACCGAGCAGGTGATCAGCATGAACCAGTGCAGCCAGGCCTGTTCCACGGCGATGCGCGTGGCGGCCGCATGGAGGTTGAGCTGGCGCACGGCCGGGCCGCCCGGCAGGTCGTTCACCGCATGGGCCGCCGGGCTGAGCGCGCCCAGGGCAAGCAGCATCGAACCCAACTTGTAGTAAATGCTCTTCATAGTTTTCACTGGCTTAAACCTCAAATCAAACCGATCCCGCCACCCTCACCGGGCTGGTTCACCGCGCTTCGCGCAGTGCCCTTCGAATCTCCTGCGCCAGCACCGGCCGCAGCTCGGGACGCAGATAGCGCCCCACGTTGACCCGCCGCCCCTGGCCCGACAGCTCGATCAGCGAGCGGTCCCCGGCACAAGGCTCGACGCGAACCCAATCGCGGTTGAATTCCGCGCGCTCCAGGTGGCCCGCATTTTCCAGTTCCACCACCAGCCGCCGGCCTTGCAGCGAAATCGTCTCGCCGTCCCTCGCATGCCGCGCATACACCAGGAACGCCGCACCCACCGCCGCCAGTTCCGCCCAGGCAAACGGAAGAATCAACACCGCGCCCTGGAACCAGAACACCATCGCTATCCCGAGCGACACCGCGCACAGCGAGGCATACAGCCAGCCCAGTTGGGCCGGCGTGACCGAGCAGTTACGCTTCAAAAACCAGTGGATGTTCTGGCCCTGGACGGTGGCGAAACGAAATACGGGCATCGAGGGTGACGCTCACAAATCAACCCGGCATTGTAGCGCGGGTTATCACCAGTTCTCCCGAGGGGCGGCTGCGCACGGCGCCCTATTCGCGGGGCCGCTTGTCGGCCTGTAGCAAGGTTCGCATGTCATCGAGCGAGACCGAACTTTGCGCGCTGACCCGCACCACCGGCGCCGGCTTCATGGCGTGGCCGTAGATGATCTCGAAAGTCAATGCCAGCCGGCCGTCGGGCTGCCGCAAGCCGCGCACCAGTTCGTCGTACAGGCGCTCGCGCCAGCGCCGGCCGCGCAGGGCCGGAAAGCGGCCGGGGTGCAGGTTGGCCCCCAACTCGCGCAATTCCTCGAGCAGGCGCTGCGGCGTCTCCCAGGTCAGCGTGATCCGCTCCATGTCCATCACCGGTTCGGCAAACCCGGCATGGACCAGCATGTCGCCCCAGTCGTGCATATCGGTGAAATCGTGCGCGGCAGGGGGCCAGCCGAGCGCCCGGTACAGGCTGCGCAATTCGCGCACTGTATCCGGCCCCAGGCACGAGAACATGAGGAAACCCTGGGGCTGCAAGGCGCGGTGCCACTGGGCGATCAGCGCCTGCGGCTGCGCCGACATGTGCAGCGCCATGTTGGCCCACAGCATCTGCACCGCTCCATCGGGGACGGGCCCCTGGTGCAATGCAGGCGCTGTCAGGCGCCGCCACCAGGGCCGGGCGATGGCTGGCGCGGCCGGCTTCGCCAGGCTGGCCGTGCTTTGCACGACGAAGCACTTCGCGCGCGGATAGCGGCGCTCGACCAGCTCATGGGTGGCCAAGCCGCCGCGCACCGGCTCCCAGTCGGCCCAGGCCGCGGGTTCCAGGCGAATCCACTGCAGCCGGTCCTCCATGCGCCGGCCCACTTCCTCATGCAGCCAGGGTGGTTTCGCGGGAGCCGCGCGTGCCCAATGGGCCGCGGCAGCGGGATCGATGGTGGGCGGGCTGTCCTGGGCCATGGTGCTCAACGAGTATATTGAGTGCAGACCCACGTCCCTGTCCATGCTGCGCCGATTCATCGAAGGCTTCACGGCCGTCCTCCCCGGCCAATGCGCGGTGTGCCGGGCCTGGCCCGCCCAGCCGGTGTGCGAGGCCTGTGTCGCGCGCTTCGCGCAGCCGCGGCCCCGTTGCAAGCGCTGCGCCTTGCCGGTGCCCGCGGGCGTTGCCGAATGCGGCCGTTGCGTCAGCGCTCCACCGCCCCTGCGGGCCTGCCATGCCGCGCTTTCCTACGAGTACCCCTGGTCGGGCCTGATCACGCAATACAAATTCGCGGGCCAGGCCGGCTGGGCCCACAGCTTCGCCACGTTGATGCGCAGCGCGCCGTGGTTCGAACCGGCGCTGGAGCAAGCCGACGTTGTGCTGCCTATGCCGCTGTCGGTCCAGCGGCTGGCCGAGCGCGGCTTCAACCAGGCGCTGGTGCTGGCGCGCGCGCTGGCGCCGCGCAAGGCCGAACACGACCTGCTGCTGCGCGTGCGCCACACACCAGCGCAAACCGCGCTGGACCGCAAAGGGCGGCTCGGCAACGTGCAGGGCGCCTTCGCGATCGAGCCGCTGCGCGCGGCGCGGCTGCGCGGCCGCCACGTCGTGCTGGTCGACGACGTGATGACCAGCGGCGCCTCGCTGTTCAGCGCGGCGCAGGCGTTGAACCACGCCGGCGCCGCCAGCGTCACGGGCCTGGTGCTGGCGCGCACCGACGAGCCCCACTGAGCGGCACGCGCGGAACATGTTCCACATCGTCCTGGTCGAGCCTGAAATCCCGCCCAACACCGGCAACGTGATCCGGCTGGCCGCCAACACCGGCTGCACGCTCGACCTGATCGAGCCGCTGGGTTTTTCGATGGACGACAAGCTGCTGCGCCGCGCCGGGCTGGACTACCACGAGTACGCGCAGGTGCGCAGGCACGAAAGCTGGCCGGCCTTCCTGGCGGCGCTCGAGCCCGACCCGCCGCGGTTGTTCGCGCTGACGACGCACGGCAGCCGCAACGTCCACGACAACGCATTCCGGCCCGGTGACTGGTTCGTGTTCGGCTCCGAAACGAGGGGCCTGGCGCCGGCGTTGCGCGAATCGTTCCCCGCCGATCAGCGCCTGCGGCTGCCCATGCGCGCCGGCCAGCGCAGCCTGAACCTGTCGAACGCAGTGGCAGTGACGGTGTTCGAAGCCTGGCGGCAGAACGGATTCATGGATGCCGGGTCAAGCCCGGCATGACAACGGCTACGGATAGCGGCGCGTGAGCGACTCGGCGATGCACACCGGCTTGTCGCTGCCCTCCCGCTCCACGGTCACCAGCCATCCCATCTGCACGCCGTCGTTTTCGATCGGCTCGCACGACAGCAGTTTCATGCGCGCGCGCAAGCGGCTGCCCACCGGCACCGGCGCGGTGAAGCG
>JAQGMS010000089.1 GCA_028292245.1 Ramlibacter sp.
GATCGACTGGGTGCCGATGTTGCCGACGAATAGCGTGTAGCCGTCCGGCCTGGCCTTGGCGACGAAGTCGGCCCCGACCTGGCCGGCGGCGCCGCCCCGGTTTTCGATGACCACCGGCTGTCCCCACTTCACGCTCAGCTTCTGCGCGACGATGCGGGCGCCGGTATCGGTGCCGCCCCCGGGCGGGAACGGCACGACCACCGTAACAGAGCGCGCCGGGAAGGCGGCGGGCTGCGCGGCCGCAAGCGTGCAAGCCAGCAGCGCCAGGAAACCCAGGGCTCGGGTCATGCTCAATCCGCCTTGATGTTGCGGCTGGTGATCAGCTTGGCCCAGCGCGCGTATTCGGACGCCTGGTACGACGCGAACTGCTCCGGCGTGTTGGCCACGATCTCGAAGCCCAGCTCCAGCAGCTTGGGCTTGACGGCCGGGTCGTTGAGCACGGCGGCGATCGCCGCATGAAGCTTTCGCTTCACGTCCGCGGGCAGGCCCTTGGGTGCGGCAATGGCCTGCCAGGAGTACACGTTGGTGCCCTTGATGCCGCTTTGCTCCATCGTCGGTACGCTGGGCAGGAGCGGTGAACGGTTCTCGCTCGTGATCGCCAGCGCGCGCAGTTTGCCCGCCAGGATCTGCGGCATGGCGGTGTTGATGTTCATGAACGACGAATCGACCTGGTTGCCCAGCAAGTCGGTCATCACCGGGCCGCCGCCCTTGTACGGCACGTGGATGCCGCTGGTGCCGGTTTGCAGCCAGAACAGTTCGGCCGTGAGGTGGTCGCTGCTGCCGTTGCCGGACGACGCGAAGGTCATCTTGCCGGGGTTGGCCTTTTCGTAGGCGATGACGTCGGCCATGGTCTTGTGCGGCGAAACCGCCGGCACCACCAGCACGTTGGGCGCCTGCACGGCGATCGACACGGGCTCCAGGTCCTTCAATGCGTCGTACGGCACCTTGATGAGGTGCGGCGCGATCACGAAGGGGCCGAGCGAGGACACCAGCAGCGTATAGCCGTCGGGCTGCGCGCGCGCCACGTAGGCGGCGCCGATGGTGCCGGTCGCGCCGGCCTTGTTGTCGACGATCACGGTGCCGCCGCCGAGCTTTTCGGGCAGCTTGTTGGCGAGCGTTCGCGCGATCAGGTCCGTGGAGCCACCGGGCGGGAACGGGACGACCAGCGTCACGGGCTTCGCGCCCGGCCAAGCCTGCGCATTGGCGGCCAGCGCGGCGACGCCGAGCAGGATGGCGGTGAGTGCCTTTTTCATGGAACAAGTCTCCTGGTGTATGACAACGTTGTCATTTTGCATTGAAAAGCCGGACCGAATTGCCTCGTGCTGGCTTTCGGATGAGGAGTATGGTAACGTTGTCATTATTGCCTGTCAAGCCCACGATGAGACCGCCCGCACACCCGCCGAAAGCTGCCACGCTGCATGATGTGGCCCGCGAAGCCGGGGTATCGCCGATCACGGCATCGCGCGCCCTCAGCAATCCCGGCGTGGTGTCCGACGCGACGATCGAACGCGTTCGCGAGGCGGTCGCAAGAACAGGCTATATCCCGAACCTGCTGGCCGGTGGCCTGAAGTCGAAACGCAGCATGACCGTCGCGGGCCTCGTGCCCGTGGTCTCGGTCCCTCAGTTCATCCCGACGATCCGGGCCTTGACCGATACGCTGGACGCGCAGGGGTACCAATTGATCCTCGGCCAGACCGGCTACGCCAATTCGCGCGAGGAAAAGCTACTCAACACCATGATCAGCCGCAGGCCCGATGGCATCGTGGTGACGGGACTGGTCAGTTCGCAAGCCGCGCGCGAGCAGCTTCAGCGGCTGGGGATTCCAGTGGTCGAAATGTGGGACCTCAGCGTGCACCCGGTGGACATGGTCGTGGGTTTTTCGCACCTCAAGGTCGGCAGCGCGATCGCCGGCTACTTTCTTGCCAAGGGATGGCGGCGCCTCGGCGTCGCCACCGGCGACGACCTGCGTGCATCGACGCGGCGCGACGGGTTCTGGGCGGCTGTCGGGCACGAAGGCCCCACCGCCGTTGTCCCGGCACCCAGCAACCTGGAGATGGGGCGGCGCGCGATGGCTGAACTGCTTCGCAAGGACCCGAAGCTCGAGGCCGTCTACTGCAGCTCCGACGAGTTCGCCCAGGGCGCGATCATCGAAGCGCAGTCGCGCGGGTTGCGGGTGCCCGGCGACCTGGCTGTCTGCGGATTCGGCGACGCCGACTTCGCGGCGCACCTGCTGCCCTCGCTGACCACCGTGCAGGTCGATGGCGCCGCCATCGGAAGGCTGGCGGCGCAACTGATCATCGACCGCTGTGCCGGCCGCGCCGTCGCACAACGCATCATCGAAGTGGGATTCCAGATCGTGGAGAGGCAATCGACAGCACCATGAATACAGCCACAACGCCACCCCTGTTCATCACCATGCATGCCAGCGACAACGTCGCGATCGTCGCCAACGACGGCGGCCTGCCCGCCGGCGCCGTGTTCACGAGCGGCCTGGCGCTGCGCGAACACGTTCCGCAAGGCCACAAGGTCGCGTTGACCGACCTGGCCGCTGGCAGCGTCGTGCGGCGCTACAACGTGCCGATCGGCTATGCGCTCAAGGACATCCCCGCCGGCAGCTGGGTGCACGAGCGGCTGCTCAAGATGCCCGATGCGCGCGAACTCGACAACCTGCCGATCGCCACCGTCAAGCGCGAACCCATGGCGGCGCTCGAGGGCTACACCTTCGAGGGCTTTCGCAACCCGGACGGCTCGGTGGGCACGCGCAACATCCTGGCCATCACGCAGACGGTGCAGTGCGTCGCGGGCGTCACCGACTTCGCGGTGCAGCGCATCAAGGCCGAACTGCTGCCCAGGTTTCCCAACGTCGACGACGTGGTGGCGCTGGAGCATGGCTACGGCTGCGGCGTCGCGATCGACGCGCCCGACGCCATCATCCCGATCCGAACGCTGCGCAACATCAGCCTGAATCCCAACTTCGGCGGCGAAGTGATGCTGGTCAGCCTGGGCTGCGAGAAATTGCAGCCCGAGCGCCTGATGCCGCCGGGCACGATTCCCCTCATCGACGAACGCAACGTGGCGGACGTCGGCAACAACGCGGACGCGAAGTTGGACGTAGTCTGCTTGCAGGACGACGCGCACATCGGCTTCATGTCGATGGTCGAATCGATCATGCGCCAGGCCGAGGAGCACCTGGAACGCCTGAACGCGCGGCGCCGCGAAACCGTGCCGGCCAGCGAACTGGTGGTCGGCGTGCAATGCGGCGGCAGCGACGCCTTCTCCGGCGTCACGGCCAATCCGGCAGTGGGTTTTTGCACCGACCTGCTGGTGCGCGCCGGCGCCAGCGTGATGTTCTCCGAAACCACCGAAGTGCGCGACGGCATCGATCAATTGACATCGCGAGCCACCACGCCGGAAGTGGCGCAGGCGATGATCCGCGAGATGGCGTGGTACGACGCCTACCTCAAGCGCGGCAGCGTGGACCGCAGCGCCAACACCACTCCGGGCAACAAGAAGGGCGGGCTGTCGAACATCGTCGAGAAGGCGATGGGATCCATCGTCAAATCAGGCTCGGCGCCGATCTCGGGCGTGCTCGCGCCCGGCGAGAAGCTCAAGCAGAAAGGGCTGACCTATGCGGCGACGCCGGCCAGCGATTTCATCTGCGGCACCTTGCAACTGGCCGCGGGCATGAACCTGCACGTCTTCACCACCGGCCGCGGAACGCCGTACGGCCTGGCCGAAGTCCCGGTGATCAAGGTCGCCACGCGCAGCGACCTGGCGCGGCGCTGGCACGACCTGATGGACGTGAACGCGGGCACCATCGCCGATGGCACCGCGACCATCGACGAAGTGGGTTGGGAGTTGTTCCGCCTGATGCTCGACGTCGCGAGCGGCCGCAAGAAGACCTGGGCCGAGCAGTGGAAACTGCACAACTCACTGGTGCTGTTCAATCCCGCACCAGTGACTTGAGCTCAGGCCGGGTCGGGCATGACCTTGTGCTGTGCCATGTTCTCCAGCGCCTTGACCAGGGCCGAGTGATCGGCCTGTCCATGGCCCAGCGCCACGCACGATTGCATCAGTTGCGCCGCGTTGGCGGTCTGCGGCAAGGCCACACCCAGCGCGCGGGCGCCTTGCAGCGCGAGGTTCAAGTCCTTCTGGTGCAGCCCGATCCTGAAGCCCGGGTTGAAGGTGCGCTTGATCATGCGCTCTCCATGCACTTCCAGGATGCGCGACGAGGCGAAGCCGCCCATCAGCGCTTCACGCACCCGGGCCGGGTCGGCGCCGGCCTTTGACGCGAACACCAGCGCTTCACCGACAGCGGCGATGTTCAGCGCCACGATGATCTGGTTGGCCACCTTGCAGACCTGCCCGTCACCGGCAGCGCCGACCAGGGTGATGTTCTTTCCCATCAACTGGAACAAGGGCTTGATGCGCTCGAAGGATTCCGGCTCGCCCCCCACCATGATGGTCAGGCTGGCGGCCTTGGCGCCGACTTCACCGCCGGACACCGGGGCATCGAGGTAGTCGCAGCCCAGCGCGGCGATCTGCTTGGCGAAGCCGCGCGTGGCGATCGGGTCGATCGAGCTCATGTCGACGACGGTCTTGCCCTTGGCCAGGCCCGAGGCGACGCCGTATTCGCTGAACAGCACCTTCTCGACGTCCGGCGTGTCCGGCACCATGATGAAGATGATGTCGGCCCGCTCGGCGACACCGCGGCCGTTGGTGCAGACCGTCACGCCGCCGTCGGCGAGTTCCTGCGGGACGGGGCCCACCGTGTTGACGAACAGCGTGTGGCCCGCCTTGAGCAGATGGCCCGCCATCGGCGCGCCCATGATGCCCAGGCCGATGAAGCCGAGCTTGAGTCCTGATTTGATCATGCGAGTTCCTTGTTTTGCTCCCTGTCCCTTTGGGAGAGGGTTGGGTTGAGGGCCTTCATCCATCCGAGCCCCGCGACCGTCGTTGTCTTCGGCTTGTATTCACAGCCGATGGTGCCGCTGTAGCCCAGCGCATCGATGTGCTTGAACAGCCATGCGTAATTGATTTCACCGGTGCCCGGCTCGTTGCGGCCGGGGTTGTCGGCCAACTGGATGTGGCCGATGCGGTCCAGGTGCTTGCTGAGCGTCGCACCGAGTTCGCCTTCCACGCGTTGCGCGTGGTAGATGTCGTATTGCACGAACAGGTTGTCCGATCCCACTTCATCGATGATCGCCAGCGCCTGGTCGGTGCGGGTGAGGAAGAAACCGGGAATGTCGAACGGGTTGATCGGCTCGATCAGCAGGCGGATGCCGCTTTCCTTCAGCGCGGCCGCGGCGAAGCGCAGGTTGCCGACGAAAGTGGCGTGCGCATGTTCGCGTTCCACGCCCGCGGGCAGCTTGCCGGCCAGGCAATTGATCTGCGGGCATTTCAGGGCGATGGCGTACTGGATCGCGCGAGCGACGCCGTCACGGAACTCGGCGACGCGGTCCGGGTGGCACGCAATGCCGCGCTCGCCGGCGTCCCAGTCGCCGGCCGGCAGGTTGTGCAGCACTTGCCGCAATCCGTGCACGGTCAGCGCGGCGGCAAGGTCTTCCTTGGCGTACGGGTACGGGAACAGGTATTCGACCGAATCGAAGCCCGCGGCGCGTGCCGCGGCGAACCGTTCCATGAACGGAAGCTCGGTGAAGAGCATCGTGAGATTGGCGGCGAATTGGGGCATGTATTTCTCCTCAGTCCAGCATGGAGGCCACGGCGGTCGGCGCGTCTTCGGGCGATTCGGCCAGCGGCTCCCATTCGTTGATGTTGTCGATCTCGGTGCCCATGGCAATGTTGGTCACGCGTTCCAGGATCACTTCGATCACCACCGGCACCTGGAACTCCTTCATCCACGCCTCGGCCTGGACGATGGCGGGGCGGATCTCTTCCTGCGAATGCACGCGGATCGCCTTGCAGCCCAGCCCCTCGACCACCTTGACGTGGTCGACGCCGTAGGCGCGCTCGGGGCTGCCGTCTTGCGGCATGTTGATGTTGTCGAAGCCGAGCTGGACGCAGTAGTCCATCTCGAAGCCGCGCTGCGACTGGCGGATCAGGCCGAGGTAGGAGTTGTTGACCACCACATGGATGTAGGGCAGCTTGAACTGCGCGCCCACGGCCAGTTCCTCGATCATGAACTGGAAGTCGTAGTCGCCCGAGAGCGCCACGATCTTGCGCGTCGGATCGGCCGCGCGCACGCCCAGCGCCGCCGGCACCGTCCAACCCAGCGGGCCGGCCTGGCCGCAGTTGATCCAGTGGCGCGGCTTGTAGACGTGCAGGAACTGCGCGCCGGCGATCTGCGACAGGCCGATCGTGCTGATGTAGGTGGTGTCCTCATCGAACGCGCGGTTCATGCACTGGTACACGCGCTGCGGCTTCATCGGCACGCTGTCAAAATTGGTCTTGCGGTGCATCGTGCGCTTGCGGTGCAGGCATTGGCCGGACCACTCGTCGCGCGACTTGAGCTGCGCCGCGGCCTTGCGCTCGCGCGCGATCTCCACGAACAGCTGAAGCGCCAATTTGGCGTCCGACACGATGCCGAAGTCCGGTGCGAAAACGCGGCCGATCTGGGTGGGCTCGATGTCCACGTGCACGAACTTGCGGCCCTTGGTGTAGACCTCGACGGAGCCGGTGTGGCGGTTGGCCCAGCGGTTGCCGATGCCCAGCACGAAGTCGGAGGCCAGCATCGTGGCGTTGCCGTAGCGGTGGCTGGTCTGCAGGCCGCACATGCCGGCCATCAGCGGATGGTTGTCCGGGATCGCGCCCCAGGCCATCAGCGTGGGAATGACGGGCACGCCGGTCAGTTCCGCGAACTCCACCAGCAGGTCGCTGGCATCGGCGTTGATGATGCCGCCGCCGGCCACGATCAGCGGACGCTCGGAAGCTTGCAACATGTCCAGCGCTTTTTCGATCTGGGCGCGGGTGGCTGTTGGCTTGTAGGCCGGCAGGGGCGCGTAGGTGTCGGGATCGAACTCGATCTCGGCCATCTGCACGTCGAACGGCAGGTCGATCAGCACCGGGCCGGGCCGGCCCGAACGCATCAGGTGGAACGCTTGCTGGAAGGTGCCCGGCACTTGCGCCGGCTCGCGCACTGTCACCGACCACTTGGTGACGGGCTTGGAGATCGACTCGATGTCGACGGCCTGGAAGTCTTCCTTGTACAGACGCGCGCGCGGCGCCTGGCCGGTGATGCACAGGATCGGGATGGAGTCGGCCTGCGCCGAATACAGGCCCGTGATCATGTCTGTGCCGGCCGGGCCGGAGGTGCCGATGCACACGCCGATGTTGCCGGCGGCGGCGCGGGTGTAGCCCTCGGCCATGTGCGAGGCGCCCTCGACGTGGCGCGCCAGGATGTGGCTGATCGTGCCTTGCTTGCGCAGCGCCGAATACAGCGGGTTGATCGCGGCGCCCGGGATGCCGAAGGCCTGCGTGATGCCTTCCTTTTCCATCACCCAAACGGCGGCTTGGGCGGCTGTCATCTTTGCCATGTGTCTACTCCTGAATGCCCCCGGCGGAGGCTTGTGTGTCAGGGTTCGACTGTAGGTATTCCGCCCCTGTGGCGGAAGACGGCTGGAGGCCATAACGCCTATTCCTGGCTGGAATAGACGAGGGGTCGCCGCAGAAGCGGAAGTCGACCTCGGGCTGCCGCCCCGATATCAAGTCAGCCAGCGCCCGGCCGGAGCCGCAGCCGTGGGTCCAGCCCAGCGTGCCATGCCCGGTGTTGAGGTACAGGCCGGCGACCTTGCTGGGGCCGATGTAGGGCACGTTGCCGGGCGTGGCGGGGCGCAGCCCGGCCCAGTAACTGGCGAGTTCGGGCCGGCTCATCCCGGGAAAGATGTCCAGGGTTCGCCGGACGATGGCTTCGCAGCGAACCGGGTTGAGCGACAGGTCGTAGCCGTTCAACTCAGCCGTGCCGGCGATGCGCAGCCGGTCGCCCAGGCGCGAGAACACCAGTTTGTATTCGTCGTCGGTCAGGCTGACCTTCGGCGCCCGTCCGTCGTCGAGCACCGGCAAGGTCGCTGAATAGCCCTTGGCCGGGTAGACGTCGAGCGCGACTCCCGCTTCGCGAGCCAATTGCGGGCTGAAGCTGCCGAGCGCGAGCACGTAGGCCTGGCCGGCGACCACTTCGTACATCCCGTTCTCGTTGGCGATTTCCACGCCCTGCATCGCGCCGCCCGCGGTGCGCAGCTTCTGGATCCGCACGCCGTAGCGAAACCGCACCCCGTTCCCGGCCGCGCGCGCGGCCAGGCCGGTGGTGAATTTGTGCACGTCGCCCGATTCGTCTTCGCCGGTGTAAGTGGCGCCGGCCAGGCGCGGCTTGATGAAAGCCATCGCGGGCTCCAGGCGAACTGCTTCGTCGGCATCGATGACCCGTCGATCGCAGCCCAGCTCGCGCATGATGCGCGCCGGCTCGATCGCCAGTTCGAGCTCCTTGCTGCTGGTGTAGAAATGCATGATCCCCTGCGTCAGGTGGTCGTAGCGGATGCCGGTGTCGCGCCGCAATTGCTGCAGGCTCTCGCGGCTGTAGGTGCCCAGGTTGAGCAGCTGGATCATGTTGTTGCGCGATCGTGCGGCGCCGCATTGCGCCAGGAACTTCAGTCCCCAGCGCCATTGCGCGGGGTCGGCCCGCAGGCGGAACAGCAGCGGTGCGTCTTCGCGCCCCAGCCACTTCAGCAGCTTGAGCGGCGCCGACGGATTGGCCCAGGGCTCGGCATGGCTCACCGAGATCTGGCCGCCGTTGCCGAAACTGGTTTCGCACGCCGCGCCGGCGTTGCGTTCGAGCACGGTGACTTCATGGCCGGCCTGGCTCAGGTACCACGCGGTTGCGGTGCCGATCACGCCGGCCCCCATCACGATCACTTTCATTGCGTTTTCTCCAAGAGCAAAAAAAGAAAAGGGCGGCCCGCCTGCTATGGCGGCCCGCCCCACTGTCCTTTTGCCTGAGAGATTCGCCGCCCTCGCGGGCGGCTTGCACCTTCGGCGGCCGCAGGCCCTCAAGGCCGCGGCACTCTCCAGTTGATGAAACGTTTCCAGTCTTTGGACCTGAGCGTTCTGGGGGATACGCCTTCGGTAGCTTGGAACAGAGGACTGTCCCGCGCTTCTCCTGGAATAAGCAAAGGTATCACGGCGCGAAGCCGGCGATTCGTAAGTGCAGCTGAAGGATGTATGTAGCTGCGCCTAGTTTTTGTTTTGGATGCGGTCGCTTACCTTTGCGCCTCCAGCTCGTCGCATCCGTTGCCGCTGGCCGATACATGTCCGTGAAAACGTTGGCGGCGCCTTCCGCCCAAAGGAAACTACGATGAATCTTCTTACTTTCCGTGCGGCCGGCCTGGCGATTCTCTTCGCGGGCGGCGTTCTCGCCTCCAGTGCCGCGACGGCGCAGACGCGCGGAGGGACGCTCTACGCCATCGCGCAGCCCGAACCGGCGCTGCTGATGCTGGGCCTGAACCAGCAAAGCTCGACGCAGTATGTGGCGGGGAAAATCTATGAGAGCCTGCTGCGCTGGACACCCGACCTGAAGCCCTTGCCCGGCCTCGCGAAGAGCTGGAAAATCTCGAACGACGGTCTTACCTACACCTTCGCGCTCGAGCAGAACGTCAAATGGCATGACGGCAAGCCGTTCTCTTCCGCGGACGTCGTGTTCAGCATCGATCAGTTCCTGCGGAAGTCCCATCCGCGCGCCCGTGTCATCATCAACCAGGTCGTCGAATCGGTGAATGCGATCGACAAGGATACGGTGGTGATCAAGCTGAAGCAGCCCTTCGGGCCCTTCCTCACGGCCTTTGTCAGCGACAACCTGCCGATGGTCCCGAAGCACATCTACGAGAACACCGACTACGCGAGCAATCCCGCCAACCAGACGCCCATCGGTACCGGGCCCTTCAAGTTCAAGGAGTGGCGCAAGGGCTCGCACATCATCCTCGAGCGCAATCCCAACTACTGGAAGCCGGGACTGCCCTACCTGGACACGATCGTCTTTCGCGTGATCCCGGACGCGGCGTCCCGCGCCGTGGCCTTCGAGAACAACAGCGTCCAGGTGCTGCGCAGCGGCGACGTCGACAACGTCGACGTCAGGCGCCTGCGCGAACTGCCCAACGTCGCATTCACGACGGCCGGCTGGGAGATGTTCTCGCCGCTGTCCTATGTCGTGATGAATGAGCGAAAGCCTCCGTTCGACAACGTCAAGGTGCGTCAGGCGGTGATGTACGCAATCAATCGCAAGTTCGTGGTGGACAACATATTCTTCGGGTTCGGGAAGGTGGCAACCGGCCCCATCGCTTCGACGACCGCGTTCTACGATCCGAATGTGACCCGCTACGACTTCGACCCCGCTAAAGCGCGGGCACTCCTGAAGGAGTCCGGCGTGGATGTCGGGGCCTATCCCGTCAAGTTGCTGGCTTTCCCGTATGGCAGCGCGTGGGAACGGCTGACGGAGTACACCCGCCAGAGTTTGCAGCAGGTAGGATTCAAGGTGGACATCGAGGCCGCGGATTCCGCAAGCTGGTCCAAACGCATGTCGGATTTCGACTTCGACTTCACGTTCAGCTTCTCGCAGCAATACGGCGATCCCGCGCTGGGCGTGTCGCGGCACTTCCTCGCGAGCAATTCGGTGAAGGGCTCGGCATTCGTCAACAACCAGGGCTACGCCAATCCCAAGGCGGATGAACTGTGGTTGAAGGCGGCGACGGCAACCACGCGCGACCAGCGCCAGGCGGCCTACACGCAGATCCAGAAAATCCTCGTGGACGACGTCGCGAACGGCTATCTCTTCGAGATCCAGAATCCGACGTTGAATCGCAAGAACGTCCGCAATCTCGTGACGACCGCCATCGGGCTGAACGATACGTTCGACACCGTCTCCATCGAGAAGTGATCCGGCGTGAAGTTCCTGAGTTCGCTGGTCTTCCGGTTGGGAAAGGCGGTCAGCGTCGTCCTGGGCGTTGTCGTCATCAATTTCCTGCTGATCCGGCTGGCGCCGGGCGACCCTGCCTCGATCATGGCGGGAGAGGCCGGCGCGACGGATGTGGAATACGTCAATCGGTTGCGCGAGCAGTTCGGCCTCGACCTGCCTCTCATCCAGCAACTCCTGATCTACATCAAGAACGTCCTGCAGTTCGACTTGGGCTTCTCGTACCGCAATCGCCTTCCGGTGATCGACCTGATTCTCGAACGGCTCCCGGCCACGCTGCTGCTGATGGGGAGCGCCTTCGTGTTCTCGTTGGTCCTGGGTGTTCTCGCCGGCGTGCTCGCTTCGCGCAGCCGCTATGAAAACCGGCACAAATGGGTCGACAGCGCCGTGATGTCGGGCGCGCTGGTGTTCTATGCGACGCCGCAATTCTGGCTGGCGCTCATGGCCATCGTCTTCTTTTCGCTGACGCTGGGCTGGTTGCCGGCCTACGGCATGGAATCCATCGGCGCGGGCCTCACCGGCTGGGACAGGATCAAGGACGTGGCAGCGCACCTGGTGCTTCCCACGGCGTCGCTGGGCTGCTTCTTCGTAGCGGTCTATGCCCGATTGACGCGCGCATCGATGCTCGAAGTGATGGGCATGGACTTCGTGAAGACCGCCCGTGCAAAAGGGGTGCCGTCGGGGCTCGTCATTCGCCGCCATGTGCTTCGCAATGCCCTGATGCCGGTGGTCACCTTCGCCGGCATCCAGCTCGGCCAGATGGCCGGCGGCGCCGTACTCGCCGAGACAGTGTTCGGGTGGCCGGGCATCGGGCGGCTCATGTTCGACTCGCTCAGCCAGCGAGA
Organism: Ramlibacter sp.; assembly: GCA_028292245.1. Lineage (GTDB taxonomy): Bacteria > Pseudomonadota > Gammaproteobacteria > Burkholderiales > Burkholderiaceae_C > Ramlibacter. The sequence goes on from JAQGMS010000089.1 coordinate 11,761, forward strand.
CTATCAATTGCTGCTGGGCATTTTTCTGGTGACCTCGACGATGGTCGTGACGTTCAACCTGCTCACGGACCTGCTCTACCGCATCGTTGACCCCCGCGTCGACCAGGAGGCCATGGCGTGAAACCATTTCTGCGGCAGTTCATCGCGCACCGGGGCGCCGTCGTCGGGCTCGTTCTCCTTCTGGCCGTGATCGTCGCGGCGGCGTTCGCCTCGGTGTGGTTCGCGCAATCGCCGTGGACGATGGTGGGGCAACCGTTGCTCAAACCATTCGAGAGCGGGGAGTTCCCGCTGGGCACCGACATGCTGGGCCGCGACATCGCCGCGGGACTCGCCTACGGCGCGCGCGTTTCGCTTCTGATCGGCGTGATCTCCACGCTGGTCGCCGTGTGCCTGGGCGTGCTGGTTGGTGCCGTCGCCGGTTTCAACGGCGGGGCGATCGATGACCTGCTGATGCGGTTTACCGAGTTCTTCCAGACGATCCCGCAATTCGCCATGGCGATGGTGCTCGTCGCGATTTTCACACCTTCGATCTATTCGATCGTGGGGGCCATCACCATCGTGTCGTGGCCTCCGGTGGCGCGGCTCGTTCGAAGCGAGTTCCTCTCCCTCAAGCAGCGGGAGTTCGTGCAGGCCGCGGTGGTGATCGGGCAACGCCCCATGCGCATCGTCCTCACGCAGATCCTGCCGAATGCGATGTCGCCCATCATCGTCACGGCATCGCTCATGACCGCCACGGCGATCCTGACCGAATCCTCCTTGTCCTTCCTGGGGTTGGGAGATCGCAACCTGATGAGTTGGGGCTACATGATCGGTGCCGCGCGCACGATGCTGCGGGAGGCGGCGTGGATGAGCCTGATGCCCGGTCTGGCCATCCTCGTCACGGTCCTGGCGATCAACCTGATCGGCGAAGGGCTGAACGATGCGCTGAATCCGCAGTTGCGAAAGCGGGGCCATTGAGATGCACAACGGAACGAATGAATGCGGGGTGCCCTTGCTGCGCGTCGAAGCCCTGACGGTGCGCCTGCCCAGCCTCGGTGACCGTTCCTATGCGGTTCGCGACCTCAGTTTCACGCTGGACAAGGGCGAGATCCTGTGCATCGTCGGCGAGTCCGGCTCCGGCAAGTCGATCTGCGCCAATGCGATCATGGGCCTCCTGCCCGGCTACCTGAAGCCGGAATCGGGCCGGATCCTGTACCAGGGTACGGATCTGTTGCAGCAAACCGAGAAGACGCTCCAGGGCTTGCGGGGCAGGAAGCTCGGAATGATCTTTCAAGAGCCGATGTCCGCGCTCAATCCGATCATGACGGTGGGCGAACAGATCGCCGAAGTCATGGCTGCGCACAATGCCCGGCCCGGCAAGGCACGCCAGGCGCGCACGCTGGAACTGCTCGACCTGGTGGGCCTGCCTGAGCCCGGCAAGCTCCAGCACGCCTATCCCTTCCGCCTTTCTGGTGGCCAGCGCCAGCGGGTGATGATCGCGATGGCGCTGGCGCTGGAGCCCGATATCCTCATCGCCGACGAACCCACCACCGCGCTCGACGTGACGACGCAGGCGCAGATCCTGGCGCTGATCAGGCAGATCCAATCGGTGATGCGAATGGGCGTCATGTTCATCACGCACGACTTCGGTGTGGTGGCCGACATCGCCGATCGCGTTGCCGTCATGGAAAAAGGAATTCTGGTGGAGCAGGGCCCAGCCGCACAAGTGCTGAACCGGCCACGCCATGCCTATACGCGGCGCCTGATCGACGCCGTGCCCCATCGCAGGTCCGCGGCGGCCCCCGCGGCCGGGGCCAAGACTCCGGGAGGCGAAATCCCGGTGCTGGAAGTGCGCGGACTGACCAAGAGCTATTCCGTGCCGGATGGCTTCTTCAAGAAGAGGCGGGTCGCGGCCGTGCAGGACGTCAGCCTCACCTTGCAGCGTGGGCGAACGCTGGGGATCGTCGGCGAGTCGGGCTCCGGGAAATCGACCATCGGCAAATGCCTCCTGAAACTCGCCCCGATCGACGCAGGGCAGATTCTCTTCAACGGATTGGACATCGCCAGGATGTCGCAGGCGGAATTCAGGCCGATGCGCAAGAACGTGCAAATGGTTTTCCAGGATCCTTTCGCCTCGTTGAATCCGCGGCATACGGTGGGCCGCATCGTGATGGACGGGCAACTAGCCAACGGCGTGCCTCGCGGCGAGGCGGAACATCGCGCGCGCGAGCTTCTGCGCATGGTCGAGCTGCATGTGGGGGCGTTCGACCGGTATCCGGGCGAGTTCTCGGGCGGGCAGAGGCAGCGCATCGGGATCGCGCGCGCGCTGGCCTTGGAGCCGCAACTCCTGGTTGCCGATGAATTGCTGTCGGCGCTCGACGCCTCGGTCCAGGCGCAGGTGCTCCAGCTTTTGCTGAAGCTGCAGACGCAACTGCATATCGCCATGGTGTTCATCACCCACGACTTGCGGGTGGCGGCCAACATATGCCACCACATCGCCGTCATGCACCGCGGACGCGTCGTCGAAGAAGGCACTCCTGAGCAGGTTTTCACGGCGCCGAGGCACGAGTACACCAAGAGACTCATTGCGGCGACGCCGGGACAGTCCTGGGAGCCACCGCGGCTTGCCTTGGCGGCATGAGCAATTGAAACGAAGAACCCATGAATAAAGACGCCCCCCGCAAACCCGGCAGCCGGATCGCTTCGGAGATCGACTTCGAACGCGACGGCAAGCAGGTCGGTTTCCTGCGCCTGCCGCACTCGGTGCACCGGTCGGCCTACGGTTGGATCCCGATACCGGTTGCCTGCATCAGGAACGGCGCGGGCCCGCGCGTCCTGCTCATGTCCGGCAATCACGGCGACGAGTATGAAGGCCAGATCGCCCACGCCAAATTGTTGCGCGAGCTCGAGGCACGCGACGTTCGCGGCCGGCTGATCTTCCTGACGTCGGCCAATTTTCCCGCGACGATGGCCGGAACACGCACCTCGCCCATCGACGGTGGCAACCTCAATCGCTCGTTCCCGGGCGACCCCGACGGCACGCCGACCGAGCAGATCGCCTGGTACATCGAGAACGTCCTGCTGCCGCAGTGCGACTATGTGTTCGATCTGCACTCAGGCGGCAGTTCACTGATGTACATGCCCAGCGGCCTGTGCCGGCGCCAACCCCAGGAGGACCGGATGGCGCGTACGCTGGAGCTGCTGCGAGCATTCGGGGCGCCGACCTCGTACCTCACGGATGCGCCGCAAGGCGGGGACCAGACATTGACCGCCGCGGCGGCTCGCCAGGGCGTCATGCATCTTGGCTCGGAGCTCGGCGGCGGCGGGACGCTCACGATCGCTGCCTTGCGGACCGCGGAACAGGGAGTCAAACGGGTGCTGAAACTGGTCGGAGCGCTGGATGAGTCCGTCGCCACCGAACCGGCCCCGCCGACGCGGCTGCTGCAGTGCCGGGGCTCGGACTACTTCGTGTACGCACCTGACGCCGGCTTGTTCGAACCGGTGGTGGAATTGGGCGACGAGGTCACGGCCGGGCAGAAGGCCGGTGTCATCCACTTTCCCGATACACCTTGGCGCGAGCCGAGCGTCGCGGTCTTCCGGCACGCCGGCACGGTGCTGTGCAAGCGCATGCCATGCCGCACCGAGCGCGGCGACTGCCTGTTCCATCTTGGCACCGCTTACGAAGCCTGAATTCCACCCATGAACCAGCCGATCGCAGATTTCCGCAGCGACAACTCCGGGCGCGTTGCGCCGGAACTGATAGCCGCGCTCGCCACAGCCAACACCGGCACCACCCTGGGCTATGGAGGGGATCCGCTGACGGCGGAACTGCAGCGCCGGTTCGCCGAATTGTTCGAGACGCCGGTGCGGGTCTTTCCGGTGCCGACCGGGACGGCCGCCAACGCGCTGTCGCTGGCCGCGGTCTGCCCGTCGTTCGGCGCCGTCTACTGCAGCACGGAGGCCCACATCAACACGGCCGAGGGCAATGCGATCGGCTTCTTCAGTGGCGGCACCAGGATGGTGGCGATCCCCGGGGCCAACGGCAAGATCGAAGCGCAGATGCTCGAGCGCGCGATCGCTGGCGCGGGGGTCGGGCTTGCCAACAAGGCCCAGCCGGCGGCGGTCAACTTGGTCCAGTCGACCGATCTCGGCGCCGTCTACAGCCCGGACGAAGTCGCCGCGATCAGCCAGGTGGCGCACGCGCATGGATTGAAGGTTCACATGGACGGCGCCCGCATCGCCAATGCGGTCGCGCGGCTGGGGTGCACGCCCGCGCAGGCCACCTGGAAGTCCGGGGTCGACATCCTGTCGTTCGGCATCACCAAGAACGGGGGCCTGCTGGCCGACGCAATCGTCGTCTTCAAGCCGGATGTCGCCATCGACCTGCGCTTTCATCTTCGACGGGCCGGGGCGGTCTGGTCCAAGATGCGCTTTGCCTCGGCCCAGATCCTGGCTTACGTCGAGGACGGACTCTGGCTTCGCCTCGCCGGCCAAGCCAACGATTCGGCTGCTCGCATAGCGACCCGGATCCGTCCGCTGGCAGGCGTCAGCCTCAGCGCACCGGTCGAGGCGAACGCGCTGTTCGTCGAGATGGCACCGCATGCGCTGACGGCGTTGCAGGACGATGGGATCCTGTTCCAGCGCCGCGGGCCCGGCCTGGCCCGTTTCGTTTGCCACTGGGATACCAGCGCCGCCGAGGAAGACGCGCTGGTCGCAGCGATCACCCGGGCCTCAGCTGTGCGAGAACATCCGCTGCCCCGGCACCTCAAGCTGCACGCAGAGCACCGAGCCTGATTCGGATTCGGTGATGTAGAGCGTCTTGTTGTCCGGCCCGCCATAAGCCAGGTTGGTCGTGGCCATGCCAGCGCAAGACGTGATCCGCTTGAGTGGCTCGCCCAGGTGGCTGAACAACCAGACCGTGCCCAGCCCGATGTGGGCCACCGCAAGATTGCCCGCCGTGTCGATCGCCAATCCATCGGGTCCGCCCGGACCGCCCGAAAGCTGGACGAATATGCCCACCTTGTAGGGCGTGCCATCCGGCAGAAGCGGCACCCGCCAGACGCAGCTGCCGCGCGTGACGTTCACGAACACCGTGTTCTCGGCCTGGTTCAGGACCAGGCCGTTCGGGCTGGGGATGTTGTTCAGCAGGCACTCGAGCCGGCCGTCCGCGCGCAGGCGGTAAAGGCAGCCACTCGGGTCGTGCAGGCCCGTCAAGCCCTGATCAGTGAAGTACAGGTCGCCGTTGCTGGCGAACACCAGGTCATTGACGCCCTTGAAGTGTTCCAGCGCAGCACGCTCCAGGAACGGCGTGACGGCGCGTGTGACAGGATCGATGACCATGACGCCGTGGCGCGCATCGGTGACGAACATGCGCCCGTCGCGGTGAATCTTGAGGCCGTTGGGCACGCCGTCGTACTCCGTGAACAGCTCGACGCGGCCGTCGGGTGCGATGCGGAAGATCCGCCCCCACGCAACATCGACCACATAGAGATTGCCCGCGCGATCGAACGAGGGCCCCTCCAGAAAGCAGCTGGTGGGCGAGCCGCCACGCTCGGCGATCCAGCGGGTGTTGCGGCCCGGGGTGCGAAATGAATCCGGAATGCGGGCGAAGACGGAGGTCCCGATGACGGGAGGTGCGGCGTACATGCAGGCCTTTCAGGGCGGCCCGCCGTCGATGCGCGACGTGGTATCGCCCACGAAGTCGAGTGGGCAATACATGCCGCCATGGAACTGCACCGCGATCGGATCCTCCACCGGCGATGTGGCGAGGACTTCGGCGGCAAAGCGCTCCGCATCGTCCTGGGGCCGGTAGCCGAGGAATTTCACGGGCGTGTTGTCCCAACGGTTTCGCAGGTTGTTGGACACGCCATAGACGACGACGAAGTGATAGTCCGGGTGATCGATGCAGCGGCGCGCCAGCTGGGCCATGTCCCGGTGGCTGAGCCAGGTCAGCAGGTGCCGCGACTCGCTCGGGCGATCCTGCGCCCGCAGCGTCCCGATGCGCAGGCAAGCCACCGACAAGCCGAATTTGTCGGCGTACATGCGTCCCAGCGCTTCGCCGAATACCTTGGACACCCCGTAAAGGCTGTCGGGCCGCGGCTGGACCCCGGTGTCGATGAAGGTCTCGCGGCGGTGATATCCGATCGCGTGGTTGGAGCTGGCGAACAGCACGCGCCGCACACCCTGGCGGCGCGCGGCCTCGAACACGTTGTAGCAACCCTCGATGTTCAGCGGCATGACCTTTTCCCACGAAAGGTCCTGCGTCGTGCCGGCCAGGTGGATGACGCAATCGATGTCCTGCATGCTGCGCTCGAGGGCCGCCATGTCGCGGATGTCGACCGTGTAGACCTCTTCGCCGGGGCCTGCGGCCTCCTGGGGCGCCATGTCTGTCAGGCGCAGCAATTCGTACTGTCCCTTGAGGTGCTGCCGCAGAACCCTGCCGATGGCGCCGCCAGCGCCGGTGATCAAGATACGTTGCATCCGGGTTCCTTGCAGGGGGAGTTCATTGCGATAGCCCATTTGGAGCCTGGGGTGCTCCATGGTCTCGTGGAGCAACGAAATTTAGCACCGGCGGCGGCCGCGATTCGTAAGCGCAACTGAAGGATGTATGTAGCTGCGCCTAGTTTGTGTTTTGGATGCAGTCGCTTACCTTTGTGCATCCCGCATGTCGCAGGTTCACAAAGGAAATCCAGATGAGTCTTCGAACTATCCGTGCCGCCGGCATCCTCGCCCTGGGCATGCTGGCCGCGTCTTCCGGTTTTGCGCAGAGCAGCACGAGCCTGGTCGTCGCCGAGGACGTCGTGCCCCAGACCTTCGATCCCACCCAGTCCTCGCAGATCCGCACCTGGTACATGTGGCAATTGGTCTACGAAGGCCTGGTGCGCGCCGACGTGTCCGGCAAGATCCTTCCGGTGCTGGCCAGCAAGTGGACCGTCGATTCCACTCAGACCAGCTACGAGTTCCAGCTGCGCGACGGCGTGAAGTTCTCCGACGGCACGCCGGTGAACGCCGACGACGTGGTGTTCTCGTTCCAGCGGCTGAACGAGCGGGGCCTGCCGTACGCGAAGGATCGCTTCAAGTCGCTCGACTCGGTCACGCGGCTCGATGACAAGCGCGTGCGATTCAAGCTGAAGCAACCCGACGCCGGCTTCCTCCTCAACCTGGGCAGCCCGTTCGTCGTCGGCTCGGCGATCCTGAGCCAGAAGTGGGCCCAGTCGCACGACCCGAAGCGCGAGATGATGGGCACCGGCCCCTTCAAGGTGATTTCGTACACGCCCAACACCCAGCTGGTGCTCAAGCGCAACGACGAGCACTGGAACAAGGACGCGGCCGCCAAGGTGTCCGACCTCACGATCCGCTACATGCCCGAGCAATCGGCGCAGATCGCCGCGTTGAAGTCCGGCCAGATCGACCTGATGTTCCCCAGCGCCGAAGGAAAGATGCAGCTCAAGGGCGACGCCGCCGTCACGGTGGTGGACGTCCCTTCCACCAATACCGTGCGGCTGAACGTCAACAGCGGCCGCCCGCCGTTCGACAACGTCGACGTGCGGCGCGCGATTTCGCTGGCGATGAACCGTCCCGCGATCGTGCAAGGCGCCTTCCTGGGCGAGGCGGTGCCGAGCGCGCAATTGCCGCCCTCGTACACCTGGGCGCCGAAGATCAACGCCCTCAAGTACCACAAGCACGACGTCGCGCAGGCCAAGGCGCTGCTGGCGAAGGCCGGCTATCCCAAGGGCATCGACATCACGCTCAACCACCTCACCGGCTGGGGCAGCTACCTGGACCGCTTCGCCGAACTGCTCAAGAGCCAGTTGGCCCAGGCCGACATCCGCGTCACCATCCAGGCCAACCCGAACGCCGTGTGGCTGGACAAGCAGAACAAGGCCGACTACGAGATCATGGACAACGAGTACGCCTTCCAGGCCGACCCGATGTTCTACCTGATGCCGCGCCCCGGCCGGCAAGGCCCCAACCCGCCGGAGCTCGAAGCCCTGATCGCCAAGGCGCAGAGCGGCCCGGCCGAGGAATACACCGCGCAGCTGGCAAGGATTGCGGCGCTGGAAGACGACCTGGTCTTCCCCGACATCGCCATCGTCGCGCGCAACGCGTCCATCGCTTATGGCGGCAAGGTCAAGTCGGCGCGCCCCGATCCCACGCTGTCGCGCACCTTCCTGGGCGGCGTCACGCTGAAATGAAATGACGCCTCCGGTCCTCAAGGTCAGGGGCCTGACCACGCGCTTTCGCACCGGCTACGGCACGGTGACCGCCGTCGACGGCGTGTCGTTCACCGTGGGCCGCGGCGAGACCCTGGGCCTGGTCGGCGAGTCGGGCTCCGGCAAGAGCGTCACCGCCATGTCGGTCCTGCGGCTGGTGGCGCCGCCGGGGCGGATCGAAGCCGGATCGATCGAGCTGAACGGTGTCGACCTGCTGTCGCTGGACGAGGAGCAGATGCGCCAGCAGCGCGGCACGCGGGCCGGCCTGGTGTTCCAGAACCCGATGACGGCACTCAACCCCGTGTTCACCATCGGCTGGCAGATGGGCGAAGTGCTGAGGGCGCACGGCCGCGGCGATGCCGGCGCGGCCCCGGTGTACGACGCGCTGGCCGCCGTCGGCATGCCCGACCCGCAGCGGCAAGCCGCCTCCTATCCGCACCAGATGTCCGGTGGCATGCGCCAGCGCGTGGTGATCGCGATGGGCATGCTGAACAACCCGCAGTTGCTGATCGCGGACGAACCCACCACGGCGCTGGACGTGACCATCCAGGCCCAGGTGCTGGAGCTGATGAAGAAGCTGACGCACGAGCACGGCACCGCGCTGCTGCTGATCACGCACAACATGGGCGTGATCGCCAAGATGTGCGACCGCGTCGCCGTGATGTACGCCGGCGAGATCGTCGAGGAAGCGCCGGTCGAACAGCTGTTCGCCAACTCGCGCCATCCCTACACCCGCGGGCTGTTGCGCTCCATTCCGCGCGTCGACCAGCCGCGCGGCCAATTGCCGACGCTGCCCGGTGCGCCACCCGACATGAGCGCCTTGCCCGCGGGCTGCCGTTTTCGCGAGCGTTGCGGCTTCGCCCAGGAGCGCTGCAAGACCCATCCCGACCTGCTCACCGTGGCGCCCGGGCATTCCACCCGCTGCTGGGTCGCGCAGGACGGAATCTCGCTGGCCGATGCGCCGGCGCGCCGGCAGGAGCCAGCCCATGCCCTCTGAACAAAGAGCGCCGCTGCTGGAAGTGCAGGGCGCCGTGAAGCACTTTCACATCAGCGCCAGCGGCGGCCGCGCGGCCGGTCTGCTGCGCGCCGTCGACGGCGTTTCCCTCACGCTCGCCCCCGGCGAAACATTGGGCGTGGTCGGCGAGTCCGGCTGCGGCAAGTCCACGCTCGCCCGGCTCATGGTGGGCCTGCTGGAGCCGACCGCGGGCACGATCCGCATCAACGGCGGCGACATCTGGGAAGCGGGCGCCGCCGGCCGCGAGCGCCGACGCAATTTCCAGATGGTGTTCCAGAACCCGGCCGGTTCCATGAATCCGCGGCGCAGCGTCGGCGCGAGCGTGGCCGAGCCCCTGTGGGCCCGAGGCATCCGCGACACCGGCGCCGAAGTGGCGCGGATGCTGGCACTGGTCGGCCTCAACCCGAAGATGGCGGACCGCATGCCGCACCAGATGTCCGGCGGCCAGCAGCAGCGCGCATCGATCGCGCGCGCGCTGATCGCCAACCCGGCGCTCGTCGTGCACGACGAGGCGGTGGCCTCGCTCGACATCTCGTTGCAGGCGCAGATCCTCAACCTGCTGGTCGAACTGCAGGAGCGGCTCGGGACCTCCTATGTCTTCATCAGCCACGACCTGGCGGCGGTGCAGGCCATCAGCCACCGCGTCGCGGTGATGTACCTCGGCGAGATCGTGGAGACGGCGACAGCCGCCGCCTTCGCCGGGCGGCCCCGGCATCCCTATTCGATCGCGCTGCGCAACGCCACGCTGGTGCCCGATCCGGTGATCGAGCGCAAGCGGCCCGGCCTGGTGCTGGGCGGGGATGTGCCCAGCCCGATGAACCCGCCTTCCGGCTGCCGCTTCCGCACTCGTTGCCCGCTGGCGGAAGCGCGCTGTGCGAGCGAGGCGCCGGCATTGCGCGACGCCGGGGGCGGCCATCTCGTCGCCTGCCACTTTCCCGACGCCGCCGAGCGGCTGGCGCGCCGGTCAGCGCGCAAGTCGCCAACCCCTGCCACGGCGGAGGCGCTCGCATGCTGAAGCTGCTGCTGTCCCGCCTGGGCGCCATGGTGGCCGTGCTGTTCGCGGTCTCGGTGCTGGTGTTCGGCCTGGGCTCGGTGATCCCCGGCGACCTGACGAGCGTGATCGTGGGCCAGGAGGGCGCAACGCCCGCCCAGTTCGAGGAAGTGCGGCGCAACCTGGGCCTGGACCAGCCGCTGCCGGTGCAATACGCACGCTGGCTGGGCCACGCGCTGCAAGGCGACTTCGGCACCTCGCCCATCACCGGGCGCAGCGTGTCGTCCGACCTCGCGCAGCAGGTCCCGGTGTCGGTGGAATTGGCGGTGCTATGCCTGCTCCTGTCCACGGCGCTCGGCTTGCCCGCCGGCATCCTGGCGGCGGTGCATGCCAACCGGCGGCTGGATGTGCTGATCCGCTCGCAGTTGCTGGTCGCGTTCTCGGTGCCGACTTTCGTGATCGGCATCCTGGTGCTGCTGCTGGGCTCGCACTTCGCGCCCGACCTGTTCCGCATGTCCTTCACGCCCTGGTCGCAGGACGCGGGCGCGCACATCCGCTCGATGATCATGCCGCTGGTGACCATCACGCTGCCGATGACGGCCATGACGATGCAGATGACGCGCAGCAGCATGCTCGAGGTGCTCGGCGACCCGTTCATCGTGACGGCGCGCGCGATGGGCGTGCGGCTGCCGCGCATCCAGTACCTGCATGCGCTGCGCAATGCGTTGCCGCCGCTGGTGACCTTCGTCGGCTTCCAGTTCGGCGTGATGCTGGGCGGCCTCATCGTGGTGGAGCAGATCTTCAGCCTGCCGGGCCTCGGCCGCGGGATGCTGGAGGCGATCTCCACCCGCGACTACCCGATGGTCACCGCCACCACCCTGGTCTTCGCCGTGAGCTTCGTCGTCATCAATGCGGTGATCGACCTGCTGTACCCGGTGCTGGACCCTCGCCAGAGGCCCCGATGACATCCAATCCCCTGCTGCGCCACAAGGGCGGCGCCTTCGGCATCGCCGTGATGGCGCTGTTCATCCTGCTCTCGGTGTTCGGGCGCCTCGCCAGTCCCTACGACCCCAACGTGGGCGAGCTGGCCAGCACCCTCGCCGGCCCGTCATTGCAGCACCTGTTCGGCACCGATGAACTCGGGCGCGACACCTTGAGCCGGGTGATCGACGGCTCGCGCATCGCCGTCGTCGTGGCGCTGCTGTCGGTGGCCATCGCCGCGACCTGCGGCGTGGCCATCGGCGTCGTCGCCGGGTATTTCGGCGGCAAGATCGACACGGTGCTCAACCGCAGCCAGGACGTGCTGTTCGCCTTCCCGACCTTGCTGCTGGCGATCATCATCGTCGCCGTGCTCGGCCAGGGCCTGTTCAATGCGGTGCTGGCCATCGCCATCGTCTACACGCCGCGGTTCGCTCGCATCGCCCGGTCCAGTGCCCTGAGCGTCAAGACCAGCGAGTACCTGGAAGCCGCGCGGCTGGCCGGCGTCGGCACGCCGTCCATCCTTCTGCGCCACATGCTGCCCAACGTGC
>JAQGMS010000111.1 GCA_028292245.1 Ramlibacter sp.
ACCGAAGCGTTCAAGATCATGCTGAAGAACAAGAAGGTCAAGGCCATCCTGGTCAACATCTTCGGCGGCATCATGAAGTGCGACACCATCGCCACCGGCGTGATCACGGCCTGCAAGGCCGTGAACCTGTCCGTGCCGCTCGTGGTGCGCATGAAAGGCACGAACGAAGAGCTGGGCAAGAAGATGCTCGCCGAATCGGGCCTGCCGATCATCAGCGCCGACACCATGGCCGAGGCAGCAGAGAAAGTCGTCGCCGCGGTGAAGGGCGCCTGAGGAAACACCATGTCGATCTACATCAACAAAGACACGCGCGTCATCACGCAGGGCATCACCGGCAAGACCGGCCAGTTCCACACCGAGAAGTGCCAGGAATACGCCAACGGCAAGAACTGCTTCGTCGCCGGCGTGAACCCGAAGAAGGCCGGCGAAAAGATCTTCGGCATCCCGATCTATGCGTCGGTGAAGGAAGCCAGCGCCGAAACCGGCGCGATGGTCTCGGTCATCTATGTGCCGCCCGCCGGCGCCGCCGCGGCGATCTGGGAAGCAGTGGAAGCCGACCTGGACCTGGCCATCTGTATCACCGAAGGCATCCCGGTCAAGGACATGCTCATCGTGCGCAACAAGATGAAGGCCAAGGAAGCCGCCGGCGGCAAGAAGACGCTGCTGCTCGGCCCCAACTGTCCCGGCCTCATCACCCCCGATGAGATCAAGATCGGCATCATGCCCGGTCATATCCACCGCAAGGGCCGCATCGGCGTGGTGTCCCGCTCGGGCACGCTGACCTATGAAGCCGTGGCCCAGCTGACCGAAATCGGCTTGGGGCAGTCCACTGCTGTGGGCATCGGCGGCGACCCGATCAACGGCCTGAAGCACATCGACGTGATGCAGGCGTTCAACGACGACCCGGACACCGATGCCGTGATCATGATCGGCGAGATCGGCGGGCCGGACGAGGCCGAAGCCGCCCGCTGGTGCAAGGACCACATGAAAAAGCCGATCGTCGGGTTCATCGCCGGCGTCACGGCACCCCCCGGCAAGCGCATGGGCCACGCCGGCGCGCTGATTTCCGGCGGCGCCGACACGGCCGACGCCAAGCTGGCCGTCATGGAAGAGTGCGGCTTCAAGGTCACCCGCAACCCATCCGAAATGGCCAAGCTCCTCAAGGCGCTGCTGTAAGCAGAATTACGAACCGGCTCCGGCTCGCCTGCCGCTAAACTGGGCTCCACAAAAGAAAGCGCTCCGAACATTTCGTTTTGGGCGCTTCGCTACTCATAACAGCTGGAGAACACGCATGGAATTGCTGCAGAGCCCGGAGTTCTGGATCGGTCTGCTCAAGATCATCTGGATCAACATCATCCTGTCGGGCGACAACGCGGTGGTGATCGCGATGGCGGCGCGCTCCCTGCCGCCGCACCAGCAAACCAAGGCTGTCTTCTATGGTTCGGGCGCCGCGGTCGTGCTGCGGATCCTGCTCACCGTCGTAGCGGCCACGCTACTGGCCCTGCCCTACCTGCAGATCGTCGGCGGACTGCTGCTGCTGTGGATCGGCGTCCAGTTGCTGGGCGACGAGGAAGAGCAAGAGGGCGAAGCCAAGGAATATGGCAGCCTCGGGGCCGCTATCCGAACCATCCTGATCGCCGACCTCGTCATGAGCCTGGACAACGTCATCGCCGTCGCCGCGGCCGCCAAGGGCAGCATGCTGCTGCTGGTTCTCGGACTGGCGATCAGCATCCCGCTGGTGATCTTCGGCAGCACCTTGATGATCAAGTTGATGGAGCGCTTCCCCATCATCATCGTGATGGGTGCGGGCCTGATCGGCTGGGTCGGCGGCGAGACCATCGTCAGCGACTTCGTCCTCAAGGACTTCCTCGCCGCCAACTCCTGGCTGCACTATGCGGGCGCCGCGGCCGGCGCGGCATTCGTCATCGGCGTGGGCAAGGCGATCCAGGCGCGGCATCGAACACAAACCGCGTAGCGGTCCACGCGGCCGGCGCACGCGCAAGACGCGCGTGCGCAATTGCAACAAAACGTAGTCGAAGCGTGACAAAGTCTCTTGTCCGCTGCATTGGCGTCTGTTAACGTCCAACCGGAGGCCTGCACCCCTTTCCTGGCGTCGCGGGTGTTTGGAATACTGCGGAAATCCGCAGTATTGAGCAGTTCTCTGACGAGGGGCGGGCAGTGAGCAAATCTTCTTCGGCAAAGCGTGGCCAGTTCTGGCGCGCGGACTGGTTCGTGGCTGTCCTGATCGTGGTGGGCGTATTCGTTCTGCACCAGGCCACGGACGTTTTCGGCACGCTTGAGCGCCGCTTCTACGATTTCGCGAGCACCAGCAGTGGCCGCCAGCCATCCGACCGGGTCGCCATCATCGCCATTGACGACCAGAGCATCGCCAACATCGGACGCTGGCCCTGGCCGCGCGACGTCCACGCCGAGCTGATCGACAAGCTAGCCGCCGCCAAGGCCAAGATGATCGTGCACACGGTCTTTTTCTTCGAGCCCCAGACCGATCGCGGCCTGCAATACATCCGCAAGATCAAGGAGGCGCTCGGGCCGCTGGGCGACAACCCTCAAGGTGTCGCCAAGCAATTGGGCGATGTGATCACCGAGGCCGAACAGTCGCTCGACACGGACGCCAAGCTGGCCGGCAGCATGGCCAAGGCGGGCAACGTGCTGGTGCCTTCCTTCTTCGCCTTGGGTGAGCCGCAAGGCAAGGCCGACAAGCCGCTGCCGCCGTTCGCGCTCAAGAGCACGATCGACGAAAGCTCCGGATTTTCCGAGCCGACCATCAGGGCGCAGGAGCCGATCGAGCCCATCGGCAATGCGGCGGCCGGCATCGGTCACCTGAACCAGCTCAACGACGTCGACGGCGCAGTGCGCTACGAGCCGTTGCTGGTCAACTATTACGGCAAGGCCGTGCCTTCGATGGCATTGCTGGCTGCGGCCAAGAGTCTGAACCTGGGGCCGGGCGACATCAAGCTGAACCTCGGCGAATCCGTGCAGATCGGCAAGCTGCGAGTGAAGACCGACCAGTCCGCCCACATGCTGCCGCAGTTTTATCGCGGCAAGGACGGCAGGCCGGCCTTTGCGGTCGACTCGTTCTATGACGTGCTGACCGGAAAGATTCCAGCCACCAAATATGCGGACAAGATCGTGCTGATCGGTGCGACCGCCACCGGCGTCGGCGTGCAGTTTCCGGCGCCCGGTTACCCGTCGATCACACCGGTCGAACTGATTGCGCACATCACTTCCAGCATCCTGAGCGAGCATTTCATCGTGCAGCCAGGCTGGGGCCTGTGGGCGGGCATCGGAGTGTTCCTGCTGATCGCCGCATACCTTGTCGCGGGCTTGTCGCGCCTGTCCGCGGGCATGGCCGGAGCGGTGACGGCAGGGCTGTTCGTCGTGCTGCTGGCCACCGAGTTCGCGCTGCTGGCCAGCGCATCGACATGGCTGCCGCTGGTCTTTCCGGCTTCGCTGCTGGTGATCGGGCACCTGGCCATCACCACCAAGCGCTTCCTGGTGACCGAAGCCGGCAAGCTCAAGTCGGACGACGAGTCGGCCGAAACCAACCGCATGATGGGCCTAGCGCTGCAGGGGCAGGGGCAGCTCGACGCGGCCTTCGACCGCTTCAGCCGCGTGCCGATGAGCGACGAGGTGATGTCCAACCTCTACAACCTGGCCATGGACTTCGAGCGCAAGCGCCAGTTCAACAAGGCCGAGGCCGTGTACCTGCACATGGCGGCCTACAAGAAGGACTACAAGGACTTGCAGTCCAAGCTCAATCGCGCCAAGAACCTGTCCGAGACCGTCATCCTCGGCGGCGGTGGCGCGCATCCCGGCGGCACCATGCTGCTGGATGGCGGCGGCGTCGAAAAGCCGATGCTGGGCCGCTACCAGGTCGAGAAGGAACTCGGCAAGGGCGCGATGGGCGTGGTCTACCTTGGCAAGGACCCGAAGATCGGCCGCGTCGTTGCGATCAAGACGATGGCTCTGTCGCAGGAGTTCGAAGGCGACGAACTGACCGATGCGCGCGAGCGATTCTTTCGCGAAGCTGAGACGGCAGGCCGACTGCAGCACCAGAACATCGTCACTATCTTCGACGCCGGCGAGGAGCACGACCTGGCTTATATCGCCATGGAGTTCCTCAAAGGCAAGGACCTGGTCGACGCCTGCAAGGACGGCCACCTGCTGCCGATTCCCAAGGTGCTGTCGATCGTGGCGCGAGTGTCCGAGGCGCTGGCTTATGCGCACCGGCAGAACGTCGTGCACCGGGACATCAAGCCGGCCAACATCATGTACGAGTTCGACAGCGACACGGTGAAGGTGACCGACTTCGGCATCGCCCGCATCACCGACTCGAGCAAGACCAAGACCGGCCTGGTGCTGGGCACGCCCAGCTTCATGTCGCCCGAGCAGATCGCCGGCAAGAAGGTCGACGGCCGCTCGGACCTGTATTCGCTGGGCGTGATGCTGTTCCAGATGCTCACCGGCGTGCTGCCGTTCCGCGGCGACTCGATGGCCGAGCTGATGTACAAGATCGCCAACGAAGAGGCGCCGGACATCCGGATCATCCGCAAGGAGATCTCCGAACGCCTCGCCAACGTCGTCGCGCTTTCATTGAGCAAGCGGTCCGAAACCCGCTACCAGGATGGTGACCAGTTCGCCGCCGACCTCAAGTCGGTGCTGGCTGAATTGACTGGCGCGCCGATAGCCGCGGCATCCGCCGCGCCCGCGGCGTCCTCGCTGCCGCCGGGCGTGGTGATGCGGCCCGACAACGAAGTGAATGTGGCCGGTGCGGACAAGACGGTGGCGTTTACCGCCGGCGCGCATCCATCGGCGCCCGCCGCAGCCGCGTTCGAAGCCACGGTCATTGGCATGCCGCCTCCGGCAGCAGCGCCGCCCGGCTATGATGCGTCGCAGAAAAGGGACGGAGGCGACGCCGCCTTCGCCAAGACCGACGTGTTCCGCAAGCCGGGCGCGGGGGACGGTAAAAACGATCCAGAGGCTTGACCCGGCTACCTATGAACTACGAGTTTTGCATACGAACCGATCCGGGTCTCGCGCGCGAGAACAACGAGGACTCCGTCACCTTCGACGAGCCGACGCGGCTGGGCATCCTGGCCGACGGCATGGGCGGCTACAACGCCGGTGAAATCGCGAGCGGGATGGCCACGACCTTCATCAAGTCGGAGCTGGGCCGGTGGCTGTCGCAGGCCGGGCGCCACGCAAATGCGCGCGAAGTGCGCCGGGCAATGGAAATCTGCGTCGATAACGCGAACCGCTCGATCTTCAACGCCGCGAATTCCAACCCGCACTACAGCGGGATGGGGACAACTTTGGTGCTGGGCGTGTTCCAGGACGGGCGCCTGCTTTTGGGCCATATCGGCGATTCACGCTGTTACCGGCTGCGCGGAACCGAGCTGGCACAGATCACCAAGGACCACTCGCTGCTCCAGGAGCAGATGGACGCCGGCCTGATCACGCCGGAACAGGCCGCGACGTCCACCAACAAGAACCTCGTCACGCGCGCGCTCGGCGTCGAGGACGCGGTGCTGCTGGAAGTCAACGAACACAAGGTGGAACCCGGAGACCTGT
>JAQGMS010000128.1 GCA_028292245.1 Ramlibacter sp.
CCGACAAGCCGATCTCCCACAAGCCCGCCGAAGTGCGGATGGGTAACGGCAAGGGCAACCCCGAGTACTACGTGGCCGAAATCCAGCCGGGCAAGGTCGTGTTCGAGATCGTCGGCGTGACCGAAGAGCTCGCCCGCGAAGCGTTCCGCCTGGCCGCAGCCAAGCTGCCGCTGCGCACGACGTTCGTCAGCCGCATGATCGGCGCGTAATTCAGGAGTGATGGAAAAATGAAAACTGCTGAACTGCGCCAAAAAGACGTCGCCGCCCTGCAAACCGAAGTCAAGGACCTGCAAAAGGCCCACTTCGGGCTGCGCATGCAAAAGGCCACGCAACAACTGACCAACACCGGCACGCTGCGCATCACGCGCCGCGACATCGCCCGCGCCAAGACCATCCTCGCCCAGAAGCAAGCTGAAGCCCCCAAGGCCGACACCAAGACTTCTGCGAAGACCGCCAAGTAAGGACAAGCACCATGACGGAAGCCAAAACATCCCTCAAGCGCACCCTGATCGGCAAGGTCGTCAGCGACAAGCGCACCAAGACTGTCACCGTGCTCGTCGAGCGCCGTGTCAAGCACGAGCTGTACGGCAAGATCGTTGCCAAGTCGAGCAAGTACCACGCCCATGACGAAAAGGGCGAGTTCCATACCGGCGACGTGATCGAGATCACCGAGAGCCGCCCGATCTCCAAGACCAAGAACTGGGTTGCGACCCGGCTGGTCGAGAAGGCCGCGGAAGTGTAAGCGCGAGCCCCTGCACGCACGAGCAAAACGGCCCACAATGTGGGTCGTTTCTTTTTTGGAGATCCACAAATGATCAAAGTCGGCGACCCGCTTCCCTCAGTCACCCTGCAGGAATATTCCGAAGTCGAAGGCAACGGCTGCAGCATCGGCCCGAACCCGGTGAAGGTTCAAGAGGCCGCGGCCGGCAAGACCATCGCGGTGTTCGCGCTGCCGGGCGCTTTCACGCCCACATGTTCGGCCAAGCATGTGCCCGGCTATGTCCAGAACGCAGAGGAATTCAGGAAGGCCGGCGTCGACGAGATCTGGTGCGTGAGCGTGAACGACGCTTTCGTGATGGGCGCCTGGGCGCGCGACCAGAAGACCAGCGGCAAGGTGCGCATGCTGGGCGACGGCAGCGGGGAATTCGCGAAGGCCACCGGCCTGACACTGGACCTCAATTCCAAGGGCATGGGCCTGCGCAGCGCGCGCTACTCGATGCTGGTCAAGGACGGCAAGGTCGCCTCGCTGAACGTCGAGGCACCGGGCAAGTTCGAGGTGAGCGACGCAGCGACGCTGCTGGCCCAAGCCAAGGGCTAGATGTCCGCCTTCAGGTAGTGCGCGCCCGGGATCGGGTTGTGATAGTAGGGCGGGATGTCCTCGAACCCCAGCTCCTCGTACAACGCGCGGGCCGCCTCCATGTCGTCCAGCGTGTCCAGCAGCACGCAGGCGTACCCGGCCTGCCGGGCGGCGTCCAGCGCCGCTTCCGCCAATTGCCGTCCCAGGCCCAGGCCGCGAAACGCCGCGCGCACGTACAGCCGCTTCATCTCGCAGGCATTTGCATAGTCCGTCGCATCGAGCGGGCGCACTGCGCAGCAACCGGCCGCCTGCCCATTCACGGTGGCGAGCAGCAGGGCCCCGGCGGGAGTGGCGTAGTCGCCGGGCAGGCCGGCGAGTTCGTGGTCGAACCCCTGGAAGCACAGGTCGACACCCAGCCCGCCGGCATATTCGCGGAACAGCTCGCGCACGGCCTGCAGCGCCTGCGGCGTGGCCGGCGTTGCGATGCGAATCCGAGGTGCTGACGTCATGGGCCCCCCAAGCTGACCAGCCAGGCGATCGCTGCGCAGGACAGTGCCAGCACCACCAGTGCCAGCAACCGGGAGCGGGTGTCGTCGCGCGACGCGGGCGCGGGAAAGGCCAGCTCCTTGTCGCCGCGCAACATGGGCCCGATCAGGTTCTGGCCCTTGCGCAGATGGTAGTAAGCGACAGCGGCCACATGCAGCAGTACCAGGACGATCAGTACGACCTGGCCGATGTTCTTGTGGTAACCCGTCAGCAGCTTCACGGTCCGGTTGGACACGAGAACGCTCAGGGGACCGGAAAAGTCCGCCGTGTCGTCACTGAACAGGCCGGTCGCGACCTGCGCCAGCAGAAAAATCAACAACGCATAGACGGAGAGCGCCCCGAGCGGGGTGTGGCCGACAGACAAGTGCGGTCCGGTCTTGCCGCGCAAATAGCCGAGAACGACGCGCGGCGAATGGGTGAACGTGGCGAACCGGGACCAATGGCCTCCCGCCAGGCCCCACACCAGGCGGAACAGCAGCAGGCTGCCCGCCGCATAACCGATGCGCGAATGCCAGACCATCGCCTCGCCGCCGATCTTGCCCGTGACCAGCAGGCCGATCACGCAGAGCACCAGCGCCCAGTGGAAGAGGCGCGTGGGCAAATCCCAAACCCTGACTACCTGCAGTTGCTCACCCGACATCGCCGCGCCTTTCGATCAGCGTTCGCCTCGCATTCCGAAGGCCGGATTGGTAGTTTCCCGATCTCGGCTCTTTTGGCAGAACTTTCTTTTGACAGCAAGACTCTTCCGCTAGAGGATTCTGCAACAACAACGAAAGGTCTACCATGAAGTCGACGCGCACGATTGTCCTGCTAGCTCTCGCTGCGGCACTCGCTGCCCCGGCGCTGGCGCAGTTTCGCAAGCCCGAGGATGCCATCAAGTACCGCCAAAGCGTGATGTACACGATGGGCACCCACTTCTACTCCCGCATCGGGGCGATGGCGAACGGTCGGATTCCGTTCGATGCAAAGGCCGCGGCCGAAAACGCGGACATCGTGGCCATGCTGTCCCGCATGCCGTTTGTCGCGTTCGGGCCGGGCACCGACGAAGGCAAGACCGATGCGAAGCCTGCCGTCTGGACCGAGCAGGCCAAATTCAAGGACCTGGGCGAAAAGATGCAGGCAGAAGTGCTGAAGCTGCAGGCAGCGAGCCGCACCGGAGACCTGGACGTGATCAAGACGGCCTATCGCGCCACCGCCAATGCTTGCAAGGCCTGCCACGACGCTTTTACCAACCAGTAGGGGCCGACCCGCCGGGCCTGGCCGGCGGCATCAGGCCTCGGCGAGCAGCTTCTCGATCAGCTGGTGCAGCTCGCCGAAATTGGGCTCGCCGACATAGCGCTTGACGATTTCACCGCGCTTGTTCACCAGATAGGTGGTCGGCGTGAGTTGCACGTCGCCCCAAGCCTTGGCAACAGCACCGGTGTTGTCGATGGCGACGTTGAACGGCAATTTGCGGGTTTCCGTGTAGTTCACGACATAGCTGGGCGGGTCGTAGCTCATGGCCACTGCGAGCGTGTCGTATCCCTTGCCGTGGTACTTGTCGTAGGTGGCGATGACCTTGGGCATCTCGCCGACACAGGTCACGCAGCTGGTGGCCCAGAAATTGACCAGGGTGACGCGTCCCTTGAGGTCGGCTGTGGTCTTGCTGGAGCCGTCCAGCAGCACGAAGGTGGACTGCGGGGCGGCGGAATCGCCCGCGCCGACGTACACGGCCGCACCGATTGCCAGTGCAGCCGCTGCCGCGGCGCCATACAACACTCGTTTCTTCATCTAGAGGTCATTTCTCATGGATCGCTGCGATTTTAGTTCGTCCGCCGTTTCCGCGCTGGGCCTGGCCGCGATGGCCGCGCCATTCAGATCACCTTGTCTCGCCTCAGCTGCGCCAGGCGGTCGTCGCCGCAATCCAGCAGTTCTCGTAGAACTTCGGCGGTATGTTGCCCCAGCAGAGGTGGCGGCAGGTCGTTGCGCACCGGCGTCGCGCTCAATTTCATCGGGCTGGATACCAGCCGGAGGTTCGGCTGCAAGGGATGCTCCCATTCGGTCACCATGGCGCGCTCGGCAATCTGCGGGTCGGCGAACACCTCGGCCAGGTTGTTGATGGCGCCGCACGGCACCTTGGCCGCTTCCAGCGCGCCCAGCCACTGCGCCTTGGTCCGGCCCTTCATGACCGCCTCCAGCATCGGGACCAGCACCGCCCTGTTGCGCACTCGGTCCTGGTTCTTGGCGAAGCGTGGGTCGGTGGCGAGTTCGGGGCGCTTGGCGACCTCGCAGAACTTGGCGTACTGGCTGTCGTTTCCCACCGCCAGGATCAGGTGGTCCTTGCGGCCATCGGCCGCCGGCGCGACTTCGAATACCTGGTAAGGAACGATGTTCTGGTGCGCATTGCCGGCGCGGCCCGGCACGCGGCCATCGACCAGGTAGTTGGCGCCCAGGTTGGCGAGCATCGCCACTTGCGTATCGAGCAAGGCCATGTCGATGTGCTGGCCCTGGCCGCACCGCTCGGCATGCCGCAGCGCCGCGAGGATCGCCACCGTGGCGTACATCCCGGTGAACAGGTCGGCCACCGCGACGCCGACTTTCTGCGGGCCGCCGCCGAGATCGTCGCGCTCGCCGGTCACGCTCATCAGGCCGCCCATGCCCTGGATCGCGTAGTCGTAGCCCGCCCGCTCGCGATAGGGGCCGGTCTGGCCGAAGCCGGTCACGCTGCAATAGACCAGGCGCGGATTCAGTGCATTCAGGGACGCGTAGTCCAGGCCATAGCGGGCCATGTCGCCGACCTTGAAATTCTCCACGAACACATCGCAGCGCGCGACCAGTTCACGGATCAGCTCCTGGCCAGCCGGTTGCGCGATGTCGCAGGTGACCGAGCGCTTGTTGCGGTTGGTACCGAGGTAGTAGGCGGCCTCAGCCGTGTCGTGGCCGGCGGCGTCCTTCAAGAACGGCGGGCCCCAGTCTCGGGTGTCGTCGCCGTTGCCGGGCCGCTCGACCTTGACGACGTCGGCGCCCAGGTCGGCCAGCGTCTGCGTGCACCACGGCCCGGCCAGCACGCGCGAGAGGTCCAGGACCCGGATTCCGTGGAGTGAAGTGGTCATGAGAGCGGCATTGTCGACCTAACGGGATAATCGCGCGATGCCCCGATTTCTTGCCCCGGCCGCGCTGGCCGGCGCGCTCGCTCTTGCAGCCTGCAGTCCCACCTTCAATTGGCGCGAAGTGCGCGCCGATGCCACCGCCCTCAAGACCCTGCTGCCCTGCAAGCCGGACCACGGCGCGCGCGACGTGCCGATGGCGGGAAAGCAGGTCAGCCTGCAGGTGCTGGGCTGCGACACCGGCGGCGCTACCTTCGCGGTGCTGTTCGCCGACATCGGCGACAACGCCCGTGCGGGCGAAGTGCTGGGCCTGTGGAAGACCGCGACGCTGGCGAACCTGCGCACTGCCGCAGCCCGCGAAGTCCCGTTC
This sequence comes from Ramlibacter sp., assembly GCA_028292245.1. Taxonomy (GTDB): domain Bacteria; phylum Pseudomonadota; class Gammaproteobacteria; order Burkholderiales; family Burkholderiaceae_C; genus Ramlibacter. The sequence continues at coordinate 5,300 of JAQGMS010000128.1, forward strand.
CGGCCGCCCGGTGCCCTGGGCCTGCCGCAGTCCCTGCAGGTGGTGGCCAGTGGCCGGCGGCCCGACGGCAGCAAGGTCGAAAGCCACGCGGCCTACTTCGCGCAGGGCAGCCACGTGTTCCAGGCCGTGATCTACAGCGAGCAACTCAAGCCGGACGTGGCGGAGACTTTCTTTTCGGGGTTGAAGTTCGAATGACCCTGCTCGCGCGCCGCACGGCGATTGCCGTGTTCCTGGCCTTTTCCTTCGCCTACTTCTTCTCGGCGCTGCTGCGCGCCATCACCGCCACGCTCTCGCCCGTGCTGACGCGCGAGTTCGATCTCAGCGCGCAGGAACTCGGCCTGCTCGGCGGCGGCTACTTCCTGGGTTTCGCCGCCATGCAGTTGCCACTGGGCACCTGGCTGGACCGGCACGGCCCGAAGAAGGTGATCCTTTGCTTCCTGCTGG
>JAQGMS010000247.1 GCA_028292245.1 Ramlibacter sp.
CAGGCGCCCACCGGGGCCGACCAGGTCATTGATGATCTTGTAGCCACCCATCTCCGTCTGTATTGACCACTGCACCGGCACGTTGGCGCAAAGCCGCATGTAGGAGAGCATGTTCAGGCCCTCGATGTAGTCTTTCGCGGGCTTCTTGTCACCTGAGACGATCATCCAGCCCGCGCGGTAGCCGCACGAGCGGTAGCTCTTGGACAGCGAGTTGAAGGTCAGCGTGAGCACGTCGCTCGACAGGCTGGCAATGGCGGTGTGCTTGACACCGTCGTACAGCACCTTGTCGTAGACCTCGTCGGCGAAGATCACCAGGCCGTGCTCGCGCGCGATGCCCACGATGCTCTTGAGCAGGTCGTCGGAGTACAGCGCGCCGGTCGGATTGTTCGGGTTGATGACCACGATGCCCTTGGTGCGCGGCGTGATCTTGGCGCGGATGTCATCGAGGTTGGGCATCCAGCCGTTGGCTTCGTCGCACAGGTAATGCACGGGGGTGCCGCCGGAAAGGCTGGTGGCGGCCGTCCACAGCGGGTAGTCGGGTGCCGGCAGCAACAATTCGTCACCATCGTCCAGCAGGGCGTTGGTCGACATGGCGATCAGTTCACTGGCGCCGTTGCCCAGGTAGATGTCGTCCAGGGCCACGCCCTTGATGCCCTGCTTCTGGGTCTCGTGCATCACGGCCTTGCGCGCCGCGAAAATGCCCTTGCTGTCCGAATAGCCGGACGAGTTGGGCAGGTTGCGGATCATGTCCTGCTGGATCTCTTCCGGCGCATCGAAGCCGAACACAGCCAGGTTGCCGATGTTCAGGCGGATGATCTTGTGGCCCTCTTCCTCCATCTGCCGGGCGGCGTCCATGATCGGACCCCGGATGTCATAGAGGACGTTGGCGAGCTTGGCCGACTTGTGGACAGTTTTCAAAAGCCCCTCCGGAGCGTTTTCTAAGGGTGAAAACCTATAATTTGACCACAGTTCTGCCTGTTTTTAGTGCAGCGCAACAATGAGCCACGGCCCCGACGCACCATGAAGCTGCAACCCGACAAGTCAGATGTCCAATCGATCAGCGGCTACGGACCCGGATGGGTCGGCGTCGACGGCGAAAAAATCACATCGAGCGTGATCATCAGCTCCAAGGGCGAGCGCGTTGCGTGGCCGGCGGCGCGCTTCGAAGACCTGCAGGCAACGCACTTCAGCCGGCTGGCCGAGGTCGAGGCGGAGGTGGTCATCTTCGGCAGCGGCGCGCGCATCCGCTTCCCCCAGCCGGCATGGCTCAAGCCCCTGATGGCCCGGCGGATCGGCATCGAAACCATGGACACGGCCGCGGCGTGCCGCACCTACAACATCCTTGCGCACGAGGGCCGCAGTGTGGCAGTAGCCCTGCTGATCGAACAGCCGGCCTGAGGGCATTGGGGCCATAGAGCCCGATTCAGGGTAAAATTGCAGGTTGCAACGGGATATCCCAAGAGAGTCCCCAGAAGTAGCAACGAGCAATCCTGTCACACGAGAAACAAAGTCCATGGCGATCGTTGTCAACAAACCCATTCCCGAATTCGAAGCAAACGCGACCGGCGGCGTCAAAGTCACCAACACGTCGCATAACGGCAATGTGCTGGTGTTGTACTTCTACCCGAAGGACAACACCCCGGGCTGCACCACCGAGGCCATGCAGTTCCGCGACAAGTACAAGGATTTCGTCAAGGCCGGCGCGCAGGTATTCGGCGTTTCGCGCGACAACATGAAGTCGCATGACGAGTTCAAGACCAAGCTCGAGCTGCCGTTCGAGCTGATCGCCGACACCGAAGAGAAGATGTGCCACATGTTCGGCGTCGTGAAGAACAAGATCATGTACGGCAAGAAGGTCAAGGGCATCGAGCGCAGCACCTTCCTCATCGGCGCCGATGGCGTGCTCAAGCAGGAATGGCGCGGCCTGAAAGTGCCGGGCCACGTGGACGAGGTACTCAAGGCCGTGAAGCTGCTCAAGAAAGCCGCCTGACGTTTTGTAGCAACATGCACTGACCGTTGGTTGCCGCATCACGGGACTTGTGCATAATGAATTCATGCAGTTGATTCCGACGCGACGCGTCATCACCGCTAACCCCGATAAAGCCGCCCGGCTCGCCAGGCGGCTTTTTTGCTTCTCGACTCTCACATCCGGGAATCCCAAACTCCATGCCACTGCCCCCCGCCCCCACCAAGCGCGCTGCCCTGCTCCCGCCGGAAGCCTACGACGCCCCGGCCCGCTCCTCGCACAAGGCACCGCGAAAATCGGAGGCGAGCCACACCGACAGCCCGCTGGCTGAAAAGCCGCAGGCTCTTGATTTCGATCCGCGCCAGGTTGGCGGCGGCGAGGCGCACCCGGAGGCTTTCAAGGACCCCACCGACGGCTACCTGGAGCACGCCGAGCCGGCGGCCGGCAAGAAGCGCGTGGCCCCTGAGCCGGCCCCGCGGCCGGCCCGCAAGGCCAAGCCCACCGGCCCGGCCAAGCTGTTCGTGCTGGACACCAATGTGCTGATGCACGACCCGATGAGCCTGTTCCGCTTCGAGGAACACGACATCTTCCTGCCGATGATCGTGCTGGAGGAACTGGACGGCCACAAGAAGGGCATGACCGAGGTCGCGCGAAATGCCCGCCAGGCCAGCCGCACGCTGGACGCATTGGCCGGCCACCAGGGCGCGGATATCGCGCACGGACTCAAGCTGGACACCACCGGCCACCGTGAAGCAGGCGGCAGCCTGTTCTTCCAGACCAAGCCGCTTGAAAGCAGCCTGCCACTGGGCCTGCCGCCCGGCAAAGCGGACAACCAGATCCTCGGGGTCGTCGCCGCCCTGCGCGAGCAGCACGCGCCGCGCGACGTGGTGCTGGTGTCCAAGGACATCAACATGCGCGTCAAGGCCCGGGCCCTGGGCCTGGCCACCGACGACTACCAGAACGACAAGACGCTCGACGACCTGGAACTCCTGTATTCGGGTGCCATGGCGCTGCCGTCCGACTTCTGGACCAAGCACGGCAAGACCATCGAGAGCTGGCAGAGCGGCCAGCACACGTTCTACCGGATCACCGGCCCGGTGGTGCCCAGCTTGCTGATCAACCAGTTCGTCTACTTCGAGTCGCCCGGCGAACCGAGCTTGTACGCCCGGGTCACCGAAATACGGGCCAAGACGGCGGTTCTCAAGACGCTGAAGGACTACGGGCACCTGAAGAACTCGATCTGGGGCGTCACGACAAGGAACCGCGAGCAGAACTTCGCGATGAACCTGCTGACGGACCCGGACATCGACTTCGTGACGCTGACCGGCACGGCCGGCACCGGCAAGACGCTGATGGCGCTGGCCTCGGGCCTGACGCAGGTGCTGGACGACCGCCGCTACACCGAGATCATCATGACCCGCGCCACGGTGAGCATGGGTGAGGACATCGGCTTCCTGCCCGGCACCGAAGAGGAAAAGATGGGGCCTTGGATGGGCGCGCTGGACGACAACCTCGAAGTGCTGGCCAAGACCGAGACCAGCGCCGGCGAGTGGGGACGCGCCGCCACCAACGAATTGATCCGCAGCCGCATCAAGATCAAGA
>JAQGMS010000156.1 GCA_028292245.1 Ramlibacter sp.
CCTACTTCACCGACCGCGACGGCAAGTTCCAGTTGAAGAGCTTTGCCGAATCCGCGTTCGATCCGCTGGCGCGCACCACGCGCTTCATGCTGACCGAGGAAGCGCACCACATGTTCGTCGGCGAGACCGGCGTCGGCCGCGTGATCAAGCGCACCCTGGAAGTGATGAAGGAACTCGACACCGACGACGTGGCGACGCTGCGCAAAGCCGGCGTCATCGACCTGCCGACGGTGCAGAAATTCATGAACTTCTGGTTCACCAGTTCGCTGGACCTGTTCGGCTCCGAAGACTCTTCGAACGCCGCCAACTACTTCAGCAACGGCATCAAGGGCCGGCCCGATGAAGCCAAGTTCGCGGACCACGTGGAGGCCGAGACTGAAATGACGATCCAGGTGCCCGAAGGCAAGGGCGGCATGAAGGGCGAAACCATTTCCACCCGCAACGGCATGAACGAGATCACGCGCCTGGAGTACGTCAAGGACTGCAATGTCGGCATCACGCGCTGGAACATGGGCATCAAGCGCGCGGGCGTCAACTTCGAACTGAAATTGCCGTCGACGCGATTCCGCCGGCAAGTCGGCGCATGGGCGGGCATCGCGACCAATCCGGAAGGGCAGCCCATCAGCCAGGCCGAATTCGACGCGAAGAAGAACGATTGGCTGCCGACCGAAAGCGACCTGGCTCACGTCAAGAGCCTGATGCAGCGTGTGGTCGAGCCCGGCAAAATGGCCGGCTGGATCGCGCCGCCCGATCGCGGCATCAACGCCAACCCGCTCGAGTACCAGTACGTGAAGCTCTGAGGGCCCGGAGGCGCCGGCTCAGCGCTTTTCGCCCTCGACGGTTTGGGGTTCGGGGTCACCCCCGGGCGCAACCTGGCGTCCCATCTCTTCCATCTGCCGGACGATGTCCTGCTCGGTCGGCGCCGCGCTCCCCGGTGCGGCCGCCGGCACCGCTGCGTCCAGTAAGTGCACCGCGCGGGGCCACGCAAATACGCAAACCGCCACCAAGAGCTGGGCCGCAACGAACGGCGCCAGGGCACGCAGCAGATCGCTGGTAGCCACGCGCGGCAGTCCGGACCGCGAGCGTGCCATCAGCACTGCATAGCCCATCGGTGGCAGCAGGAAGCTCAATTGCAGCACCAGCAGCAGCAGCACGGCAGCCTGCTGCGCGTCGCCGAGTTGCACGATCAAAAGCGGCGCAACGATCGGGATGATCACGAAGATCATTTCAAAGGCGTCCAGGACCCAGGCGCACAGCGCGACCAGCAGCAGGACCAGAGCGGCCGTTGCCGACGGCGGCCATGGCGACGCCAGGACCAGCTGCGCGAGCCAGCGGTCGGTGCCGAAGACGCGAAACACCAGGCTGAACGTGGTGGCGCCGACCAGCAGGGCGAACAGCGCCCCGCTCAGCGCCAAGGTGTCGCGCAGCACGGCACGCCACTGCGGCCGATTGAGCGCGCCGGCCGCCAACGCGGCGCCGGCCAGCAGGCAGCCGCCGGTGGCCGCGGCTTCTACCGCGAACAGCCGCCCCACGAAGACACCGCCGAGCAAAAGCACGATCAGCGTGGTGGCCAGCACGGCCAGGGCTGCATCGCGCCGCGGCAATGGCTTTGCAACGCTTCGGTCCCGCAGGCCGCGGCCTTGCACCCACGCCACGGCGGCCCACAGGGCCAGCACGGCCGCGGCGGGCAACAAGGCCGCATGCAGCACGTCTTGGGTGTTGACGATGCGCTGGGTTCCCAGCACGAAGCCGGGCAAGTTGCTGGCTTCGGTATGCGCGCGCAACATGGCGTCGCCCAGCAGGATCAGCACCAGCGAGGGCGGGACGACCACGCCGATGGTGGCGGCAACGCTGATCAACGCGACCGCCTTTGAGGGAGCGATGCCGGCCAACCGCGGTGCGACCAGCCGCGATAGCAGTGCCGAACTCGAGGCTACCGAACCGTTCATCGGTGCGATCAGCGTCCCCACGGCAAGCGCAGCCAGCGGCGTCCCCGAACCCAGCGGCCGGAACAGCCGGGCGGCCGAGGCGAAGAGCGCGTCGGCCACGGCCAGCCTTTGCAGCAGCACCCCGATGAACACGTACAGCGGCATCGCCTGCAGCAGGTCGTGCTCCAGCAAGCTGATGATGCGCGGGCCGAGCGCCGAGAGGATGGCGCCGCCGAAAGCGCCGGTGGCCATGCCGAACGCGGCGAACGCACTGGCGACGCCGATCAGCAGGGCCCAGACCGGCAAGCCGGTGGCGATCACCAGGATCGCCAGGGCCAGCAGCATCCACAGGCCGATGCTGTTCACGCAGCGACCGGCGGTTTGCGCATTGGCGCGAATGCGGCATCGGCGAGGATCAACACGACCATCAGCCAGAGCGCAAGCTTGATGATGAAGAAGCCGGGGTTCAGCGTTTCGCCGAAGTGCTCGAGCTGGCGCAGCGATTGCCAGACCTGCGGCGCCGATGTCCAGAGCATGAAGAGGGCCCAGGGCGCGGTGCATACCAGCAAGGCCCAGGCCCGCCATCTGCGGGGCGAGGCAGTGTGCTCATCGGGTGGATGGCCGGCGGCCAGGTGCATGCCGTCCCGGCTCGCGGCCGTCACGGCTATGGCCATGTACAAGGCGAACAGGATCTGTGCAAAGTCGTTGGCTTGACGCGAATAGGCCTGCACCAGGTCGCGCAACGGCCACTGCGCGAACAACAGCATCGCCAGCGGCAGCACCAGCAGGCTCGCGGCCAGGAGCAGGATGCGCATCATGGGCCGAGTGTAGGGCCGCTGCCGGCGCGACCCCGCACGGTAGAATGCAAGCCAGTCGGAGCGTAGCGCAGTCTGGTAGCGCATCTGGTTTGGGACCAGAGGGTCGTAGGTTCGAATCCTATCGCTCCGACCATTGGTTCGCTCTGCCCGTAGCTCAGTTGGATAGAGCACTTGCCTTCTAAGCAAGTTGTCGGGGGTTCGATTCCCTCCGGGCAGGCCAAGCTTCCCGTTCAGGTCAGCAGCTTGACCAGGGCCGTGGGGTGCAGGTCCCAGCCGACCAGCCCCGCCAGCCCCATCACGAAACCGAAGCCCGCAGGCAGCAAGCTCAGGCCAAACAGCCACCACAGCTGCGTCAGCGACGCGATGGCCAGCAGCGAGATCGCGATCGCGACCGCGGCGTCCGAAAGGTCGAACTGGTCGTCGCGGAAGTTCAAGGCGTCGTAGGTTTCCTGGTCGGCCAGGGCCTGCTTGCGCAGTTCTTCCTTCTTTTCGTTCTGCTCTTTCGCCAGTTTCTCGTACTGGGCGATTGCCTCGTCGTATCCGGCACGTTTGTCGGCGGGCCGTTCAGCGGCGGCCAGGCGCAATTGCACCAGCGCGGCCCTGGCAACTTCTTCTCGCAGGTTGCGCGCCTGGTAGAAGGCCCAGTGATCGATCTTGTCGGCCTGGGCCTGCTGCATCGCCTGCACGATGTTGTCGTCCTTGACCTTGCAGATACCCATGAAGGTGGCGAGCAGGGCCACCGTGACGGCGACGGCGGGATTCAGGCGTGACCGCTGGCCGGCTGGTGGCGGTGCGTCGGCCGGTTCAACGGCTTCGAGAGGATTGACGTCCATGCCCGCTCAGCGCCGCTCGTACTGGGTCTTGCCGAACAGGATCTCGCGTTCCTTGTCCCCGGTGATCGGCTGTCGCATGTCGGCCAGCACCTTGACGCCGCGCTGCACGGCCGGCCGCTCGGCGATTTTCTCGAACCACGCCTGCAGGTGCGGATAGTCGGACAGCACGATGCCCTGCCGCTCCCAGCTGCGCAGCCACGGGAACGTCGCGATGTCGGCAATCGTGTAGCCGCCGCCGCCCAGGAAAGCGCTTTGCGACAGCCGCCGGTCGATCACGCCATAGAGCCGCTTGGCTTCATTGCTGTAGCGATCGATCGCGTACTGGAGTTTCTCCGGCGCGTAGCCCCGGAAGTGGTGCGTCTGCCCCAGCATCGGTCCGACGCTCCCCATCTGGAACATCAGCCACTGCAGCACTTCGTACCGGGCGCGGTCGCCGGCCGGCAGGAACTTGCCGGTCTTGGCCGCCAGGTACACCAGGATGGCGCCCGATTCGAACAGCGAGATCGGCTTGCCGTCGGGTCCCTCCGGATCGGTGATCGCCGGAATCTTGTTGTTGGGGCTGATCTTCAGGAACTCGGGCTTGAACTGGTCGCCGGCGCCGATGTTCACCGGGATCGCGCGCCACGGCAGGCCGCACTCCTCCAGCATGATGTGAACCTTGTGGCCATTGGGCGTGGGCCAGGTGAAAACGTCGATCATGAATCGCCTCTCGTGCGGATTTGAACTAATAATGCGGCTGACAATGCGACTTTAGGGGAAACGCCCGGACCATGTTCGAACGCATCAAAAAGGTATTTTCGAGGGAGGCCAAGGACTCGCAGGAAGGAACGCCCTCGCAGCTGGCGCACGGGCCGGTGTCCGAGTGGGCCGGCACGCAGGGCTTCGCCTTCTCGGTGGACGCCGCCGCCCAGGACATCGTGCTGGAAGGCAAGGTTGGCGGCAAGCCCTGGCGGCTGCAATTGGGCCGGCCCACGCGCAACTACATCATCGGCGAGGAACTGCGCGCCCGTGGCGAGCTTGGAATAGCCGAAGACATCGCCGTGCTGGTCATCAACCGGCCGCTGAAGGAAGCCCTCGAAAAACGGGCCTACCAGATGTACACCGACAACCTGCAGACCTCGGTGGACACCAGCCTGCCCGAGGAGATGCGCTGGCTTGCGATGTTCAACGAGGTCGGCTGGGACAGCCTGCCGCGCCCGTTCTGGACCCGCTACAGCGTGCTGACGGACCGGCGCGAGACCGCGCTGGCCTGGGTCAGCCCGGCACTGGCCGACCTGATGCTGAGCTGGCCGGTGCCTGGCCCGACGGCCGAAGTGCCGTTCATGATCCTGCTGCTCAACGGCAAGGCCTACCTGCGCATGGAGTACACGCCGGCGGACCTGGGAACGCTGCAGCACGCGGCGCAGATTTTCACGGCCGCCTGCGAGTCGGCGCTGGACTTCAGCTCCCCCGCGTGATGGCGGCCTCGGCATCGCGTCCGTAGGCGCCGTACTTGCCCAGCTCCCACTTGGCGATCGCGTTGCGGTGCACCTCGTCCGGGCCGTCTGCGAAGCGCAGCGTGCGGGCGCCCGCATAGGCAGAGGCCAGCGGGAAGTCGCCGCTGACGCCGCCGCCGCCATGGACCTGCATGGCCCAGTCGATGACCTGGCAGGCCATGTTGGGCGCCACCACCTTGATCATCGCGATCTCGTTCTTGGCGACCTTGTTGCCCGCCACGTCCATCAGCCAGGCGGCCTTCAGCGTGAGCAGGCGAGCCATGTCGATCTTGCAGCGGGCATCGGCGATGCGCTCCTGTGTCACGCTCTGCTGCGCCACGGTCTTGCCGAAGGCCACCCGCGACAGCGCGCGCCGGCACATCAGCTCGAGCGAGCGCTCGGCCAGGCCGATCAGCCGCATGCAGTGGTGGATGCGTCCCGGGCCCAGGCGGCCTTGCGCGATCTCGAAGCCGCGGCCTTCGCCCAGCAGGATGTTGTCCACCGGCACCCGCACGTTTTCGAAGTACATCTCGACGTGGCCGTGCGGGGCGTCGTCGTAGCCGAATACCGAGAGCGGCCGCACGATGCGGATGCCCTTGGCGTCGGCCGGCACGATCACCATGCTTTGCTGGGAGTGCCGGGGTGCTTCGGGGTCGGTCTTGCCCATGGTGATGAAGACGGCGCAGCGCGGGTCGGCGGCGCCGGAGATCCACCACTTGTGGCCGTTGATCACGTACTCGTTGCCTTGCCGCTCGATGCGGGTGGAGATGTTGGTGGCGTCCGATGACGCGACCTCGGGCTCGGTCATCGCGAAGGCCGAGCGGATCTGGCCCTCCAGCAGGGGCTTGAGCCAGCGCGCCTTGATGTCCGTGGAGCCGTAGCGGGCGATGGTCTCCATGTTGCCGGTGTCCGGCGCGGAGCAGTTGAAGACCTCGCTGGACCACTGCACGCGTCCCATGATTTCGGCCAGTGGCGCGTATTCCTGGTTGGTGAGGCCCGCGCCTTCGTAGCCGGACGCCGAGGCACTGTCCACCGGCAGGAACAGGTTCCACAACCCGGCGGCGCGCGCCTTGGGCTTGAGATTCTCGATGGTCTTCAGCGCGGTCCAGCGCTTGCCGGCCTGGGTGTTGGCGGCGAGCTCGTGCTCGTAGTCCTTCTCGGCCGGGTAGATGTGGTCGTCCATGAACTTCAGCAGCTTGGCCTGCAGTTCTTTTGTCTTTGGCGAGTATTCAAAATCCATGGTGCTTTCCTTCAGGGTATTGCGGGGTGTCAGGCCTGCTGCGCGAATTTCCAGGCCAGTTCGGCCATGGGGCGCGCGCCCGCGCCCGAGGCTGCTGCCTGTGCGCTGGACGCGGTGCCGGCCTCGACGCGCTTGGCGATGCCTTGCAGGATCGCCGCGATGCGAAACAGGTTGTAGGCCATGTAGAAGTTCCAGTCGACTTTCAATTCGGCGACGGTGGCAAAGCCCGTGCGCTCGCAATAGCGGCGCATGTATTCGTCTTCGCTCGGGATGCCCAGCGTCGCATGGTCCAGCCCCGCGATGCCGCGAGAGCCCGGCCCGTGCGGGATGTGCCACGCCATGCAGTGGTAGCTGAAGTCGGCCAGCGGGTGGCCCAGGGTGGACAACTCCCAGTCCAGCACTGCAATCACGCGTGGCTCGGTGGCATGGAACATCAAGTTGTCCAGGCGGAAGTCGCCGTGGACGATCGACACCTTGTTTTCGTCGCGCGCGGCAGGGGGAATGTGCCCGGGCAGCCACTCGACGAGCCTTTCCATTTCAGGGATCGGCTGCGACATCGGGCCGGCGCCGTCGGCCGACGCCTTGTACTGCTTGCTCCAGCGGCCGATCTGGCGGTCGAAGTAGTTGCCGGGCTTGCCATAGCTCGCCAGGCCGCGGTCGGCGAACTTGACGGTGTGCAGCGCCGAGATGACGCGGTTCATCTCGTCGTAGATCTCGCCGCGCCCGGCCGGGCTCATTCCGGGCAGGGCCTGGTCCCAGATGACGCGCCCCTGCATGAACTCCATGATGTAGAAGGCCCGGCCGATCACGGCCTCGTCCTCGCACAGGCAATACATCCGGGGCACCGGCACGTCCGTGCCGTGCAGCCCGCGCATCACGGCGAACTCGCGTTCGATGGCGTGCGCCGACGGCAGCAGCTTGGCCACCGGGCCGGGCTTGGCGCGCATCACGTAACTCTGCCCGGGCGTGAGGACCTTGTAGGTGGGGTTGGACTGGCCGCCCTTGAACATCTCCAGCGTGACCGGGCCGGCGAAGCCTTCGAGGTTCTTCCCGAGCCAGGCGGTGAGGGCCGCCGTGTCGATCGCGTGCTTGTCTGAAACAGGCCGCGTGCCGATGAAGTGATCGAAATCCATAGGTTCTAGTTGTCCGTTTCGATGATGCGCATCAGCGCTTCGCGGTTGCGCACCACCAGGCCGCCCGGCTCGATGCGGATCACCTCCTCGCGCTCCATCGACTTGAGTTCCTGGTTGACGCGCTGGCGCGACGCGCCCAGCAGTTGCGCCAGTTCTTCCTGCGCCAATTGCAGGCCGATGCGCACTTCGCGGCCGTCCGAAAGCGACGGCACGCCGTAGCTGCGGACCAGGTGGGTGAGCTGCTTGGCCAGGCGCGCGCGCAAGGGCAGCGTGTTGAGGTCTTCCACCAGGCCGAACAGCTGCCGGATGCGCCGCGCATGAAGGCGCAACAGCGCTTCGTACAGCTCGACGTGCTGGGTAAGGATCTTGCGCAGGTCGCCGCGAGATACCGAGAGCATCGTCGTCTCTCCATGCGCATAGGCATCGTGGGTGCGCCGGTCGCCGTCGAAGATCGCCACGTCGCCGAACCAGATGCCCGGCTCCACGTAAGTCAGCGTGACCTGCTTGCCGGTGATGGAGGTGGAGCTGACCCGCACCGCGCCCCGCGCTACCGCGCTCCACTCGTCCGCCGCGTCGCCGCGCGCGCAGATGAGCTCGCCGTCCTTGTAGCGTTTGACGTAAGCACATCGAAGTATGTCGTGCCTCAGGGATGGTGACAGGGCCGAGAACCAGCGACCCGTATTGATCGCCTCTCGTTCTTCAATGGTAAGAATGGGGTCGTCCATGATCTGTCTTTTCCGTGACTGGTGGCTGCGCCCATTGTCGCGCGCGGGACCGGCGGAAAACAACGGGGTTGTCCCCGGAAAGACTCGGGGGTCGGGCCCTACTCGTAGCGCGGCGGCTGCTTGGCCAGGAACGCGGCGATGCCGATGCCGGCGTTGGCGTGGTGCAGGTTGCGAACGAAATGGTCGCGCTCGTCGGCCAGGTGGCGCGTGAACTGCGACGCGGCCGCATCGTTCATCAGCTCCTTGATGCTGGCCAGGGCATTGGGAGCCCGCTCGTTGAGGCGCTCGGCCAGCGCCAGGGCTTCGTCCAGCGCGCCGCCCGCGGCCGTCACCCGATTGACGACGCCCAGCTCATGCAGCCGGCGCGCGCCGATGCGCTCACCGGTCAGCATCAGCTCCCCGGCCAGTTGCCGGGGCAGCGCCCGCGACAGGCTCCAGGTGGCGCCGCCATCGGGCGACAGCGCGATGTTGCTGTACGCCATCGCGAAGACGGAGTCGTCGGCGGCGACGATCAGGTCGCAGGCCAACGCCAGCGAGAATCCGGCGCCGGCGGCGGCTCCCTCGACCGCGGCGATCACGGGCTTGGGGAACGTGCGAATGGCCTCGATCCAGGCGTGCAGTCCTTCGATGCTTTGTGCCTGGACTTCGGGTGCCTGCTCGCGGTTGGCTTGCAGCCGCTGCAGGTTGCCGCCGGCCGAGAACTGGGGGCCTTCGCCGGTGATAACGACGCTGCGCACTTCCGGACTGCTCTCGGCGACGCTGAGCGCCTCGACGCCGGCGGCATACATCTCCGGTCCCAGCGCGTTGCGGTGTTCGGGGTTGCTGATCGTCAGCACCATGGTGCGGCCCCGGCTGGTGCTCTTGAGTTCAGCGGGCATCTCTAGTCCTCCTCGTGCAGCAACGAAAGACCGATCGCGCCGCGGCGGCGCAGCCAGGGACTGGGGCGGTAGCGCGGATCGCCGTAGACCGTCTGCATGTTGAACAGCACTTCCAGGATGTTGGTCGGCCCCCAGCGGTCGCCCATCGCCAGTGGTCCGAGCGGGTAGCCCAGGCCCAGCGTCACCGCCGTTTCCAGGTCCTTCGGGCTGCAGATGCGCTGCTGGCAGATGTCGGCGGCGATGTTGACGATGGTGGCGATGACGCGCTGCGTCACGAAGCCGCCGGAGTCGCGGATCACGCTCACGGCCTTGCCGTCGCGCGCGAACAGCGCATGCGCCGCATCTCGCATGTCGGCGCGGGTGGCGGGGTTGGTCGCCAGCACTCGCCGCTTCGTCGCCGCGTCGTCGATGAGCATGTCGATGCCGAGCGTGCGGGCCGGGTCCAGCCGCTCCACCACCGCGACGGTGGTCACATCGAATCCGAGCGGCGCGACGATGCTCAACGCGTGCAGCGAGGGCGATTGGCTGGTCTCGATCTTCGCGCCCAGGTCCTTGAGCAGCTGGAGCAGCTCGGCGCGGCGTGCCGCCCGCGTGGAAACCCAGACCGGCGGCATCTCGGCCACCTGCGGCACCGCTGGCTCCGCAGGGACCTGCGCCTTGCCGTCGACGTAGCGATAGAAGCCTTCGCCGACTTTCTTGCCGACGATGCCGCCCGCCAGCCGCTGGGCCGTGATCACGCTCGGCCGGTAGCGCGGCTCCTCGTAGTACTGCCGGTACACCGATTCCATCACCGGGTGCGAAACATCCAGTGCCGTCAGGTCCATCAGCTCGAACGGGCCCAGCTTGAAGCCGACCTGGTCCTTCAGGATGCGGTCGATGGTGGCGAAGTCGGCCACGCCTTCGCTGACGACTCGCAGCGCCTCGGTGCCGTAGCCACGGCCCGCGTGATTGACGATGAAGCCGGGCGTGTCCTGCGCCTGCACCGGCGTATGGCCCATCTGGCGCGCGTAGTCCGCCAGGGCGTTGCAGACGGCGGGGTCGGTCTTCAGGCCCGCGATCACTTCCACCACTTTCATCAACGGCACCGGGTTGAAGAAGTGGTATCCGGCAAATCGCTGCGGCCGTTGCAGGCCGGCCGCGATGGCCGTGACCGACAGCGAAGAGGTGTTGCTGGCGAGCACTGCGTCTTGCGAAACCACCGCTTCGAGTTGGGCGAACAGCGACTTCTTGACGTCGAGGCGCTCGACCACGGCTTCGACGACCAGCGCGCAATTGGCCAAGCTCTCCACGCTGTCGGCCGCTTGCAGCCGTTGCTTGCAGTCTTGGACGGCGGCGGCGTCCATCCGGCCCTTTTCGAGCAGGCGGTCCCACTGGGTGAAGAGCTCGTCGCGCGCCTTGGCGACGGCTTGCGGCTGGGTGTCGTAGAGCTTGACGGTGCTGCCGGCTTGCGCCGCGATCTGCGCGATGCCGCGGCCCATGGCGCCGGCGCCCACCACGCCCACGGTTTGGTAGAGAGGAGTCATCTGACGATTATCCCGTAGCCGACGCCGGGTTTCAGAAGCGGTGCGTGCCCTGGTAGCGGGTAGCTACTGCACTCACGGCCATCGCCAGCAGCAGGCCGGCGAAGCCGGCCCAGTGCAACGAATCCATGCCGTTGTTGGCGATCAGCCAGCCGCCACCGGCCGCGCCGATGGCCTGGCCGGCGTACATCGCGGACGAATTGAGCGCGATGGAACCGGACGCCAGCGCCGGCGCGATTCCGACCAACCGCGCTTGCTGCGCCGAGTTCGAGGAAAAGCAGCCCAAGGCCCACGGGATGGACACCATGGCGGCCAGCGCCAGGGTGGTGCCCACGGGCCATATCAACAGGCTCAGCGCCATGGCCGCGATGCCCATCATGACTGTGCGTGATGCGCCGATGCGGTCCACGTAGCGCGACATCAGGGCGTTGCCGATGAAGCCGAACACGCCGAACCACATCA
>JAQGMS010000169.1 GCA_028292245.1 Ramlibacter sp.
CCCGACAACCAGAAACGGCTGACCAGCGCGCTGGACAACGTGGGACCGGCCGCGGCCAGCCTCAGCCAGCTTTCCAGCAGCCTGACTTTCATTCTTGACGCGCAATTTGGCCCGGAGCGGGTCAACATCCCCTCCTTCGTGAAGAACGCGGACGCCGCCGTCACGTCGCTGCGCAAGACGTCCGACCAGGCCCAGGACGCCGTGGCCGAGTTCGGCACGACCGCCAGGCGGCTCAACGAGAAGGACGGTCCCATGGATCGCCTGGCCGATGGCACGCAGGCGCTGTCGCACGCGGCCGACTCGTTCAACTCGTCGACGTTGCCGCGCATCAACCGGGTGACCGAGGATGCCTCGCGGGCCGTGCGGCAACTCGGACGCACCGCGAACGCCATCACCGACAACCCGCAGTCGCTGATCTTCGGCACGGGGCCGGTCTCGCCGGGTCCCGGCGAGACCGGGTTCACGGCACCGGGAGCGGGCAAATGACGCGGCGGCTGGCAACTCTGCTGGGACTGGCAGCGCTGGCGGCGGGCTTAGCCGGCTGCTCGGCCCTGCCGGACAAGCCGGTGCGCGCGACGCTCTACGACTTCGGGCCGGACGTGCCGGCGGCCGCCGCGTCCGTTGCCGCTCCTGCGCAGGCGGCACTGGTGCTGGCCGACATCGAAGCCGCGGGCGCGCTGGACGGCAGCGCGATCCTCTATCGGTTGGGCTATGCCGACGAGCATCAACTGAGGCCGTATGCCAACGCCCGCTGGAGCGCGCCGCCGCCCCAACTCATCCGCCAGCGCTTGCGCCAGCAGCTGGGGCGCGACCGGGCAGTGCTCGACTTGGGTGACAGCGCCGCGCTGGCGCGCGATGGGGGCGCCGCCCCGCGGGTCATGCGGGTCGATCTCGAGGAGTTCTCTCAGTTGTTCGAGTCGGCGGCGCAAAGCTGGGGCCTGCTGCGGCTGCGCGTCACGCTGATGGAAAACACGGTCGGGGGAGAAAGGTTGCTGGCGCAGCGCTACTTCGCGGTGCGCAAGCCGGCCCCCACGGCGGATGCGGCGGGCGGGGTGCGCGCGCTGTCGTCGGCCACCGACGCGGCGGCCGACGACATCGCGCAGTGGCTGCAGGGCGTGCGCTGAACGTGGTCACCGCAGCCATGGCGGCACCCACGCTCGAAGAACAACTGCAGGCGCGCGGCCTGGAACTGCTCGGCCCGTGCACGCAACTGTCGAAGCGGCCCGAATTGATGCAGCTCTCTGCCCTGCTGCGCGACTTCACGCCGGCCGAGGCCGACCTGCTGGGTGACAGCATGCTGCTGGTGCGGGCCCAGCCGGGGCAGTTGCTGATCGCGGAGGATGAAGCCAGCGACTGGATGATGCTGCTGCTGCACGGCACGGTGGACGTGGCCAAGCGCAAGGTCGGCGCCGAAGCCGATGCCGAGGATGCGCAGGCCACCACGCGCATCGCGGTGCTGAAGGAAGGCGCATCGCTGGGCGAGATGTCGATGCTGGACGGCGAGCCGCGCTACGCCAGCTGCATCGCGCTGTCGGAGGTGGAAGCCGCCGTGTTGACCCGCGCAGCCGTGGCCCGCCTGATCGCATCGCACCCCGGTGTGGGCGCCAAGCTGCTGGTGAAGATCACCCAATTGCTGGCCCAGCGGCTGCGCAATACCAGCAACCAGGTGGTGCGGCTGCTGCAAGACAAGGCCTAGCCGCCGCCAGTTGCTACAGCCGGCTCGCCAGCACCGGAAACAGCTTGTGCAGGCCGTCGGCCATCACTTCCACCGCCAGCGCGGCCAGGATCAGGCCCATCAGCCGCGTCATGACGTTGATGCCGGTCTTGCCCAGGACGCGCGCGATCGGTTCGGCCAGCGCGAAACACAGCGCCGTTGCCAGGCCGATCACCACGCCGTAGCCCACCAGCGTGGCCAGCTGCCAGAAGCTCTTGGCCTTTTCGGCATAGATGATCACGGTGGAGATCGTCGCCGGTCCGGTGAGCAGCGGAATGGTGAGCGGCACCACGGCGATGCTCGCACCCAGGGCGGCCTTGGCGGCGCCTTCTTCCATCTCGCGGGTATTGGGCTTGGCCTCGGCGGGCTGTGCGTTGAGCATGTTGATCGCGCTTGTGAGCAGCAGCATGCCGCCGCCGACCTGGAAGCTGGCCAGCGAGATGCTGAAGAACTCCAGGATCTGGATTCCCAGGATCGCGCTGGCGGCGATCACCAGGAAGGCCGCGATCGACGCGGTCAACACCGTCTCGCGCCGCTGCGCCCGGCTGAAGCCCTGGGTGTAGTGGATGAAGAAGGGGACGATCGCCAGCGGGTTGACGATCGCCAGCAACGTGACCAGCGGCTTGAAGTCCATCCTAGCCTTTCGCGAGCGACGCTTCGAGCCGGGCGATTTCCTCGGGCGTCGCGGGTTGGCGCCGCCCGAACATGCCGTAGCCTTCCATCTGCAGGACCTTCTCGCCGTTCTGGTTGAACATCTCCCACACCGCGCGCACCAGGCCGGTGTCGGTGCGGGTGCGCAAGGGGCGCGATTCCGTGATCGTGTGCTGCAGCCGCAGCGTGTCGCCGGGATAGACGGGCTTGAGCCAGCGCAGGTTTTCCAGGCCCGGAGAGCCCATGCTGGACGACTCGTGGAGAAAGTTCTCGACGGTGAGTTTCATCGCAAGTGCGCATGTGTGCCAGCCGCTCGCGCACAGGTTGCCGAAGATCGAACGCCGTCCGGCCGCCTCGTCGACGTGGAACGGCTGCGGGTCGAACTGACCGGCGAACTCCTTGATCTCGTCGGCCGAGACCGACGTGGTACCCAGGTGGCGCACCGAGCCCGGCTGCAAGTCTTCCCAGTAGTACTTGACCTGGCTCATCAGCGGCCCCCGGAAACGTCGAGCAGCGACATAGTGGTGTAGCTGGCCGCAGGTGACAGCAGCCAGACGATCGCTTCCGCCACTTCCTCGGCTGAGCCGCCACGCTGCATCGGCACCTGGTGCGCGAGCTGCTTGACGCGATCGGGCAGGCCGCCCGAAGCATGGATGTCGGTTTCGATCAGCCCCGGCCGGACGGCGTTGACGCGGATGCCCTCGGCCGCCACCTCTTTGGCCAGCCCGAGCGTGAAGGTATCGATCGCACCCTTGGCGGCCGCGTAGTCGACGTACTGGCCGGGCGCGCCCAGGCGGGACGCCGCGCTGGACACGTTGACGATGGCGCCGCCGTTGCCGCCGTGGCGCGTGCTCATGCGGCGGATGGCTTCCCGCGCGCACACGATGGAGCCGATGACGTTGATGTCGAACATGCGCTTGACGCGTGCGAGGCTCATCTCGTCGACGCGCGACCTGGCGTCGACCACGCCGGCGTTGTTGACCAGGGCGTCGAGCCGGCCCAGTTGCGCATCGACTGTCTCGAACATCGCCAGCACCTGGTCCTCCTGCGCGACGTCGGCCCGCACGGCGATGGCCTTGCCGCCGGACGCGCGGATGCGGCCGACCACTTCATCGGCGGCCTTTGCGTTGGCCGTGTAGTTCACCGCGACCGCATAGCCCTTGGCGGCCGCCAGCAGCGCTGTCGCGGCGCCGATGCCGCGGCTGCCGCCGGTCACCAGTAGT
>JAQGMS010000195.1 GCA_028292245.1 Ramlibacter sp.
GTGACGACGGCGCCGCAGCTGTTTGCCGCCGCCATCTTCAACGTCGGCGTGATGGACGCGGTACGGGCCGAGGAGAGCGCCAACGGCATCACCAACATCTCGGAATTCGGCAGCTACAAGAACCCGCTCGAGTTTCCGGCATTGCTGGCGATGAGCACGTACCACCAGATCCAGGACGGCACGCCGTATCCGGCGGTGATGGCGGTGCACGGCTTGAATGATCCACGGGTCGACGTGTGGCAGAGCGCCAAGGTGGTGGCGCGGCTGCAGGCGGCCAGCAGCAGCGGCAAGCCGGTCTTGTTGCGGATCGACGCGCAGGCGGGCCACGGCATGGGCAGCACGGCGACCCAACGCTTCGCGATGAGCGCGGACATCTACAGCTTCCTGCTCTGGCAGATGGGCAAGCGCCACGGCGACTGAAGGCGCGGTTACACGGTTCCAACGCGCCGTATCAGGTGTAAGTGGCCGTTAACATCCCTTGTATACGGCTGGGCTGCACGTTACTGTCGGGCTTCATGAACGCCCCCCTCCGCACTGCCATCAATTTCGATGTCCAAGGCTTGGTCAAGGCGATTGCCCAGAACCATTCCATCGACAGCTTCGCGCCAGCCTTGATGCCCGGCCAATGGGAGCTGCTGGGCAGCTACATGCAGCCCTTTGCATTGATGCCGGGCCAGGTGCTGATCGAGCACAAGGCGGTGGACCGCACGCTGTACCTGATCGAATCGGGCAGCTTGAGCGTCCATTACGAAGACGACAAGGGCCGGGTGCGGCTGGCCGTGGTCGGGCCGGGCTCGGCTGTCGGCGAGGGTGCGTTCTTCACGCGCGAACCGCGCTCGGCCACCGTGCAAGCCGCCAGCCCCTGCAAGGTCTGGTGCCTGACCCCGATTCGCTTCACCGAACTCAGCAACCGGCACGCCGAAGTGGCTTTGGCCGTCGCGATGGCGCTGGGATCGCTGGTTTCGCGGCGCTTGGTCAACAAGCCCAAGCGCATTGCCGTCACCTGAGCCGTACGCCAGATGGCCGGGCCGCGACCGTCGGGCCCAGCGGCAACTATTTCACGAAGTCCCTGCCCGGCGCTGCTGCCGCGCACCAAGTGCGCCCAAAACTGGCAGCATTGACCCATCCCGCCACTTACACTACGGCCTGAGAGGAACGAAAGTTTACGTTCCTGGCCCGCCGCCCCTTTCCGCAGAAAGTCCCGCCATGTCTCTTTTCAGCTGGTTGTTCCCGGCCCCGCAGCCGGCCAAGCCTCTCGCCGAAAGCTCGGGGCTGTCGCGCATGGATCCGACCCGCCCGGCAGCCAAGCACTCCAGCCGGGAAGCGCCGGTCAGCAACGCCCAGCCGGCCAATCGCAAGAACGAGCGCATGGCGCGGCGTGAACTGCTGTACGGCATCGTGCGGGAGGCGATGGTCAAGGCTGGTGTGCTGTCGGCCAGCTACAAGTTCAAGGTGCTTTCGCTCGACGGGCGTGGACGCCAGTTCCTGGTGATGGTCGACCTGGCGCGCAACAGCGGCGGCGAGACCGCGCGGCTGGCCGAGATCGAGGCCATGATTGCCCAGGCAGCCAAGTCGCGCCACGAAATCCTGGTCACTGCTGTCTATTGGCGCACCAACGAACACGTGGCCGTGGGCGACCCCGCCCAGAGCCAGCAGCGCGGCAGCGAATCACAGCCCATGCCGCTGGATTCGCAGCCCGCCGCGCTCGATTCGAGCCCGGCGCCGCTGCAGCGCAAGCCCTCCCGTTTCGAGCCGATCCAGGCCGACGAGGTGGCCGCTTTCAAGCAGGCCCTGGCCGCCGGCGCGACCAATCCGGCCGCTGTAGCCGCGGCGGCTGTGGGGGTGCCCCACGGCGCCAGCGCCAAGACCTTCGACGGCTCCGCCAAGCATGGCCCGCAAAGCTACACCCTGCTTACCGGCTTCGAGGACACCGAGCTTCCGGATCCGGAACTGCGCGCGCCAGCCCTCAGCGGCACCCAGTACGGCGAGCTGAACTGAGAGATAAAAAGCCGTAGAGCGGACCCCCCCGGCCGTACACTTTGATCCGGGCCGGGCATGTTGTTGAGGAGAACCCATGAACGTAGAGCAACTGGTGGCCGCCATTGGCGCGCTCGACGCCAAGGACGCGCTGGTGTGCAAGCTGACGCTCCAGGAATGGAAGTCGCTGGCCCCGTACCTGTCGATCCGCTTCCTGAAAATCGGCGACCCGCTGATGCACGAGGGCGATTCCGACCGCGAGGTGTTCATCCTGGCCGACGGTGAGCTCGAAGTGAGCATCCTGGGCAACAACATCGCCACGCTCACGCCGGGCATGGTGGTCGGCGAAGGCACGTTCTTCTCGGGCGCGCCGCGCAGCGCCACCGTCACGCCGTCGCAGCCCGGCGTGGCCTGGGGCCTGAACTGGGAGAAGTTCGACGCCATGACCCACAAGCACCCGCGGCTTGCGGTCGATCTCGTCAAAGGTCTCGCGGCCGTGCTCGCGGTGCGCATGCGCGAAGCGCTGCTGGTGGGCCAGTTCACTTGAGCCGCGGGCTGCGGCCCTGGTTCATCCACGCAACAATATTTCCTCGGCCACGGCCAGCGTCTCGGGCCGGCCGGACAGCACCAGCGTGTCACCGTCCTCCAGCGGTGGATCGGCGCCCGGGTCCACCGGCTTGCCGTTGCTGCGCCGCAGGCTGACCACGCGCACGCCCTGCGCTTGCAGCGCCAACTGGCTCAGCGCGCGGCCGAGAGAGCCGGCGCCGAACGGCAGCGTCACGGTGGAGAGCCGCTCGTTTTCCTGGTCGTCCGCGGTGTCGTCGTCGGCACCGTGGAAATAGCCGCGCAGCAGGCTGTAGCGGGCGTCCCGCTGGTCCTGCACGATGCGGATCACGCGGCGCATCGGCACGCCGACCAGCGCCAACGCGTGGCTGGCCAGCATCAACGAGCCCTCCAGCGCTTCCGGCACCACTTCGGTGGCGCCGGCGGCTTGCAGCTTCTCCAGGTCGCGATCGTCCTGCGTGCGCACGATCACCGGCACCTGCGGCGCGTGGCTGCGGGTGCAGGCCAGCACCTTGGTGGCGCCGGGCACGTCCAGGTAAGTGACGACGACGGCGCTGGCCCGCGACAGGCCGGCGGCGACCAGGGCTTGCAGCCGCGCCGCGTCACCGTACACCACTGAGTCACCGGCAGCGGCGGCCTGGCGCACGCGATCGGGGTCGAGATCCAGCGCGATGTACGGGATGCCCTCGCGCTCCAGGATGCGCGCCAGGTTCTGGCCGCAGCGCCCGTAGCCGCAGATCAGCACGTGCTTGTTGGCATTGATCGACTTGCGCGCGATGGTCGTCATCTGCAGCGACTGCAACAGCCATTCGCTGGAGACCAGCTTCATCACGATTCGGTTGCTGTACATGATGATGAAGGGCGTGGCCAGCATCGACAGCACCATGCTGGCCAGGATCGGGTTGAGCAGCGCCGGCGGCACCAGCTGGTTCTGCTCGGCCAGGGTCAGCAGCACAAAGCCGAACTCGCCGGCCTGCGCCAGGTACAGGCCGGTGCGCATCGAGACGCCGGCGGAGGCGCCGAACAGCCGCGACAGCACCATCACCAGCAGCAGCTTGAACAGCACCGGCAACGTCATCAGCACGAACACCAGGCCCAGGTGCTCGGTGACCAGCCGCCAGTCCAGCCGCATGCCGATGGTGATGAAGAACAGGCCCAGCAGCACGTCGTGGAACGGGCGGATGTCGGTTTCCACCTGGTGCTTGTATTCGGTTTCCGAGATCAGCATGCCGGCGATGAATGCGCCCAGGGCGAGCGACAGGCCGGCCAGTTCGGTAAGCCAGGCCAGCCCGAGCGTGACCAGCAGCAGGTTCAGCACGAACAGCTCTTCGCTCTTGCGCCGGGCCACCAGCGTCAGCCACCAGCGCATCGCGCGCTGGCCGCCCACCAGCAGCACGGTGATGAGCACCGCCGCCTTCAGGCTGGCGACGGCCAGTTCCCGAAGCAGCATTTCGGGGGGGCTGCCCAGGGCGGGGATCAACACCAGCAAGGGAACGACGGCCAGATCCTGGAACAGCAGCACGCCCATCACGCGTTTGCCGTGTTCGCTTTCCAGCTCCAGCCGTTCGGCCATCAGCTTGACGACGATGGCGGTGCTGCTCATCGCCAGCGCGCCCGACAAGGCCAGGGCCGCCTGCCAGCTCATGTGCCACAGACCCGGCGCCAGGGCCGCCAGGAACAGCGAGCCGAGCATCACCACCACGATTGTCAGCAGCACCTGGAACAAGCCGAGGCCGAACACATGGGTGCGCATCGCCCGCAACTTGGACAGGTTGAATTCCAGCCCGATCACGAACATCAGGAACACCACGCCGAACTCGCCGAGTTGATGGACGGCTTCCGATTCGCCGCCCAGCGCCAGTGCGTTGGGCCCGATCACGACGCCCACCACCAGGTACCCCAGCATCGGCGGCAGTTTCAGCGAGCGGCACGCCACCACGCCCAGCACGGCGGCCAGCAGGTAAAGCAGCGTGAGTTCGAGCGAGGTCATTTCGTGCATGCTACCAAGGCCCGGTGACAGGGCTCTATAGAATCGCGGCATGGTCGCCCGGCAAGCTCAGGACAAGTCTTCTTTCGACGCGGCGCAGGCGCTGCGCCTGGCCCAGGAAACATTCGACATCGAAGCGGCGGCGGTGCTCGGCCTGAAGAAGCGCATCAACGGCGCCTTCGCGCTGGCGGTGGAAATGATGCTGAAGGTGCGCGGCCGCGTGGTGGTCATGGGCATGGGCAAGAGCGGCCACATCGGCCGCAAGATCGCCGCGACCCTCGCCTCCACCGGCACGCCGGCGATGTTCGTTCATCCGGCCGAAGCCAGTCACGGCGACCTCGGCATGATCAAGCCGGTCGATCTGGTGCTGGCGATTTCCAACGGCGGCGAGAGCGAGGAAATCACCGTGATCCTGCCGGTGCTCAAGCGGCTGGGCGTGCCGCTGATCGCCATGACCGGTGGCCTCGAATCGACATTGGCGCGGCACGCCGAGGTGGTGCTGGACAGCGGCGTGGAAAAGGAAGCTTGCCCGCTCAACCTCGCGCCGACGGCCAGCACCACGGCGCAGCTCGCGCTGGGCGACGCGCTGGCGGTGGCGCTGCTCGATGCGCGCGGCTTCAAGACCGAAGACTTCGCGCGCTCGCATCCCGGCGGCGCCCTGGGGCGGAAATTGCTGACGCACCTGAGCGACGTGATGCGATCGGGCGACGCCGTGCCGCGCGTCGGCGCCGACACCTCTTTCAGCGACTTGATGCGCGAGATGAGCGCCAAGGGCCTGGGCGCATCGGCCGTGGTCGACGCCGAGGGCCGCGTGCTGGGCATCTTCACGGACGGCGACTTGCGCCGCCTGATCGAAAAGGGCATCGACCTGCGCGAACTGACTGCGCGCGAGGTCATGCACACGCGCCCGCGCACGATCCGCCATGACGTGCTCGCGGTGGAAGCCGCCGAGCTGATGGAACAGCAGCGCATCACCAGTGTGCTGGTGATCGACGCGGCCGGCAAATTGTGCGGCGCCGTCAACAGCAACGACCTGATGCGCGCCAAGGTAATCTAGGTGACTGCGCCGGCACTGACTCATCCGCCTGAGTTGCTGCTCGCGGCGCAGGGCGTGCGCGTTGCATTCTTCGACGTCGACGGCGTGCTCACCGACGGCGGGCTGTACATGTCGGCCGAAGGCGAATCGCTCAAGCGGTTCAACATTCTCGACGGCCTGGGGCTGAAGTTGCTGCAGCGAGCCGGCATTGCGCCGGTGGTGATCACGGGCCGCGATTCGAAAGCGCTGCGCGGCCGGCTGCAGGCACTGGACATCGTGCATGTGCACTACGGCATCGAGGAGAAGCTCCCGGCAGCCGAACAGACATTGAAAAAACTCGGCCTGCAGTGGTCGCAGGCAGCCGGCATCGGCGACGACTGGCCCGACCTGCCGGTGCTGCGCCGCTGCGCGTTCGCGGCTGCGCCGGCCAACGCGCATGGCGAAGTGAAGGCGGCCGCCCGTTACGTCACGCAGGCCACCGGCGGGCACGGCGCCGCGCGCGAATTCTGCGACTTGCTGCTGTTGGCGGGCGGGCGCTACGCGCAGCTGCTGGAAACTTACTCGTGAGCACCGCCGCCCGATCGCCACTGGCGAGCGCCGGGACGCTGCTGCGCGGCGGCTGGGAACAGATGGCGGTGTATCTGCCGATCATGCTCATGGGCCTGATGGCGCTGGGAACCTATTGGCTCGCCCGCAACACGCCGACGCTGGGCGGCGCCGAAGCGAAGCGCAGCGTCAGTCACGACCCGGACTATTTCATGCGGCGCTTTTCGGTGAAGACTTTCGATACCGCCGGGCGCGTGAAGAGCGAGCTTTACGGCACCGAAGCGCGCCACTTTCCCGACACCGACACGCTCGAGATCGACCAGCCACGCGTGCGCTCGTTCAACGCGCGCGGCGAGCTGACGGTGGCCACGGCCCGCACCGCGCTGAGCAACGCCGACGGCTCCGAAGTGCAATTGATCGGCGACGCGGTGGTGACGCGCGAAGCCGCCACTGATGCGCAAGGGCATCTGCGGCCGCGCCTGGAATTCCGCGGCGAGTTCCTGCATGTGTTCGCCAACACGGAGCGGGTGAAGTCGCACAAGCCGGTCGAGCTGGTGCGCGGCACCGACCGCTTCACCGCCGACAGCCTGGACTTCGACAACATCGACCAGGTGATGGAATTGCGCGGCCGGGTGCACGGCGTGCTGCAGCCGCGCGGCGGCCGATGAACGCGGTGCAAGGAGCGCGCATGGACAAGCTGGTCTTCATCACGGGCGCATCCAGCGGCATCGGCCAGGCGCTGGCCTGGCGCTACTACGAGGCTGGCTGGCGACTGGCGCTGGCCGCGCGCCGCACCGGCGAGATCGAGGCCTGGGCCCGCAACCGGGGTCTGCCGGCCGATCGGTACGAGGTCTACGGCGCCGACGTCGCCGACACCGACAGCGTCGTTGCGGCCGGGCGCGCCTGCATCGCAGCCCAGGGCGTGCCCGATGCGGTGATCGCCAACGCAGGCATCAGCGTCGGCGTGGACACGGCGGTGCGCGACGACATCGACGTGATCGCGCGCACCTTCGCGACCAACAACGTCGGCTTGGCCGCAACCTTCCACCCGTTCATTTCCGCGATGGTGCAGCGCGGCTCGGGTGCGCTGGTCGGTATCGGCAGCGTCGCGGGCATCCGCGGCCTGCCGGGCCACGGCGCGTATTGCGCGAGCAAGGCTGCGGTGATCAGCTACTGCGAAAGCCTGCGCGGCGAACTGCGCGCCAGCGGCGTCAAGGTCGTCACCATCTGCCCCGGCTATGTCGACACGCCGCTCACGCGCCAGAACCGGTACTCCATGCCGTTCCTGATGCAGCCGGAGGACTTCGCGGACCGGGCCTTTCGCGCGATTGAGGCAGGGGCCAGCTATCGCGTCATTCCGTGGCAGATGGGCGTGGTGGCGAAGCTGCTGCGGCTGCTGCCCAACCCGCTGTACGACAAGATCCTGGCGGGACGGCCGCGCAAGCATCGGCAAGCGCAAAGCTAGTCGCGCAGCAAAAAGGCTCCCGAAGGAGCCTTTCTTGATTTGCGGATCACCGCGCTCAATAACCGCCGCGATTGCCGCCACCGCCACCACCGCGCGGGCCGGATCCGTAGGGGCTGCGAAAACCTCCGTCGCCGCCGCCACCCCCGCCGCCACGGCCGCCGTAGCCGCCGCCACCGCCTTCGCGGCGACCCCCACCCCCGCCACCGCCGTAGCCGCCACCCCCACCACCGCCGCCGTAACCACCGCCGCCGCCGCCGCCATAGCCGCCGGTCCGCGGGGGCCGCGATTCCATCGGCCGGGCTTCATTGACGACGACACTGCGGCCGCCCAGGGGTTGGCCGTTCATGCCGGTGATGGCGGCTTGCGCTTCCGCGTCGCTGCCCATCTCGACAAAGCCGAAGCCTTTGGAGCGCCCGGTGTCGCGCTCCATCATGACCTTGGCACTGGTCACTGCGCCGAACTGCCCGAAAGCCTGTTCGAGATCGCTGTCGCGCACGGAATAGGGCAGGTTGCCCACGTAGAGTTTGTTGCCCATCGGTTGGGACTCCTGTTCAAAAACGATGACTTAAGCGATGGAGTCCCGAAAACGCATTCAACTGGTACCTGAGCGACGCGAAAAGTGACCTGTTCACCGCAATCCTTGCGTGAAAAAAACGCTGACACGCGATCAGATTATGAACAGATATTTGCCGCGCGTGCAGGGCCGCGCGGCTGCCGCTGGGCCGCGAAAACCCTGAAATCGCGCCCATGAAAAAAGGGCCCGTAGGCCCTTTTATTGCATTTCTGCGTGTGGTTCTTAGTAACCGCCGCGGCTTCCGCCACCGCCGCCACCTTCACGACGGCCACCGCCGCCGCCACCACCGTAGCCGCCACCGCCGCCACCACCACCGTAGCCGCCGCCACCACCACCGCCGCCGAAGCCGCCGGTGCGCGGGGGACGCGATTCCATCGGACGCGCTTCGTTGACCACCAGGCCACGACCGCCGATTTGCTGGCCGTTCATGCCTTCAATGGCAGCCTTGGCTTCCGCCTCGGTGCTCATTTCGACAAAGCCGAAACCCTTGGAGCGGCCGGTGTCGCGCTCCATCATGACCTTGGCGCTGGAAACGGTGCCGTACTGGCTGAACGCCTGCTCCATGTCACTGTCGCGGTAAGAATAGGGCAGGTTGCCCACGTAAAGTTTGTTGCCCATTAAAAGGACTCCTCGAGAAATGAACGCTACTGAAGCGATGGGAGTCCGAAAAACGCAAGCTACAAACCACGCGAAACCGACCAATCACCGCAAACCAAATGTGCCACGCTTGGCGCGGCACCCGGCTATTATGGGGTATTCGGGGCTTTTGTGGGGCCTGCGGGGGCCGAAATCCTTTTATTCTTCGGTGTAACCGCGCCAGCGCTGCAATGCGTTGCGCATGGTCAACAGTTGGCGCTCGAAGATCGGACAGGCTGTACAGGCGGCCAAGTGCAGTCGCAAGGCCATCCGTTCGATCGCCGGCAGGTCGCGGTCCTCCCGCGCCACCAGCAGGGCGGCCACTTCCTTGCAGGTGCGGCGCATGATCATCATGAGGCGGGGCGGTTTCCAAACCAGTTGAGCTCGAGGCATTCGCGCAGCCGCAGGCGGGCACGATGCAGCTGGACGTAAAGATTGGTCGGCGTGAGCTGGAGTTCCTTACAGATCTCCTCGCTGGGCAGTTCGAGCCATTCGCGCATCAGGAATATCCGGCCCATCGCGGCCGGCAACTTGTCCGCGCAGGCTTCGAGCACCGTGAAAAATTGGCGCGAGCTGAGCTCCTGTTCGGGGTTGCCCCAATCCGCCGGGCGCGCGCTGAAGTGCCCGTCGGCTTTGAACATCAGCGCTTCGAGCTCCGTGCTGCCGTCGCCCTCGTCGTCTTGCAGGCTGACCTCGCGCTGGCGCTGGCGCAGGATGTCGATCACCTTGTGCTTCAGGATGCCCACGAGCCAGGTCTTCAGCTGGCTGCGGTTGCCGAACGACTGCGGCTTCGAGAGCGCGGCCAGCATTGTTTCCGACACGGCATCCTCGGCCCAGGCGTCGTTGCGCAGCTGCAGCCGCGCGAAACGCAGCAGGTAGCCCTGGTATTCGGCCAATTGACTTTCGATGGGCATGGTGCGGTGCGATGGGTGCGAAATCATCGCATAGCCGTCACCAAGTGGCTTCACGCTCCGGCGTCGAGCCGATCTTGTGGATCGCGAGGTCGGCGCCCGCGTGTTCTTCGTCAGGCGTCAATCGCAATGGCGTGAAGGTCTTGATCAAGCCGTAGACGGCAAAGCCCGCAACCAGCGCCCAGGCGATGCCCGTCAGCGTACCGATGACCTGGGCCCCCAAGCTCACGCCGCCCAGCCCGCCGAGCGCCTTGCTGCCGAAGATGCCGGCGGCGATGCCGCCCCAGGCGCCGCACAACCCGTGCAACGGCCAGACACCCAGCACGTCATCGATCTTCCATTTGTTCTGCGTCAGCGTGAACATCGCCACGAAGACCGCGCCCGCCACCGCGCCCACCACCAGCGCGCCCAGCGGATGCACGAGGTCCGAGCCCGCGCAGATCGCAACCAGTCCCGCGAGCGGGCCGTTGTGCACGAAGCCGGGGTCGTTGCGCCCGACGATCAACGCGGCCAGCGTGCCGCCGACCATCGCCATCAGGGAGTTGACTGCAACCAGGCCGGAGATCTTGTCGATGGTCTGCGCGCTCATCACGTTGAAGCCGAACCAGCCGACGGTCAGGATCCAGGCGCCCAATGCCAGGAAAGGAATGTTGGAGGGCGGATGCGCGGAAATGGCGCCGTCCTTGCGGTAGCGGTTGCTACGCGCACCCAACAGGATCACCGCCGGCAGGGCCAGCCAGCCGCCCATGGCGTGGACCACGACAGAGCCGGCGAAGTCGTGGAACTCCTCGCCGGCGGCGGCCTTGATCCAGTCCTGGATGCCGAAGGCGTGGTTCCAGGCCACGCCTTCGAACAGCGGATAGACCAGGCCGACCAGGACGGCGGTGGCCAGCAATTGCGGCCAGAACCGGGCTCGCTCGGCGATGCCGCCCGAAATGATCGCGGGGATCGCGGCGGCGAAGGTGAGCAGGAAGAAAAACTTCACCAGTTCATAACCGTTCTTCGCGGCCAGCTGCTCGGCGCCGACGAAGAAGCTGGTGCCGTACGCCACGCCGTACCCGACCACGAAGTACGCGACGGTGGACACGGAGAAGTCCGTCAGGATCTTCACCAGCGCGTTGACCTGGTTCTTCTTGCGCACGGTGCCAAGTTCCAGGAACGCGAAACCGGCATGCATGGCCAGCACCATGATGCCGCCCAACAGGATGAACAAAGCGTCTGAGCCCTGTTTTAGTGCTTCCATACAGTCCTCTTAATGAATCTGCCTGATATTGGTGCGATACACGCCTTTTGGCCGACAGCGCACCACAATGAAGCAACAACTGCGCCAGAAGCGTGCGGAACTCGTCCTACGGTACAATCGCGGCTGTCATTGGGGAGTAGCCTCCTTCCTCTTCGAGAGGGGCTTGCGTCAACAGACTTGGGTGCCCACGGCATCCATGGCGCAAGCGGTTTCCGGACTTGGCGAGACCTTTGACTGCGCAGCCTCCGTTTTTGGCCGGGGATGCCGCGCAGTCAATGTTCGCTCCGGCCTGGACGTTTCGCTCTCATGGAATCCTTTCTCGTCTCCACCGGTATCGTCGCCCTCGCGGAAATGGGCGACAAGACGCAGCTGCTTTCGCTGGTCCTAGCCGCGCGCTTTCGCAAGCCCTGGCCCATCGTGCTGGGCATCCTGGTCGCCACGCTCGCCAACCACGGCCTGGCGGGCGCAGCCGGCGCCTGGGTCACTACCTTCCTCGGCCCGCAGACGCTGCGCTGGGTGCTCGGCGCGTCCTTCCTCGCGATGGCGGCCTGGATGCTGATCCCCGACAAGCTCGACGACGACGGCGGCGACAAGGCCCCGCGCTTCGGCATCTTCGGCACCACGCTGATCGCGTTCTTCCTGGCCGAGATGGGCGACAAGACGCAGGTCGCCACCGTCATGCTGGCCGCCCGCTACGACGCGTGGTTCTCCGTCGTCGCCGGCACGACGCTGGGCATGATGTTGGCCAACGCGCCGGTGGTGTGGTTCGGCGACCGCGTCACGCGGCTCGTGCCGATCCGTGTCGTGCACCTCGTGTCGGCCGCGATCTTCGCCGTGCTGGGCTTGGCCGCGCTCATCAGCTGGGGCTGAATGCCGGGTTGATATACTTGTTCCACAGCGCCGATTTGCTCCAGCTTGCGGGCGCTCAATAAATTCAGCTAAAGAATCGAACGCCACGACCGACCCGGCCTCGCCTCTTTAGCGACGCCGGGTTTTTTGTTGCCAACATGATCGTCTCGCCCCAATCGATGCCGTTCGCCGAACCGCTTGCCCTGCAAAGCGGCGCGTCGATCCGCGGCTATTCGCTGGCCTACGAGACCAGCGGCACGCTCAATGCCGACAAGAGCAACGCGGTGCTGATCTGCCACGCGCTCAACGCCTCGCACCACGTGGCCGGCGTCTACGAAGGCCAGCCGGATTCCGAGGGCTGGTGGGACACCATGATCGGCCCGGGCAAGCCGGTGGACACCGACCGCTTCTTCGTCATCGGCGTGAACAACCTCGGATCGTGCTTCGGTTCCACCGGCCCGATGCACGTGAACCCCGATACCGGCAAGGTCTACGGCGCCGACTTTCCGGTTGTAACGGTGGAGGACTGGGTCAACGCGCAGGCCCGATTGCTCGACCGCCTGGGCATCCAGGCGCTGGCGGCGGTGATGGGCGGCAGCCTGGGCGGCATGCAGGCCATGTCGTGGGCGCTGCAATATCCGCAACGCGTGCGGCATGCCGTGGTGGTCGCGAGCGCGCCCAATCTCACGGCCGAAAACATTGCCTTCAACGAAGTGGCGCGCCGCGCGATCGTGACCGACCCGGATTTTCACGGCGGCCATTTCTATGAGCACGGCGTGATACCGAAGCGCGGCCTGCGCATCGCCCGGATGATCGGCCACATCACGTACCTCTCGGACGACGTGATGAACGAAAAGTTCGGCCGGCAGCTGAGAGGCGCCGTCGCCGGCGCCGCGCGGGAAGGCTATCAGTACACCACGCAGGACATCGAGTTCCAGATCGAGAGTTACCTGCGCTACCAGGGCGGCAAGTTCAGCGACTACTTCGACGCCAACACCTACCTGCTGATCACCCGCGCGCTCGACTATTTCGACCCGGCCTTGCGCCACAACGGCAACCTGGCCCAGGCACTGGCAGCGGCCACCGCGAAATTCCTGCTGGTGAGCTTCACGACCGACTGGCGCTTCGCGCCGCGCCGCAGCCGCGAGATCGTCAAGGCGCTGTTGGACAACCGCCGTGACGTCAGCTACGCGGAGATCGACGCGCCGCACGGCCACGATGCGTTCCTGCTGGAAGACCCGCGCTACATCGGCCTGGTGCGTTCGTATTTCGACCGCATCGGCAAGGAGGCCCCGCGATGAGCGACCGCCTGACGATGGAATCGATCGCGCGGCAGGTGCCCGTCGGTTCGCGCGTGCTCGACCTGGGCTGCGGCGACGGCGCGATGCTCGACTTCTTGCAGCGCGAGCGCGGCTGCAGCGGCTACGGCATCGAGATCGCGGACGAGAACGTGCTGGCCTGCGCCAAACGCGGCGTCAACGTGATCCAGCTGAACCTCGAAGAGGGGCTGTCGATGTTCGACGACGCTTCCTTCGACGTCGTGCTGCAGGTCGACACGCTGCAACACCTGCGCAACGCGGAAACCATGCTGGTGGAAACAGCGCGCGTCGGGCGCACCGGCGTGGTCGCGTTCCCCAATTTCGCGCACTGGCCCAATCGCATGTCGATCGCGCGCGGACGCATGCCGGTCACCAAGCGGTTGCCCTACCAGTGGTACGACACGCCCAACATCCGGGTGGGAACCTACAAGGATTTCGAAGTGCTGGCCACCAAGAACCGGCTGGCCATCCTGGACAGCTACGGCCTGCAGGAAGGCCG
>JAQGMS010000201.1 GCA_028292245.1 Ramlibacter sp.
CTTTCCGCAAGAAGTATCCGGACGCGGACGTGCGCGTGGTCGAAGGAACCTATCCGATCATGCTGCCGGCGTTGCGTGACGGCTCGGTCGACTTCTGTGTCGGCCCTTTTCCGTCACCTCCAAAGGCCGACGAGTTCGTGATCGAGGAACTGTTCAAGAATTATCGGTGCGTCGTCGGGCGCGTGGATCACCCGCTGAGGCGAGCCAAGACGCTCGCCGGACTGGTGGACGCTCATTGGATCGTGACCGGCGCCGTCGGCCCGCGTGGCCAGGAGTTCGAGGAGATCTTCGGCAGCCACGGGCTGCCTGTGCCAAAGGCGAAGACTCGCTGCGAGTCCCTGATCGCACTCCTTGCACTGCTGGCCGGCAGCGATTCGCTCGCGTTCTTGCCCCACCAATGGGCAAGCGCGCCAATCACACGCACGCTGCTGGCCAACATCAAGATCGCGGAGTCAATACCCGGTACGCCGACTTGTCTCGTGCGGCGCAGCGGCCTGCCACTCACACCGGCTGCCGATGCGCTGGCAACAGTCTTTCGGCGTGAAGCCGCCTATTACACCAACCGAGGTTAGGGTTGCGATCGCGACGGCGCGCGCACAGCCCGCAGCAGGGTACTTACTGCCTCCGATACAAGGATGGCGCCGGCAAAACCTGCCACGAGAAGATTGGTCGCACCGGAGATCTCAACGTGACCGAAGCAAGAGGCGCGGCTGCCAAGTTCAAGTCAAGCCCCGCCGCGCCTTCGCCTCGGCGCCAACGGCCCCGCGTCATTTCGCGTCGACAGTGGTATTGAGCTGGCGCCAGCGTCCCGGGCTCGTTCCCCATTCCCGCTGGAATTCGCGGATGAAGTGCGACGAGGATTGGAAGCCGCTGCGGCTTGCCAGTTCCTTGATGGAAAGGCGCGCCAGCCGCGGGTTCTCGAGCAGCCGGAGGGCCCGCTCCAGCCGGGCGCGGCGCAGTGTTGTGGAAAACGTCGTGCCCTGCGCGGCGAAGCAGCGGTGCAGCGTGCGAACCGAAACGTGAAAGTGATCCGCAAGCGACTGCGCCGAGAGCGCGGGCTCGCTCAGTCTCTCGTACATGACGGCCTGTACCCGCTTCGGGAGATCATGGGCGGCGAGCAGGGCTCCTTGGGGCAGAGGTTCGAGCGACGCCGCCAGCAGCCCGCCGAGGTGGTCGGACAAGAATTCCGGGGAGGTCTGTGAAGCAAGGCGCAGGTTGCTCCCCAGTTCCGCGCAGACAGTCGAGAGCACTTTCCCCCATCCTTGTTCCGAGCTGATGACGCGCGTTGCCTTGCAGTCCACTGCCGCAAGCCATTCCTGCACCCACGTGAGGGGCACCTGCAATGCGACGACGTTGGTTCCGGCAGAGTACTCGGACAACGACGGCCGCCGCGCATCGATCAATGCGATGTCACCGCGTCGCAGCTGCGAGACGCATCCGTCCTGGGTCACAGCCCAGGAACTGCTCAAGTCGCTAACCAGGTAGAACGCTTGCTGCGCGTCGGAAGTGAACGATGGCCGGTTGGCCACGTCCTGCTCCGAGGCAGTGACCCTGCTCAGGGAAAAGTCGCCGACGGGGATGCTCGCGATGGCGCCGTCGAAAGAATCCATTCGCTTGGGGCGGCAGTCCAGGCGGCAGTACGCCGCGCACAGCGCGTCGACCCAGAACTCGGTCTTCTTCGCCGGAGCGATGTGCTCTGTCGACCAATAGCTGATTTCGGGCAGAACCTCCAGTTCGGTGGTCGTAAGGCGTTGCACCATGTCGCATTGTGAACTTATCCATGCGCCCCGCACCGGAGGCCGCCGTAACCCGTGAGTGCCATTTGCATCCTCGGAGTGACAACGGTGTCCGGCAGTGCGACTGCACTCCCAAATCCAACTAGGATGGGCAGCGCCCGCTTTGTCGAAGAGGGCAGCACATCACGGAGCGCGCTAGCGCTCCAGCGAGGTGGCAACTTGAACCAAGACGTGGCCGCGCGTGTCCGGGCCGGCGAAGAGACGGAGTCCTTCGCGCACATCGTGGTGCGCGACCTGCGCTCGCCACTGGCTGCCGTTCTGGGTTTCAGCCAGGCTTTGGCGGAAGGCGCCGGCGACGAACTGTCCCCGCAGAGCGCGCATTACCTCAGCCGCATCCGCAACGCTGCCCAGCAGATGGATAGAACGATGGAAGCGATCGCGCAGTTCGGCTGGCTGGCCCAGGCCCCGGTGACCAAGAGTCTTGTCGACCTGGCGCCCATCGTGAACGACTGCATCGCGGCCTTGCGCCAGGCCGAGCCCGGCCGGGAGGTCCACTGCTCGATCGCACCTTGCATTTGGGCAGACGCCGACCCGCGCTTGCTGAAGCTCGCACTGAAGGCCATCTTGAGCAATGCGTGGAAGTACGCCGGCCACCCGGCACCGTCCATCGAGGTCGGCATCGAACTGGACCCGCGAAAGCAGATGTGCTATTTCGTGCGCGACAACGGCATGGGGTTCGGCGCTTCAGCGATGCCAAGCACGTCTGATGAGGGCCTGCATCTGGACAGCCGCGGCTTGGCCGCCATGGGAATCGGCTTGGCAACGGTCAAGCGCATCATCGACAAGCACGATGGCTCGATCTGGGCGACCTGGAAGTCCGGCCACGGAGTGACGATCCATTTCACGCTGCCGTCGCCTCAGGAGAACCCTTGATTGGTGGATTCGCGGACGGCGGCAGAGATGACAGGGTCGCCAGCTGAGAAGGCCTAAGGCCGCGCCGTACTGCGGAAACGCGCCAGATAGACATTCCAGCCGCCCTTGGGGTCGTCGCTTCTCGCCACCTTCTGGTACCTCGTGCGGTTCGAGTGGCTCGACGACGCCACCGATTCCGTCGCACGGCTGCCCTTTTTCGCCAATTGAGTTGCTTTCGGCCCGGTGCCTGCGCCGGCGGTCGCCAAGCCCAACGCCGCGGCCAGCAGCAGGAGCCTGAACTTGACGACTAGCAATTCATGGGTGGTCATGCGCCATTGTTTACCGCCCCTGGGCGCCCGGCTTGTAAGCCGCCTCAGCCACCGCTGGTAGTCCCAAACCGACGAGCTTGCAGGCGTTCCCGCCGAGCGCGAGATCGCCGGTCAGCCGAAGTGGCTGAAATCGGACACCGCGGCCACGCCGGTCAGCGTCACTGCCGCGCCAAGGGTGAGGTTGGTCACCGATGACGAAACTGACGCAGCGTCGTTGCCGCTCGCATCCTGGATGCCGTTCACGTCGTTGCCGGCTGTGGCATCGGTGTAAGCCAGCGCCACGGTCTGGCCGTTGGTCACGGCCGTGGCCAGCGTCAGTGTCACCGTTCTGGAAGCGGCGTCGATCGCCAGGCTCTTCACCACGTCGGCCACCCCGTCGGCTGTGACCGCGAAGGCTCCGACCAAGGGCAGGTGCGTCGTGTCCAACGCGGAGGAATCGATGTAGCTCATCACCACGGTCTTGCCGTCGACTGTCGCGCCGGAGAGCACCGGCCCGGTCGCGTCGGCCACACCCGTGTTGTTGGTGACGGCGTGAGCCGTGAAGGTGACCGCATCGTTGCCGCGGGCGTCCTGGATGGCGCGTACGTCGTTGCCGGTGGTCGCGTCGGTGTAGGCGACGGTCACGGTCTGGCCGGCCGTCACGGCGTTGGTCAAGGTCAAGGTGACGGTCTTGGCGCCGGCATTGACGGCGACGCCTGTCACCACGTCGGTGGAGGCGCCTACCTTCACCGCGAAGGCGGCGGGGAGCGGCGCGTGCGAGCCAGTTGCGTCGAGCGCCGAAATGTCGCTGTACGAGAGGACCAGCGACGAGCCGTCGACGGCCGCGCTCACCAACAGGGGCGCGACCGCGTCCGGGCTGTCGTTGGTGACGGCCGTGGCCGCCAAGGTCGCCGCGTCGTTGCCGATCGCGTCCTGGATGGCGCGGGTGTCGTTGCCGCCGGTTGCGTCGGTGTAGGCGACGGTGACCGCCTGTCCGGTGGACGCAGCGGTTGCCAGCGTGAGCGTGACCGTGTTCGCCGCGGCGTCGACCGTCACGGTGCTCACCGCATCCGCCACGCCGTCCACCATGACGGCGAAAGCAGTGGTCAAGGGCAACGAAGTATCACGCAGCGCCGCCGTGTCGGTGTACGCCATCACCAGGCTCTTGCCGGTGATGACGGCGCTGTCGAAGACAGGCCCGGTCGTGTCGGGCGAGACGTTGGTGACCTCTTTGGTGGCCAGGGTGGCTGCGTCGTGGCCGCCAACGTCCTGGATGGCGTTTGCATCGTCGGCGGTCGACGGATCGCGGTAGGCCACGGTCACGGCTTGCGTGTCGGTCACAGCATGGCTCAGCACCAGGAAAATCTTCTTCGAGTCCGAATTGATCTGCACCTCGGTCACCGAGATCGCCACGTCGTCGGCCTTGACGGTGAAGTCGCCGGGGGCGGGCAGGTTGTTCGCGTCGAGCCCGCTCGCATCGAGATAGGTCAGCGTGAGGTACGCGCCGTCGACCTCGGCGGCGGCGAAGACGGGCGGTGACTCGTCGGCCACGACCGGCGTGTTGTTGGTGACGGCGGTGGCGGCCAGGCTCACCGCGTCGTTGCCCACGGCGTCCTGGATCGCGTTGACGTCGTTCGCGGCCGTCGGGTCGCCGTAGGCCACGGTCACGGAATCGCCGTGAAAGACGGCGCTCGAGAGTGTCAGCGCGACGGTTTTCGCGGCTGCGTCGACGGTGACGCTCGACACCGTGCGCGCGAACCCGCCGACCGTCACGGTGAATGCGCCGGCCGCGGGCGCGTGCGCCGCGTCCAGCCCGTTGAGGTCCGGGTAGTGCAGGGTCAAGGCGGTGCCGTTCACGTCCGCAGTGGAGAAGACCGGTGCATGGAAGGCGTCCTGCAGTTCCGCGAGCGAGGAGCCGCTCAAGGCCAGGTCCACCGAGTAGTGGGTGGCGAGCGCCGTCCATTCATTCAGGCGGATGACGGTGGCGCCCCAGGTCGGATCGGTGGTGGGCAGCGTCTGCACGGCCGCCAGCGCTTCCGCCACCACTTGCCCGACCGGGATGCCGTGGTCGAAGCGGTCCGCCATCCAGTTCAGCGCCCAGAGATGCGCCGGGTTGTCGACCGAATAGCCCGGCACCAGGGCGCCGAGGTAGGCGTTGGCGAACGCGTAGCCGCCCTGGGTGGTCGGATAGATCGACTTGAAAAAGGAGGAGTTGCCCAAGTCGATGGCGAGCTGCTGCCGGCCGACGGCGTTCAGCTCCGTGTCGAGGGAGTCGAGGAAGTTCTTGCCGGGGGGCGCGCCGAACATGCCGGCCACGAGTTGAAGAACGACGTCTTTGCTGGTCACTGCCATGTGCTGGGTCCCCTGAAGTACGCGAAAAAAGCGTCGCGCCAACCAGGACGGTGACACAGCCCTCCCCTCCCAGGGCGGCGGCGCCCTGCACGGCTTGAAATCAGCCCTGCAATGACAACAACGGCTTGACTCTAGTCGATGGCGCGGAGGCTGTCACCCGTTGTTACAGGCGCGCCCGCCAGCCCGCGGCTGCGCCGTCGGTGCCTAAGCCTTCGTATTCGGGTTTATACGGATGTATAGCATGATTATACAAGTGTCTAATCTCTCCATCCGCCCGATGCTATCGACCACAAGCCGCCCGAAGCAGGAGACCCCATGAAACCCATCCGGATGATCACTGGCCTTGCGATGATTGCCTGCCTGACGCTTCCTTGCCTTGCGCTCGCGCAGGCCAAGTATCCGGCCAAGCCGATCCGCGTCGTGGTGCCGGGGCCCGCGGGGCTGTCGCCGGACATCATCGCGCGCCTGTGGGGCGAGCGCCTGAGCAAGGCGGCGGGCCAGCCCGTGCTGGTCGACAACAAGCCGGGCGCGGCCACCATCATCGGAACGCAGCATGTGGCGGCCGCGCCGGCCGACGGCTACACGCTGCTGTATACGGTGAACAACACGTTCTCGATCAACCCGTACATCTTCGCCAAGCTGCCCTACAAGGCGGACGATTTCGTCCCGGTGATCCGGATCCTCACGGTGCCCTACATCGTCGTCGTGCCGGTGGAGTCCCGATTCAGGACGCTGCGGGACCTCATCATCGAAGCCAAGTCGCATCCCGGCAAATTGAGCTATGGCAGCTATGGCGTCGGCCAGGGCACCCACGTCGCCATGGCGAGGCTGCTGAACGAGGCCGGCGCGACCATCGAGCACATCCCGTACAACGCGCCGCCGCTGAAGGACCTGATGGGCGGCATGATCGACGTGCTCGCCGACGCGTCAACGACGGCGGTGCCGCTGATCAAGGGCGGCAAGATCCGCGCCCTCGCGGTCATGGGCGCGAAAAGGCTGGAGGCGCTGCCGGACGTGCCGACGGTGGGGGAAACCCTTCCGGGCTTCGTCGCCGAATCCTGGCAAGGCGTCTTTGTCCCGAAGGGAACGCCGCCGCAGGCCGTCGCCTTGCTCTCGACCGAGTTGAACAAGATCGTCGCGGTCGAGGATTTCCGCGCGAGGCTGCGCGACTATGCGCTGATCCCGGCGGGCGGCACACCCGCGGACTTTCGCAAGTTCCTGGCGGCGGACGCGGGCACCTGGGCCAAGGTGGTCCGCGAAAACAACATCAAGCTCGACTGACCCCGAAGCGGTCGCGCCAAGCATTTGCAGTTCGACACCGTCATCGCCAATGGGGTTGCCCCGCCTGGTTTTATACAGTCGTATAGTCCGCTGATACAACTGTCCATTGCCAAGATGAAAAACGAAACCCGCTCCACCGCTTCGAAGACTTCGGTGCGCAAGCGCCGCGCCGCCGGGCCTGCCGATTCCCAGCCCAACCGCAAACAGGCGATCCTGCTGGCGGCCGAGAAGCTGTTCGCGCAGCGCGGCTATCACGCGGTCTCGGTGCGCGACATCGCGCAGGAAGCCGACGTGCAGGTGGCGCTGGTGGGCTACTACTACGGCCTGAAGCACGAACTGTTCTACGCGATCTTCGAGCATTGGAATCGCACCATCGAGGAACGGCTGGCGGCATTGCGATCGATCTCGCACGACCCCGCCGAACCCAAGACGCTCACACGGATCATCGAGGCCTTCACGCAGCCGGTGGTCAGGATGCGCGCCAGCCCGGAAGGCGAGTACTACGCCTTGTTGGTGGCGCGCGAGCTGAGGCAGGAGTCGGAAGAAACCGACCGGGTGATGCGCTCCTTTTTCGACCCGCTGGCGCACGCCTTCATCGACGCCTTGCAGGAAGCCCTGCCGCACGCGACGCGAGGCGAGGTCGCGTGGTGCTACCAGTTCGCACTGGGCACGCTGCTGCATCACCTGAGCGACGTCCGCGTCGAGCGGCTCTCGCGAGGCCAGAGCAAGCAGGGCGACCCTGCGGCATCCGCCCTGCTGGTTTCTTTCATTGTGGGCGGCATCCGCGCCGCCCTGCCGACACCCGAGCCGCGTCCCTCGCGAGCCACACCCACCAGGAGACAAACATGAAGCGCCGAATTTTTCTTTCCGGATTGGCCGCCACATCGGCCGCGTCGGTCCTCCCCGCCTGGGGCCAGGACACCAAAATCGTCTTCGGCTACACGGCCGTCAACGATTTCGCCACGCTGTTCGTGGCTCGCGAGGAAGGCTATTTCAGCCGTCGCGGATTGGATGTGGAGCCCAAGTTCATCCCTCTCAACCCCTCCATTCCAGCCGCGCTGCAATCCGACTCGCTGCAGATGGGCGGTCCCACGCCATC
This sequence comes from Ramlibacter sp., assembly GCA_028292245.1. Lineage (GTDB taxonomy): Bacteria > Pseudomonadota > Gammaproteobacteria > Burkholderiales > Burkholderiaceae_C > Ramlibacter. Next base: position 7,689 of record JAQGMS010000201.1, read on the forward strand.
GGTCTACCTGCAGGCGGTGGACGGCGGCCTGGACCACGTGGTGGTGGGCGGCGGCGGCATGACCTCCAGCCGCATGACCGGCGTCGGCTTCGTCGCGCGCACGGGCACCGGCATCCACTCGGCGGTGGGTTGTGTGGGCAAGAAGATCGGCGTGCCGGGACTGGGCGCCTACCTTCACGTGACCTTCAGGGCCTGGCTCAAGAGCGCGGGCGTTGACTACAACCAGGTCAATTTCATCGAAGCCTCGTTTCCCCAGCACGGCGACCTGCTGCGCAGCGGCTCGCTCGACGGCGTAGTGACGGCCGATCCTTTCATGGGCCGCATCATCGACAGCGGCGCCGGTTACGTCGCGGTCTACTACACGACGTTCCTGCCGGAAGGCAACCCCACCATCCTGTACACCGCGCGCCGCGACTGGGCGAACAAGAACCCGGCGGCAGTGAAGGCCTTCCGCGAATCCATCGTCGAGGCCGCGGCCTTCATCAACAACAAGAAGAACAATCCCAAGGTACGCGAAGACATCGGCAAGTACATCAAGCTGCCGCCCGAAGTGCTGGCCAAGGCGCAGATCAGCCCGCCCACCCCGCTGATCAACGAAAAGCAATTGACCTATTGGGTGGAGGTGATGAACGAACAGAAGATGCTCAAGGCCACGCCCAAGGTGGCGCAGCTGATCGCCAGGTGACCTGACCGCCATGAACCTGCTCTTGCCTACGACCGTGCTCAGCTTCGACCAGGTGGCCATCCGCCTGGGCGGGCGCGAGATCCTTTCGCCCACCAGCCTGGAAATCACCAAGGGCGAATTCGTCTGCGTGATCGGGCCCTCGGGCTGCGGCAAGACCACGCTGTTGCGCGCCGCAGCCGGCTTCGTGACCCCCGGTGCCGGCGCAGTGCTGCGCCATGGCCAGCCGGTGAACGGTCCCTCGCGCGAAGTGGCCTTCGTGTTCCAGGACTACGGCCGCGCGCTGCTGCCGTGGCGCACGGTCGAGGGCAATATCAGCCTCGCGCTGGAGGCCGCCGGCATTCCGGCGGAACAACGCCCGGAACGCATCCGCCGTGTGCTGGAAACCGTCGGCCTGGCCGCGCACGCAACCAAGTTCCCGGTGCAACTGTCCGGTGGCATGCAGCAACGGGTGCAGATTGCCCGCTGCCTGGCGCAAGAGCCCGAGTTGATGATGATGGACGAGCCGTTCGGCGCGCTCGACGCCATGACGCGCCAGAGCCTGCAGGACGAGCTGGCCCGGCTGGTGCGCGAGAGCGGCCTCACCGTGGTGTTCGTGACGCACGACCTGGAAGAAGCCATCTACCTCGGCGACCGGGTGATCGCGCTGCGTTCCAACCCCGCGCCCGGCAAGCCCAGCCTGGCCGCGATGATCGAAGTGTCGATCCCGCGGCCGCGCGACCAGCTCTCGACCAAGGAGCATCCCGAGTTCCTGCGCCTGCGGCGCGAGCTCTATCAATACCTGGGGCACGACTGATGCGCGCGTTGCAGCTTCTTCGCCCACTGGTGTTTCCCGCCGTGCTGCTGGCGGCGTTGGAGATCTACGCCCGCACCGCGGGCGCCTCGAGCGACGCGTTGGCGCCGCCGAGTGCCGCGTTGCAGGCGTTCGCCGCCGCGTTCGCCTCGACCGGCGAGGGCTCGCTGTGGCAGGCCACCGCCTTCACGTTGGCGTCCGCTGCGTTGGGCCTGCTGCTCGGGGCCGGGCTGGGCATCGGCCTGGGCGTCGCGCTGGGCCTGTCACGGCGCGCGGCGCAGATGAGCTTCCTGTCGGTCGAGGTGTTGCGCCCGATTCCCTCGGTCGCGCTGATTCCGCTGGCCATGCTGGTCTTCGGCTTTGGCTTGCGGATGGAAGTGAGCGTGGTGGCTTTCGCCACCTTCTGGCCGATGCTGGTCCTGGCGCAGGCGGCAGCCCGGCAAGTGGAGCCGGGGTTGCTGGAAATGGCTTGGGGTCTGGGCCTGTCGCCGTTGCAGCGCACCGTCAAGATCGTGCTGCCCGCGATGGTGCCGCGCCTGTTCGTCGCGCTGCGGCTGGGCGTGGCGATCGCGCTGGTGGTGGCGGTGACGGTGGAAATCGCCGCCAATCCGAACGGCATGGGCTACGCGATCATGATCGCGCAGCAAAGCATGGAGCCGGCGCTGATGCTGGCCTGGCTGTTCTGGATCGGCGTCGTCGGCTATGCCATCAACGTCGGCGCGCTGCGTCTGCAATTGTGGGTGGCGCGCCGCATGGGCGTGCCGGCGCCCGTTGCCCGGGAGGTCGTCGCATGAAGGCCGACCGCCGCTGGTTCGCGGTCCTTGAATCGGCTGCCGTCCTGTCCGGTTTGCTGTGCCTGTGGTGGCTGGCCAGCCACCAGGAATGGGTGAGCAAGGTGTTCCTGCCGACGCCCGAGGCCACCTTGTCCAGCCTGGGCGAAGGCCTGTCCGAAGGCAAGCTCAAGGAGTTCACGGCCGCAACCGTCGAGCGCATGCTGCTGGGGTGGCTGCTGGCTTCGTTCGCCGGCATTGCGCTGGGTGCGCTGATCGGCATCTCGGCCGCGGCGCGCGCCTGGATCCAGCCCACCCTCGAGTTCGTTCGTCCGTTGCCGGCCTCAGCCGTGTTGCCGCTGGCCATCTCCATTTTCGGCCTCAATCCGGGCATGGTTCTGTTCGTGGTGGCGTTCGGTGCAATGTGGCCGGTGCTGTTGGCCACCGTGCATGGCTTCGCTTCGGTGGAGCCGCGGTTGCGAGAGGTCTGCGGGGCGTTGCAGCTGTCGCGCGCCGCCTTCATCTGGAAGATCGGCCTGCCCAGCGCGATGCCCGACATCCTGGCCGGCATGCGGCTGTCGATGACCGTGTCGCTGATCGTCGCCGTGGTCGGTGAAATGATCGCCTCGCAGTCCGGGCTGGGGCAGGCCATCCTGCTGGCCGCGCGCTCCTTCCGTGCCAGCGAACTGTTCGCCGGCATCGCCTTGCTCGGCCTCATCGGCTTCGCCAGCAACGCATTGCTGGCGGCCGCGGAAAACAAATTGTTGATCTGGCAAAAACCTTAGCTACAGGGAATTCCACATGCCTCGCAAATTCGTCGACCTGTCGATCTTTCTCGAAAACGATGTGCTGTCGGACCCGCCGGCCTTCGCGCCGAAGATCCAGTACTTCACCCACGAAGACAGCTTCGAGCAGATCGCTCCTTTCTTCCCCGGCCTGAAGAAGGAAGACCTGCCCGACGGCGAAGGCTGGGCGGCGGAGCTGGTCAGCCTGTCCACGCACAACGGCACCCACCTGGATGCGCCGTATCACTTCCACAGCACCATGAACAAGGCGCTGGGCCACCAGGAGCGGTCCATCGCGATCCATGAAGTGCCGCTGGAGTGGTGCTTCCAGCCCGGCGTGAAACTGGATTTCCGGCACTTCCCGGATGGCTATGTCGTGACGGCCAACGACGTCGAGGCCGAGCTCAAGCGCATCGGCCACACGATCGCGCCGCTGGAAATCGTGGCGGTCAACACGCGCGCGGGTTCGCGCTACGGAAGTTCCGACTACGTGTCTTCCGGCTGCGGCATGGGCTACGAGGCCACGATGTACCTGCTGGAGCGCGGCGTGCGCCTGACGGGCACCGATGCGTGGAGCTGGGATGCGCCCTTCGTTCACACCGCCAAGAAATACGACGAGACACAGGATGCCTCGCTGATCTGGGAAGGCCACAAGGCCGGGCGCGACATCGGCTATTGCCATATCGAAAAGCTGCACAACCTGGAGGCGCTGCCGCCCGATGGTTTCTACATCTCGTGTTTCCCGCACAAGATCCGCGGCGCGTCGGCCGGCTGGACCCGCGCCGTCGCGATCTTCGACGACGCATTGATGGCGGCCGTGCCATGACCGCGAGCCACTACCCCGCGCTCGGCCCGTAACGGCCCGGCCCCGCCTCTTTCCATTCCCGTTTTTGCATACGGAGCGGCTCACGCGAGACCGCCCCGCGGAGCTTCACATTCTTTCGTTACGGAGACATCTCATGAAACATCGCTCGCTGGCCCTCGCGGCCCTCGCCCTGGTGGCCGCTACCGCCCAGGCGCAATCCAACGTCACGCTGTACGGCGTGGTGGACATCATGGCCTACCGCAAGGAACTGGCAGGGGAAGTGCCGGTCACCCGGATCGACCCGAGCGGGCTGACCACTTCGTTCTGGGGTGTCCGCGGCGTGGAGGACCTGGGCGGCGGCCTGAAGGCCTTGTTCGACCTGAGCAGCTTCATCCGGGTGGACACCGGCGGCGCTGCCCGCTCGGACACCGACCCGTACTTCAGCCGCTCGGCGTGGGTCGGGCTGGGCGGTGGCTGGGGCACGGTGCGCCTGGGGCGCCAGACCGCGCTCGGCACGGTCAACCTGATGCGCTATAGCGCGTTCAACGACTCCTCGACCTTCGGGCCCAGCTTCCTGCACGTCTACTTTCCCAGCGCCGCGCAGCCGATCATGACCGGCGCCGGTGCCTCCGACTCCGGCTGGAGCAACGTGCTGAGTTACACCTCGCCCGATGTGGCCGGCTTCGTGGCCGCGCTGCATGTGGCGCCGGCTGAAGCCACCACTGCGGGCCGGCGCACCGCGGGCAGCCTGGTCTACACGGGCGGCGCCTTCTCCACCGGTGTCACGGTTGACCGCCTGCGCGGCATGAGCCTGAGCTTCTCCAAGCCGCCGGCCGCCGTGCTGATGACGGACGCCGACACGGTCAACTGGGGCGCCTCTTACGACCTCAAGGTGGCCAAGTTGTTCGGCCAGGTCATTCGTACCAAGCTGGACAACCCCACCACCGAGATCAAGCTGACCACGGCCAGCGCCGGGGTCACGGTGCCGCTGGGCGCGGGCCGCATCCTGGCGTCTTACGCGCAGACCCACAAGACCCAGACCGCATCGGCCGACCAGAAGCGCAAGACCTTCTCGCTGGGCTATGACTACGACTTGTCCAAGCGCACCGACCTGTATGCGGTGCTGATGAATGACCGCGCCACCGGCCTGTCCAACGGCACCGGTTTCGGCGTCGGTGTGCGCCACCGGTTCTGACCATGAAAGGATGTAGATCATGTTGAACGAAACTCACGCGCCCGGCCTCACCAGCTGGGTGGCCTCCGCCAACCAGCCCGGCTGCGACTTTCCCTTGCAGAACCTGCCGCACGGCGTGTTCCGCCGGCGCGGCACCGGCGAAGCCTTTCGCGGCGGCGTCGCCATCGGCGACCAGATCCTCGACATGGCCCAGGCCTACGCCACCGGTATGTTCGAGGGCGCGGCTGCCAAGGCCGCGCGGCTGGCCGGCGCTCCCGCGCTCAATGGCTTGATGGCGCTCGGCCCGGCGTCCTGGTCCGCGCTGCGGCTGGCGCTGTCGCGTGCGCTGCGCGAGAACGCGGTGGAGGCCGAGGCCCTGCGCCCGTGCCTCGTTCCGCAGTCCGAAGTCGAGTACGCGGTTGCGGCGCAGATCGGCGACTACACCGATTTCTACACGTCGATCGACCATGCCCGCAATGTCGGCCGGCTGGTGCGGCCCGACGATCCGATCTCGCCGAATTTCCAGTGGATGCCGATCGCCTATCACGGGCGGGGTTCCAGCATTGGCGTCAGCGGCCAGACCTATCGCCGCCCGATGGGACAAGCGATGCCGCCCGGAGCGACGACGCCGGTCTATGGGCCCTGCGCCCGGCTCGACTACGAGCTGGAACTGGGCATCTTTGTGGGCCCCGGCAATGCGCAGGGCGAGCAGATCACGTTGCCTGAAGCCGAGCAGCACATCTTCGGCATCTGCCTGCTCAACGACTGGTCGGCGCGCGACATCCAGTTCTGGGAACTGGTGCCGCTGGGCCCGTTCCTCGGAAAGAATTTCTGCACCACCCTGTCGCCCTGGATCGTGACGCTGGAGGCGCTCGCGCCTTACCGGCAGGCCTGGGAGCGGCCCGTCAACGAACCGCAGCCACTGGCCTACCTGGAGTCGCCTGCCAACCGCGCCCAGGGCGCGATCGACATTTCGCTGGAGGTCTGGCTGGACACCCAGAAGAGCCGCGATGACCGCAGCGGCCCGACGCGCTTGTCCCACACCAGTTTCAAGCACCAGTACTGGACCCCGGCGCAGATGCTGACGCACCACACGGTCGGCGGCTGCAACCTGAACCCCGGCGACCTGCTGGGCAGCGGCACCATCTCCGGTCCCGGTGCGGCCGGCGAGGCCGGCGCCATCATCGAGCTGACCAAGGCCGGCCGCGAGCCGCTGACGCTGAACAACGGCGAGCAGCGCGGCTTCCTGCACGACGGCGACGCCGTCACGCTGCGCGGCTGGTGCGAAGCCCCGGGCAAGGCCCGCATCGGTTTCGGCGAATGCCGCGGCACGGTGCTGCCGGCGCTGTCACGTTGAACCACAAGAAATAGCCGGGGACAGCGCCATGCGCTGTCGACCCGTCGATCCAGGGAGCTGGTTTCCGTTCATAGGGGCACGCTAGATGGGCGCACTGATGAAATGGCTGAGCGGCGAGGCGGTACAACCTGCCGGGAAATTGCCGCAATTGCACCGTATCGAGGTGCTGCGCGAACGCAGCGCGCAGGTGCTTGCCGACTGCACCCGGCCCCACGCCGACCGGGTTCGCGTGCAGCTGAACAAGGCCGTCACCGCGCAGCAACTCTGGCTGATGCGCAGCGACCTCTACCAGACGGTCGCGCGCCAGCACTGCGAGGCCGAAGCGGTGCGGCGCCTGAACGAACTGCTGCCGATGTTCGAAGGCTGGCTGCCGCCGGGCGCGTTGACGCGGCTGGGACAAGGCCGCACTCCGGCGGAACGGATCGCGGCGAGCTGCGTGGAAACATGAAGGGACGCCTATGTTCTGGCTTTTCGGCCACCTTGATTTCTGGCAGAAATCGGAACCCTTCCCGTTGCCGCGCATTCCGGCGGACGGCGACGAGGCGCTGCGCGACTATTGCCTGATCGCCGGCGGCTTAGCGCTCCTGCTGTCGCGTTGCCCGCCTGACGCCGCCAGCAGGCGCTTTCCCGCGGCGTCGATCATGTATGCGGCGCTGGTGAAGGTTCACCGGATCGGGCCGGTCGCGGTCGACCGCGAACTGGTCAGCGAAGTGAGCCACGAGGTCGCGGAATTCACCGACCGCTGCACGCGCGACGCGCTGCTGCGGCGGATGCGCTGCCTGCCGGAAACCGAGCGCCGGGCGGCTGCCGCTACCGCGCCATCACGCGCTGGCCGGAAGGCGAGGTGAGCGCCAGCAGCCGCGGGACCAGATCATCGGCCATCTGTTGCTGGGGCGGCGTGAGGGATGCGAACAGGGCCTTCAGTGCCTCGGCCAGGTCCTCGGTCGAGGCGAACCGGTTCTGTGCCACGCTGAGTTGCTGCTGGACGGATTGCAGCGCGCCGCCGCCGTCCGCCGCGGTTCGCGGCCTTGCCGCCAGCGCGGTCCAGGCGATGTAGGCCTGGTAGAAGCGCTCCCATGCAGCAGCTTCGTCCTGCGAGATGAGGAGCCGCATGCGCACTTCATACAAGGCATCCGGCACGGAAATGCTTTGCGACGGTCCCGCTTCTTTCGGGGCGGTGGCCTCCGGGCTGCGCGTGCCGCGACGGCCCCCGCCCATCCCGCCCCCGCCGCCCATGCCGGAGCCGAATTGGGCATGCGCGGGAATGCTGCAGGCCACTGCAAGCACGCCACTCGCGAAAAGGAACGCCGCTTTTCGGCAGGATGCAGTCATCATCGTCTTGCTTTCAATCATTGGGGTACCCCGATTCGCCGTCGGCTGCTGCCGCCGGGCGCACACGGCATTGAAGAAGGCTCGCGTTGCGTTGGCGTGTGGTTGGGGTAAATATAGGTAAAGGGGAACGCCGAGCACGGACTGGCGCCGCCGGCATCGAGGCCAGGCAGGCCGCGCCATTTGCGGCGGCGCGTGAGTAGAATCATCCGGATCGCGGTCGCCGAACCGCCACATTCCATCTGGGGGACATTCACTTGCGCATTCCGAACAAGGTCGCGGCCCGGCTCTTCGCATCATGAGTTCAGGACCCGGCGAACCCACGGCGGGCGTATCGGCCAGGGAACTTGCCGCGCTGGTGGTCGAAGGGTTGAACCTGGAGGACGTGGATCCGCAGCTGGTGGATCTCGCGGCCCCGCTGTTCGACGGCGGCCTCGACCTGGACTCGCTGGACATGCTCGAGATATCGCTCATCATCCAGCAGCGCTATGGCGTCAAGCTGAAGGCCGACGACCCGGACAACGAGGCCATCTTCGCTTCACTGCAAAGCCTGGCCGACCACATCGGCGCGACCTTGGCCGCGCAGCGTTGAGCGTGCCGTGGAGTGGCTGCGCGCGCTCGACGAAGCGGTTGTGTGGCGCGCCGCGTCAACCCTCATGCTGCTCTGGCTGGCCGTCTTCTTCGGCCGCACGCTGTTGCCCGGCCGGGTGCCGCTGATCGAGCGGATCGCGCGCGTCAGCGAGCCCGACATGGCGCCCGCGCTGTGCCGCTACACGCGTCGGCTGACGGCGGTCTGGTGCGTCTATTTCGTCGTCGCTGCCGCGCTCGCGATGTTGCCCGGCCAAGCCTTCGTCCGTACCGGCGTGCTGGTCTGGGCAGGCACCGCGGTGCTGTTCGTCGGTGAGCACTGGCTGCGTTCGCGCATTTTTCCCGGCCACGCGTTCCCGGGCCTGCTGCAACAGCTTCGTGACACCTGGCGCGTCTGGCATCCGCGCAAGGCGGACAGCTGACCGGCCCGCGGCATGGAGCACTTCGCCGACACAGCGCTGCTGGCCGATCCGGCACAGCTGGAGCGCGCCGCAATCACCACCGCCACCCGAACCTGGACATGGCGAGAGATTCACGCGGCGTCGCTGGTGCTGGCCGAGCGCCTGGCCGGCGCGACGACTGTGTGCAACCTGTGCGGTTCGCGCCTGGGTTTCCTGGTGACCTGGCTGGCGGCGCTGCGGCGCGGTTGCCTGCAGGTCCTGCCGCCCTCGGGCGGCCACGCCGACTTGCTTGCGATCCTCGAGTCGAGTATCGAGCCGGTGGTCGTTGTCGACGATGCGCAATTGCTGCAACCGGGCTGGGCCGAGCATGCGCGATGCCTGGCGCACATGCCGCAACCCGGCGCGGCTTGCCCGCCCGATGCCGCGCTGGCCTGGACTTGCGATGGGAACGCTCTGTTGCTGTGTCTCTACACGTCGGGCAGCACCGGAACGCCGCGGGCGCAGGTCAAGACGCTGGGGCAGATGGCCCGCGGCGCGCGCGTGCTGGCCGCGCGGCTGGACCGCGAAATAGAGGGAGGCCTGCCGGCGCTGCGGCAAATCGTCTGCAGCGTGCCGCCGCAGCACATGTTCGGTGTGGAAACATCCGTCATGCTGTCGCTGGTCACCGGCATTGCCGTCGCCGACAGCCGGCCGTTGCTGCCCGCCGACGTGCGCGCCGCGTTCGAACGATGCACGAGCGCGACAGCCTGGATCGCGACGCCGTTGCACCTGCGCGCGCTTGCGCAGTCCGGCGAGGCCGTGCCGCATTGCGGCCTGGTGGTGGTGTCGACCATGCCGCTTGCGCCAACCCTGGCTACGCAAGCCGAGGCCCTGGTGCACGCACCGGTGATGGAGATCTACGGCTCGACCGAAACCGGCGTGGTCGCCATGCGGCGCACCGCGCTGGATGAACATTGGCGTGCCGTGGACGGCGTGCGAGTCGAACCCTCGGCAGGCGGCACGCAAGTGTGGGGCACGCACTTTCCCTCGCCGCAAGTGCTGTCCGACCAGGTCGAGCTCGATGCGCAAGGCGGCTTCAGGCTGCTCGGCCGCGACGGTGACCTGATCAAGATCGCCGGGCGGCGCGCCTCGCTGGCGGGCCTCAATCTCTTGCTCCAGGACCTGCCGGGCTTGGGCGATGGCGTGTTCTACCTGCCGGCCAGCGGCTCGCCGACCGAACGGCTGGTCCTGGTGCATGCGGGAAAGGCGCTGGAGCGGGCCGCGACCGACCGGTGGCTGCGCGCGCGGATGGACCCGGTCTTCCTGCCCCGGGCCATCATCCACGTGGATCGCTTGCCGCGCACCGAAAACGGCAAGCTGCCGCGCGCCGCGCTCGACGAGCTCTATGCCGCGCATGTGCTGAAGGGTCGCGGCCGATGAAGCGCCTCGAGTTCGACTTCTGTGTGGCGGCCGATCACCCGAGCCTGCCCGGGCACTTTCCGGGCCGGCCGATCGTGCCGGGCGTGCTGCTGCTGGACAACGTGCTGCAAGCGCTGCTGCGGTTGACCGGCCGCGACGTCACGCATCTGCAGCAGGTCAAGTTCACCTCGGCGCTGCTGCCGGGCGAGCAGGCCCACGCGTCGTGCGAAGTCGAGGCTGCGAAGTTCTCCTTTCGGGTGTCGGCCCGGCGCGCAGCTGCCGTCGTGACGATTGCTCGCGGCGCCGGCACACTGTCCGCGCCCCTGCACGGCGACCCCGGCGCATGAGCCTCTGGACCGACAAGGCCGAACGCGGCAGTGCCTGGCTGATACGCCTGATCGTGTGGCTCGCGCGCGCGGCGGGCAGGCCGCTGTGCCGAGCCTTGCTCTACCCGGTCGTGCTGTATTTCATGCTGACCGACCGTACCGCGCGCCGGGCCTCGGCCGAGTTTTTGCAGGCGGTGCACGACCGCCGCGCGCGTTGGCGCGAAATCTTCGCGCACTTCTACAGCTTCGCGGTCACGCTGCTGGATCGCGTGTACATGGCCGCCGGCGACTTCCACCGGTTCGAGGTGACGATAGCGGGCCTGCCGCTGGTGGACCGCCTGTTGCAAGGCGGCCATGGCTGTGTGGTGCTCGGGTCGCATCTGGGCAGCTTCGACCTGATGATGCTGGCGCAACGGGCAATGGACGGCCGGCCGATCAGCATCGTGATGCGCATCGACCCGCGCTCGAAGGTGCGGCGCATCGCCGGCATTGATGAGTTCGCGCCGAATATGATTCCGCTGGGCCGGCCCGACAGCTACCTGCGCGCGCATGAGGCGCTGGTGCGAGGCGAGATCATTGCGCTGCTGGCGGATCGCGTTGACGGGCCCACCGCCAGCCTGCCGGCCCGATTTCTCGGAAGGGAGACCTTGATGCCGATTGCACCGCACGTATTGGCCGCGCGCAGCCAGGCGCCGGTCGTCATGTGCTTCGGGCTCTACGAGGGCGGCAACCGCTACCGCATCGAGTTCGTGGAGTTCGGCGCGCCCGCGCCGGTGGCCGCCCGTGGCGCCGCGCTGCAGCCGGTCGTGGACCGCTATGCTGCCTTGCTCGAACGGTATGCGCGGCAGTACCCGCTGAACTGGTTCAACTTCTATCCCTATTGGGGTGACGCGCCAGGACGCGCGCCGTGAGCGGGCGCTTTCGCAACATCGCCATCGCGCTGGCCGCGGCCTGCCTCGGTGCCATCGGGTCCGCCGCCAATGCGATCACCGTGCCCGAGCTGCAGCGCCTGCTGCAAACCTCCGCGCGGCAATCCGTGCCGTTCGAAGAGAAGCGCGAGTCACCGTGGCTGGAAGCGCCGATGACCTCGCGCGGCACCATGCACTCCACGCCGCAGTCGCTGGAAAAGCGGGTCGAATCGCCGCGCCAGGAAACCTGGCGGCTGTTGCCCGACCGCATCGAGTGGATCGGCTCCGGCGGCGCCGGCCGCAAGCAGATTCTGTTCAGCCAGGCCCCGGCCGTGGCGCCGCTGGCGGATGTGATGCGCCGCGTCGCCGCAGGCGACGTCGCCGCGCTGGAGCGCGACTTTCGCATCGAACTGCACGGCGATGAACGGGCATGGCGTGCGCGGCTGCAGCCGCGCGGCCCCGACGTCGGGCGCTACATCGAATCCGTGGAGTTGCAGGGGACAGTCAACCGGCTGCAGGTCATCATCGTCGCCGAACGCCAGGGCGAACGCACCACCATCCGCCTGCTCCCTTGAGGCGATCTGGAAGACAAGAATGGCCATGTACGACAAAGACCCGTTGACCGCGATGCAAGCGGTAAGCGCCGCGCAATGGCTGGCCTTCGCGCCGCTGGCCTTCCAGGCGACCGCGGTCATGCGCGATCGCGGCGTGCTCGCCGCGCTGGCCAAGGCGGCGAAAGGAAGCTCGATCGACGAAGTGGCTGCGGCCACCGGCTTGTCGGCCTACGCAGCGCGCGTCCTGCTGGAGGCCGGACTGGGGTTGAACATCGTGTGGCGGCGCGATGGGCGATTTTTCCTGGGCAAGCTGGGACGCTTCCTGCTCGACGACGAGATGACCCGGGTCAATTTCGACTTCACGCGCGACGTCTGCTACCAGGCTGCCGCGCACCTGGGCGAGTCGCTCGACCAAGGCCGGCCGGCGGGGTTGCAGGAACTCGGGCCGTGGCCCACGCTGTACGAGGGCCTGTCGGTCATGCCCGAGCCGGCGCTGGGCAGCTGGCACGCGTTCGATCACTTCTATTCGGACCAGGCATTTCCCGCGGCGCTCGATCGCCTGGCGGCCGAACCGCCACCGCGACTGCTCGATGTCGGCTGCAACACCGGCAAATGGGCGCAGCTGTGCCTCACGCGCTTTGCGGCGATGGAGGTCGGTCTGGTCGACCTCGCACCGCAACTGCAGCGCGCGCGGCAGCGACTGGAGCAGGCCGGCCTGGAGCAGCGCGCGCAATTCCATCCCACGGACCTGCTCGATCCGCAAGCCAAGCTGCCGGCGGGCTACGACCTGGCCTGGATGAGCCAGTTCCTGGATTGCTTCTCCGACGAGCAGATCGTCGCGATCCTGCGCAAGGTGCGCGAATCGTTGGGGCCGGATGGGCGCGTCTGGATTCTCGAACTCTTTTGGGACCGCCAGCGTTTCGAGGCCGCGGCGTTCAGCTTGCAGCAGACCTCGCTTTATTTCGCCTCCGTTGCCAACGGCAATAGCCAGATGTACGATTCGGCGGTGTTTCTCGGCCTCGTCGAGCGCGCGGGCCTGGAGATTTCCGCGGTGACCGACGGCGTCGGCGGCTACCACACGCTGCTGGAATGCCGAGCGGCGCGCCGACCCGCCGGCGGTCTTTAAGAAATACTGGAATCGCGTGCTTGGAATCTCCGCCACCACCGTTGTGCATCCCGCAGGTCACGGCACCGCAGCCTTGTGGGACTTCGCCGGCCAAGGCCGCACCGCGCTGCGGCCGAACGACCTGGGCTGGTGTGATCTGCCGTGCTGGGTCGGCGCGGTGCCCGGCGTGGACGACTCCCACCTGGCCGCTCACCTGCGTGAATGGGACAGCCGCAACCATCGCCTGGCTTGGCTGGCGCTGCAAGACGCGGCCTTTCGCCGGCAACTGAATGCCGCCGTTGCGAAGCACGGCGCTCATCGAATCGGCCTCGTGCTTGGCACCAGTACTTCCGGCATTCGCAGCACCGAAATCGCCTATGCGCAGCGGCGCGAGAACGGCGAGTGGCCGGTGGGCTTCGACTACCGCCGCAACCACGCGCTGGATGCGCTGTGCCGCTTCAGCGCGCAAGTGCTGGGCTTGCAAGGACCGATGGTCACGATCTCCACCGCCTGCTCGTCGAGCGCAAAAGTCTTTCTCACGGCGCAGCGCTGGATCGACGCGGGCCTGATCGACGCGGCGATCGTCGGCGGCGTCGACAGCCTGTGCCTGTCCACACTGCACGGCTTCGACGCGTTGCAACTGCTCTCGGACAGCGCTTGCCGGCCCTTCGATGCGGAACGCAAAGGCATCTCGATCGGTGAGGCCGCGGGCTTCGCGTTGCTCGAACGGGCCCCGGCGGCGGTGGGCTTCGCCGGCGGCGGCGAATCCAGCGACGCCTGGCACATGTCGACACCGCATCCCGAAGGCGAGGGCGCGCAAGCCGCGATGCAGATAGCGCTGGCGGCGGCCGGGCTCGCGCCAGCGGATATCGGCTATGTGAATGCGCACGGCACCGCCACGCCCGCCAACGACCGCGCCGAGGCCGCCGCGCTGGCCGCCGTGTTCGGGCCGCGCGGCGTGCCGGTGTCTTCCACCAAGGGCGTCACCGGTCACACGCTGGGCGCGGCCGGCATCGTGGAGGCCCTCGTCACGGTCCTGGCGCTGGAGCGGCAGGCCCTGCCGCCGACAGCCAACTGCTCGAACCCGGACCAGGAGCTTCCCGTGGACCTGGTGACGCAGCCCGGGCCGGCCCGGTTGCGCCACGCGATGAGCAACAGCTTCGGCTTCGGCGGTAGCAATTGCGCATTGATATTCAGCCTGGTCAAGTGAGGGCAGTGACATGAACAGCCTTCATTTCAACGTTCATGCAGCCGCGGTGCTGGCGCCGGGGCTTCCCACGCTGGCCGACCTTCGGGCACTGGCCAACGGCGAGAGGCCTTACATCCACCAGCCGCTGCAATTGCCCAGCCCCGCGATGTTGCCGGCCCATGAGCGGCGGCGCGCCAGCCAGGTGGTCCGCCTGGTGCTTGCGTGCATCGCGCAGGCACTGCAGGAAAGCCCGTTCCCGGCGGAAGTGATGCGTTCGGTGTTTGCCACCGACGAGGGGACCGGCGAGGTTTGCCAGCAGATGCTGGAGGCCGTGGCCACGACGCGCCAGATTTCGCCGCTGCTGTTCCCCAACTCCGTGCCCAACGCGCCGTCGGGTTACTTCTCCATCGCCTGGCGCAACCGGCAACCGGCCACGCTGGTCAGCCTGGGCGTCGAAAGTTTTGCGGGCGGCCTTCTGTGTGCGGTGACCGAAGCGGCCGCCAGCCGGCAGCCGGTGCTGCTGGTCGTCTACGATCCGGCCATGACGCCGCCCCTGAACGAACTGCTGCCCGTGAACGACGCGACGGCCTGCGCGTGGATCATCAGTTCCGGGATGGCCGATGCCCCGCCACCACGGTTGGGCTCGTTCGCGGTGCAGATCGAGCCGGCGGGCGCAGGGCCGGCATCGCCGCTGCCGCCCTGGTATCCCGAACCGCTGGCCGGATCATCCAGCGCGCGCGCCATGGCCGCGCTGGGGTTGCTCGATGCGGACGACGATTCGGCGCAGCGCTTCTCGTTCGGCGCGCAGATGCTGAGTCTGCGGCGCCTGGCCGGAGGCCGGGCATGATGCCGGACCGCGCCCGGATCGAACGCCTGGTGCCGCATGCAGGCGCGATGTGCCTGATCGATGCCGTCACGCTGTGGGACGCGGCGCACATCGCTTGCCGCTGCGCGGAGCCTGGGCCCATGCATCCGTTGGCGCGCGAGGGCGAGGTGCCCGCGATCGCAGCCGCCGAATACGCTGCGCAAGCAACCGCGCTGCACGGCGCGCTGGTTGACGAAGCCTTCGAGCCGCGGGCCGGCGTGTTGGCCAAACTGATCGACGTGGAGCTGCAAAGCCCGCGCTTCCCGGCCAACGGTGGGGCGCTCACTGTCCGCGCCGACATCCTCGGCCGGTTGGCCTCCGGCTGCCTGTATTCGTTCGAAGTCGCCAATTCAAGCCGGCCCATCGCGAGAGGCCGGCTGATCGTGGCATTCGGGCCTTCCGCCGCGCCATGAGCGAGCAGACCGCTTCCGGCGCTTCGAAGCGCGCGCTGGTCACGGGCGGCAGCGGCGCGATCGGTGCGGCCATCTGCCGTGCGCTGGCGGGCCAGGGCGTGCACGTGATCGTCCACGCGCATCGCGGCGTCGAGCGCGCACAGGCCTTGGTACAAGAACTGGTGGCCGCCGGGGGCCGGGCGGAAGCGGTCGCCTTCGACCTGGCCGACGCCGCGCAGGTGCAAGCCGCCGTCGAAGCGATGCTGGCGGCCGGGCCGATCCAGATCCTCGTGAACAACGCCGGCAAGCATGAGGACGCGCTCATGGCGGGCATGAGCGCGTCGACGTGGAACGACGTCATCGACATCAACCTGCATGGTTTCTTCCGCGTCACGCAGCCCTTGCTGCTGCCGATGGTGCGCACCCGCTGGGGCCGGATCATCAATATCAGTTCGGTGGCGGGCCAAGCCGGCAATCGCGGCCAAAGCAACTACGCGGCGGCCAAGGCCGGCTTGCACGGCGCGACGAAATCGCTCGCGATGGAACTCGCCGGGCGCGGCATCACCGTCAATGCCGTCGCGCCGGGCGTGATCGACACCGGCATCGCTGAACCGGCGTTCCCTCCCGACAAAGTGAAGGCGATGGTTCCCGCCGGCCGGGCCGGCCGTCCCGAGGAGGTCGCCGCGGTAGTCGCGTTCCTCGCGTCCGACGCCGCCAGCTACGTGACCGGACAGATCGTCGGCGTCAACGGAGGCCTGTACTGACCATGCAGGCCCCACCAGACCCGCAGCAGCCGTCTTCGTGGGACGACGTGTGGATCGCGATTCCCGCCTACCAGGAATCGGCGACCATACGCGCGCTGGTCCTGCAAGCATTGGCGCAATGCCCGCGCGTGATCGTGGTCGACGACGGATCCAGCGACGGCACCTCCGCGCAGTTGCAGGGCTTGCCGGTCACGCTGCTGGTCCACGACGTCAACTTGGGCAAGGCGGCCAGCCTGCGCACCGCCTTCAGCCACGCGCTGGCCCAGCAAGCGAGCTGCGTGATCGCGCTGGACGGCGACGGCCAGCACGACCCGGCCGACGCTTGCGCCCTGCTGGCCGCGTGGCGGCGGCACCCCGATCGCATCGTGATCGGCTCGCGCCTGCACGACCGCGCGCAGTTCCCGCCGTCGCGCTACCGGGCCAACCGCTTCGCCTGCTTCTGGATTTCATGGGCGGCGGGCCACCCGATCGCCGACTCGCAATCCGGTTTTCGCGTCTATCCGCGCGAGGTCATGCGGATCGCGCAAAGCGGAAGAGTTCACGGAAGCCGCTTCACGTTCGAGAGCGAGATCCTGATCGAGGCGGCGCAGCAGGGCCACAGCACGCTGGCCGTGGCCATTCCGGGGCGCTACCCCGCCAATGCGCGCCGCTCCCATTTCCGGCCGGTGGTCGACATCGCGAAGATCGTGGTGATGGTCGCGCGGCGCCTGCTGTTGCGCGGCATGGCGCCGCTGGCCTTGTGGCGCAGCCTCAAACCAGCCCCGGTGCTGCCGGGCCGTCAATGAGCGGCGACTCTGTCCTCGTCGCGGCCGAGCAGCTGGTCTATCGCTATGCCGGCCAGGCCGAGCCCGCGCTGAATGGTGTCGACCTGCAACTGGTGCGCGGCCAGGCCGTGGGATTGCTCGGGCCCAACGGTTCGGGCAAATCGACCCTCATCAATCTCCTTGCGGGGTTGCGCACGCCGCAGGGCGGGCAAATCCGGCATCCGTCCTCCGGCGCGACGATTGCCTGGGTGCCGCAGGAGTACGCGTTCTACCCGGAGCTCAGTTGCCGCGAGAAC
>JAQGMS010000254.1 GCA_028292245.1 Ramlibacter sp.
CTGGATCAGGAAGAACCAGTGCCAATAGGCCTGGGCGAATGCAAGCGATGTGCGCTCGTACATCGCCAGCGTGGGCGCAATGTCCAGCAGCATGAGGCGATCGACCGACTGCGGATGATCGGCGGCCAGGCGATGCGCCACCCGCGCCCCGCGGTCATGGGCCAGCACCCGGAAGCGAGAGTAACCGCGGGCCTGCATCACAACCAGCGCATCCAGCGCCATCTCGCGCTTGGCATAGGCGCGGCTGCCCTCCCCTGGTTCGGGCCGGCCCGAATCGCCATAGCCGCGCAGGTCCATCATGACGACGGTGAATTCCTCCGCCAGCGCCGGCGCGACGCGGTGCCACATCGCGTGGCTTTGCGGATGGCCGTGCAGCAGCAGCAGGGGTTCGCCCCGGCCGCCGCTGCGTGCGTTCAAGCGAACGCCGTCCCGCACCACCTCGAACTTCTCGAATGTCTCCAGCATGGGCTCATTCTGGCTTGGCGGGGGGCCCGCCGCAAGCAATAATCCGGCAATCGATTATTTCCCTGGTGGAAACACTTGCAAGCCCTGCTCGACCGTACCGATCTGGAACTGCTGCTCGCCGTGCGTGCCAATGGCAGCTTGGCCGCGACCGCGGCGGCCGCCGGCGTGGTGCCATCGGTCGTGACCAAGAAGCTGGCGGCCCTGGAAGCGCGGCTGGGTTTCAAGTTGTTCCAGCGAACCACGCGGCGCGTCGTCGCCACGGCGGAGGGCGAGGCCTTGTGCGAGCGCGCCACGCAATTGCTGCAGGCGTTCTCGCAGCTCGAGGCCGACCTGCATGAAAAGCGCAGCGAACCTTCCGGCGTGATCCGGCTGGCGGCCACATTCGGCTTCGGCCGGCTCTGGCTGGGTCCCGCGCTGGCCGAGTTCCAGGCGCGCCATCCCCGCTTGCAGGTGCAGCTCCAGCTCACCGAAAGGCTGCCCAATCTGGCGGTGGAAGGCTATGACGGCGCCGTGTGGCTGTGGTCGGTACATGGGCAACGCGCATCCGAATGGGTCAGCCGGCGGCTGGCGCGCAACCAGCGGGTGGTGGTTGCCGCGCCGCAATACCTGCGCGAGCGGGGCCTGCCGCAGGTGCCGGCGGACCTCGCGCTGCACGACTGCCTGATCGTGCGCGAAAGCGACCAACGCTTCGACGTCTGGGGACTGCGCCGTGAGCGCGACAAGACGGAAACCCGTGTGCGTGTGCAAGGCCCGTTGTCCAGCAACTCGGGCGAACTGGTGCGCGACTGGTGCCTGGCGGGGCGCGGCATCATGCTGCGCAGCCTCTGGGACATCGCGCCTCAACTCGCCTCCGGGCAACTGGTGCGCGTGCTGCCCGGCTACGCCATGTGGGATGCGGACATCCACTGGCTCGCGCCGCACCGCGCGCAGACGCCCAAGCGGGTGCGCCTGCTGATCGATTTCCTGGCCGAGCGCTTTCGCGGCGAACCGTGGAAGCTCAAGGGCGCGGCGAAGGCGAGCGCACTACGAGGCTCACGCCCACCGCCGTGAGCGCCATGCCGGCGATCGTGAATACCGTGATCGCTTCGCCGAACAGCAGCCAGGCCATCACCGCCGTGCAAGGCGGCACCAGGTACAGCAGGCTGGTCACTGCCGTGGCCGCGCCGCGCTGGATCAACAAATACAGCAGCGAACTGCCGCCCAATGTCAGCGCCAGCACCGACCAGGCCATCGCCGCGGCCAGTTGCCCGTTCCAATGCATGCCTTCCGGCTCCAGCAGGGCCAGCGGCGCCGTGACGACGAATGCGGCACACAGCTGCACCAGGCTGGCGGTGCGCACATCGCAGGGCGCGACGAAGCGCTTTTGATAGAGCGTTCCCGCAGTGATGCTGAGCAGCGCACCGAGCGCCAGCAGGAAGTTGATGGCGTGAATCTCGCCGACACCGAGCTTCTGCCAAACCACCAGCGCCAGGCCGCCGAAGCCCAAGGCCAGGCCGGCCCACTGGCGTGCTGCTACCGCGCCGCCGCGGGATGAGACCCAGATAGCGGTGAGCACCGGCTGCAGCCCCACCAGGAGCGCCACCAGCCCGGCGCCCATGCCCAATTTGACCGCCGCCCACACGCCACCCAGGTACCCGGCATGCATGAGGATTCCGGTGACAGCCAGGTGCTTCACCTGCTGCCGGCCGGCCGGCATGGCCGCCCGGGCCGCCATTGCCCAGACAGCGAAGCAGGCCACCGAGAGGAAGTAGCGCAACGCAAGGAACTTCATCGGCGGCGCGTGCGGCATGCCGTAGCGCGCCACGATGAATCCGGTGCTCCAGATCAGCACGAAGACGGCCGGCATGGCCCGCACCAGGGCGTCCTGCCGCGAATTGGAAGTCATGTCCTTCGCCCTATTTCACTCGCTTGCGGATCTCGGGCAGGGCCTTTTGCAGGTAATAGATCATCGACCAGACCGTGAGGATGGCCGCGATCCAGATCAGCCAGGTGCCCCAGACGCCGGTGTCGATCAGGCCGAAAAGCAAGCCGTCGTACAGCAGGAAGGGAATGGCAACCATCTGTGCCGTCGTCTTGAGCTTGCCCAGCATGTGCACGGCCACGCTCTTGGAAGCGCCGATCTGCGCCATCCACTCGCGCAATGCCGAGATCGCGATTTCGCGGCCGATGATGATCAGCGCCACGAACACATCGGCGCGATTGAGGTGGACCAGCACCAGCAGCGAAGCGCAGACCAGGAACTTGTCCGCCACCGGGTCCAGGAAAGCGCCGAAAGACGAAGTCTGGTTCAACTTGCGCGCCAGGTAGCCGTCCAGCCAGTCCGTCAGCGCGAAAGTGACGAACATCACGGTGGCGATGAGGTTCTGCAGCGAAGGGTTCCATCCCAGATAGAAGACACCCACGATCAGCGGGATCGCGACGATGCGCGTCCAGGTCAGGATGGTGGGGATGGTGAAGAACATGGCCCCGATTCTGGCATGGGGGGCAGCGCGCCTTAGTGCAGCGCGCGATAAATCTCTTCCGCCAGTTCCCGGGAGATGCCCTCGACGCTGGCGATGTCGTCCACTCCGGCCGCGGCCACGCCGCGCACGCCACCGAACCGCTGCAGCAGCCGGGCACGCTTCTTGGCGCCGATGCCGGGGATGTCCTCCAGTTGGCTGCCGCCCACCCGGACCTTGGCCCGGCGCGCGCGCATGCCGGTGATGGCGAAGCGGTGCGCCTCGTCACGGATCTGCGCCACCAGCATCAGGGCGGCCGAATCCCGGCCCAGGTACACCTTCTCGCGGCCGTCGGCGAAGACCAGTTCCTCCAGGCCGACCTTGCGGCCTTCGCCTTTCTCGACACCCACGATCACCGCCAGGTCCAGCCCCAGTTCGGCGAACACTTCGCGCGCCATGCTCACCTGGCCCTTGCCGCCGTCCACCAGCACCAGGTCGGGCAGGCGTCCCGCGCTGCCGCCGGCGCCCCGCGGCGGGGTCGCGTCCGGCGGGTCGCGGCCTGCCTCGGCGAGCTTGGCATAGCGGCGCATCAGCACCTGCCGCATGGCGGCATAGTCATCGCCCGGCGTGATGTCGTCGATGTTGTAGCGCCGGTATTCGGAGTTCTGCATCTTGTGGTGATGGAACACCACGCACGAGGCCTGCGTCGACTCGCCCCCGGTGTGGGAAATATCGAAGCACTCGATCCGGAAGCCGTCGAGGTCGTCGGGTGACAGGTCCAGCGCCTCGACCAGTGCGCGCGTGCGGGCCTGCTGTGATCCCTCCTCCGCCAGCAGCCGGGCCAGTTGCAGGCCGGCGTTCGTTTGCGCCATCTCCAGCCAGAGCCGGCGCTGTTCGCGCGGGTTGTGCACCGCGGAGATCTTCAGGCCTGAATGTTCGGACACCGCCTCGATCAGCTCGCGGCTCACCAGCTCGCTGGTGATCAGCGCCGGCGGCGGCGGCACGCCGATGTAGTGCTGCGCGATGAAGGCTTCCAGCACCTGCACTTCGACCGGCACCGGCGGGGCCGGCTCAATGCCCTCGCCGGCCAGGCTGTCGAAATCCTGCACCGCCGCCGCGTCCTCGATGTGGGTCGGAAAGTAGGCCCGGTCGCCCAGGTGGCGGCCGCCGCGCACCATGGCCAGGTTCACGCAGGCCTTGCCGCCTTGCACCTTGACGGCCAGGATGTCGACGTCCTTGTCGGAGATGGTTTCGACCGACTGCTGGTGCAGCACCTTCGACAGCGCGCCCATCTGGTTGCGCAATTCGGCCGCCTGCTCGAACTCCAGTTGCTGCGAGTGCTGCATCATCCGCGTCTCCAGCGCGGCCAGCACGGCTTGCGTTTCACCCCGCAGGAATGCTTGCGCGTTCTGGACGTCCTGGTGGTAGTCCGGCGGCGAGATCAGGTCGACGCAAGGTCCCGAGCAGCGCTTGATCTGGTACAGCAGGCAGGGTCGCGTGCGATTGGCGAAGACCGTGTCCTCGCAAGTCCGCAAGCGAAACACCTTCTGCAGCAGCTGGATCGATTCCTTCACCGCCCAGGCGCTGGGATAGGGGCCGAAATAGCGGTGCTTGCGATCGACCGCGCCACGGTAGTAGGCGACACGCGGGAAGGTCGCCGCGGTCGGTGTGGCCGCTTCGCCGGCTGCCTTGTCGGGCCCCG
This sequence comes from Ramlibacter sp., assembly GCA_028292245.1. GTDB lineage: Bacteria > Pseudomonadota > Gammaproteobacteria > Burkholderiales > Burkholderiaceae_C > Ramlibacter. The sequence goes on from JAQGMS010000254.1 coordinate 4,606, forward strand.
AGATCTTCAGGTAGGGGTAGCTCTTGTCGTCGCGAAACAGGATGTTGTAGCGCGGGTTCAGAGTCTTGATCAGGTTGTTTTCCAGCAGCAGCGCTTCGGCTTCGGAGCGCACGACGGTGGTCTCCATCCGCACGATCTTTCCGATCATGTGGCCGATGCGCGTGCCGCCGTGGTTCTTCTGGAAATAGCTGCTGACACTCCGCTACATGTAGCGCGACTTGCCGACGTAAAGTACGCTGTCCTGAGCGTCGAAATAACGATAGACGCCCGGCAGACTAGGCAACGACGCCACGTCGATGGCAATGCGCTCC